>JBKHEJ010000155.1:0-6864 GCA_046540855.1 Nitriliruptoraceae bacterium
GGGCTCCGTCTGCCGGGGCTCCGCCTGCCGGGGCTCCGTCCGTGGGGGCTTTGCCGCGGGCGTGGACGGGACGCTGACCTCTGACACGACGGGTGACCTCCGGACCGGAGCACGAGGATACGTGCGCGTCGCCGCCGGCGATGACCCCGGCGCATCACCCACCCCGCCACACGCACGAACCTTCCCCACAGCGAAGGTTCGTGCAGCCCCACCACCGTTCCCACCGCGCCACACGCACGAACCTTCCCCAGAGCGAAGGTTCGTGCAACCCCACCGGCGATCGGTGCCCTAGCCGGCCTGGCGGCTGCCCACGCCCCGCGTCCAGCTCGCGTGCAGCCGACCGTAGACCCCGCCCTGGGCGACGAGGTCGCGGTGGTGGCCGCGCTGGACCAGCCGCCCCGCGTCGAAGACCAGCACCTCGTCCGCGGCCTCCGCGGTGGACAGCCGGTGCGCGATCGTCACCGTCGTGCGCCCCGAGGTCAGCCCCGCCAGCGCCCGCTGGGTCCGGACCTCGGTGGCCGGGTCGACCGCCGAGGTGGCCTCGTCCAGCACGAGCAGGTCCGGGTTGGCGACGTAGGCCCGGGCGAGCGCCACGAGCTGGCGTTCCCCCGCCGACAGCGAGGCGCCGCGCTCGCCGACGCGGGTCTCGAGGTGGTCCGGCAGCTCCTCGATCCACTCGCTCAGCCCCAGCTCGAGGAAGGCGAGCGCGAGGTCGTCGTCGCTGAGGTCCTCGCGGCCCATGCGGACGTTGTCGGCGATCGTCCCGTCGAACAGCGCGCCGTCCTGGGGCACCATGACGACCCGACGGCGCAGGGAGGCGAAGCGGATGCGGTCCACGGGCACGCCACCGAGCAGCACCCGCCCCGCCACGGGGTCCATCAGGCGGGTGAGGAGCTTCGCGAAGGTCGTCTTGCCCGACCCGGTCTCCCCCACCACCGCGACCCGGGTGCGTGGTGCCACCTCGACGTCGACGTCGGCCAGCACCACCGGCCCGGTCGCGGTCCGGGCGGTCTCACCGGGGCGGGGGTAGCGGAAGGCGACGTGCTCGAAACGGATGCCGACCGGACCGGGCGGCAGCTCGAGGCCCTCCTCGCCCGGGTCGGCGACGTCCGGCTCGAGGTCCAGGATGTCCAGCACCCGCCGCCACCCGGCCACCGCGGTCTGGCCCTCGTTGATGACCTCGGCGGCGATCAGGACCGGGTCCACGAACAGGGTGATGAGGAAGAGGAAGGCGAGCACCGTCCCGACGGTGACCTGGTCGTCCAGCCCGAGCCACACCCCGCCCACGACGGCGACCGCGGTCGCCAGCGCACCGAAGACCTCGCCGGTCCCGGAGAAGGTGGAGGAGTACGCGCCGGCGCGCACGGCGGCGCTGCGATGCGCCTCGATGCGCTCGTCGAGGCGGTCCTGGGTCCGCGTCTCGATGCCGTAGGCGCGCACCACCTGGGCACCGACGACCGTCTCCGCGAGCACCCCGAGCATCGCACCCACGCGCTCGCGCACGAGCAGGTAGGCGACCGTCAGCCGGCGCTGGAACCACCGCGCCCCGACCACGAAGGGCACGAACACGGCGAGCACGAGCAGGGTCAGCTGCCAGGAGTAGGCGAACATCACGAGCGTCGCGACCGTGAGCTGGCCGACGCTGGTGATGAGGTTCAGGCCGGCCCACTGCATGAAGCGGCTGATCTCGTCGACGTCCGAGGTCACCCGCGACACCAGCGCCCCGCGCTGCTGGCTCGCCTGGTGCAGCATGGACAGGTCGTGGATGTGGCGGAAGGCGCGCACGCGCAGGCTCGACAGCGCCCCCTCGACCACGGCGGCCAGCCGGTAGTTCATCGCCCCGCTGGCCAGCGCGGTCACGAGCACCGCCACGGCTGCGCCGGCGACGACCTGCACCACCGCGTCGAGGTCGAGCCCGCCACCACCCGCGAGCCCATCGTCGATGGTGCGCTGGATGGCGATCGGCACGATGGCCCGCCCGGCCGTGGCGACCAGCGCCAGCGCGAGCGTGCCGGCCAGGCCGACCTTGAGCTCCGGCGACAGGGCGAGGCCACGTCGCATGGTCCGCCAGGCACCCTCGGGCGTGGTCGGGCGCGCCGCCTGCTCCGCTACCGCGTCCTGGTCGGGGCGCTCGTCGGTGCCGCCGGTGGCGTCGGGCTCCGGGGTCGCGCTCACGAGGCCTCCTCCTCGCCGGTCGGTGCGGCCAGGGAGGACCCCCGCTCGCGCGCGTCCTCCTCGTAGGCGGTGACGAGGTGGCGGTAGGCCGGGACGGTGGCGAGCAGGTCGTGGTGCGGGCCGCGGGCGATGACCTCGCCGTCGGCGACGAGCACCACCTCGTCGGCCAGGGTGATCGAGCCCTGGCGGTAGGCGACCACCACGACCGTGGAGGGCAGGGCGGCATCGGCGAGCCCGCGCAGGATGTCGGACTCCACCGCCGGGTCGACCGCCGAGGTGGCGTCGTCCAGCACGAGCAGGCGTGGCTGCCGCACGAGCGCCCGGGCGAGCGCGATGCGCTGCCGCTGGCCGCCGGAGAGGGTCGCGCCCCGCTCGCCGACGGGGGTGTCGTAGCCGTGCTCGAGCTCGCGGATGAAGCCGTCGGCCTGGGCGAGCCGGGCGGCGGCCTCGACCCGCTCCTGGGGGAGGTCGGCGCCGAGGGTGATGTTGTCCCGCACCGTGTCGTCGAACAGGAACGCCTCCTGGAAGACGATCGCGACGTTGCTGGCGAGCTGCTCACGCGCGAGGTCCGGCAGGGCCGTGCGGTCGAGCGTCACGGTGCCGGTGTCCGGGTCGTACAGCCGCACCAGCAGGGACGCCACGGTGGACTTCCCCGATCCCGTCGCACCCACCAGCGCGACGGTGCGGCCTGCCTCGATGTCGAAGGTGACGGAGCGGATCCCGCGCCCACGCACGTCCTCGGCGCGAACCTCGCCGGCGGGCGTGGAGCCGTCGAGGTGCTCGCGGTCCGAGCTCGGATGCCGGAACCCCACCTCGGCGAGCGCGGTCGCGGCACCACCCTCACCCGCACCCGAGGCCCGGCCGTAGGCCATGCGCGCGTCGGCGTCGAGCACCCGCGAGACCCGGTCCCATCCGACCACCGCGCGCGGGAGCTCACCGAGGAACCACCCGAACACCCGCATCGGCAGGGCGACCAACCGGAACAGGTAGGCGAACTGGACCAGATCACCGGGCGTCAACGCCCCGTCCCGGACCCGGTAGGAGCCGACCAGCAGCACCAGCAGGATGCCGATGTTCGGGAGGGCCTCGATGACCGGGTCGAAGAACGCCCGCAGCCTGCCGACCCGGATCATCTTGTCGCGCAGGTCCTCGGAGATGGCGCGGAACCGCGCCTCCTCGGCGTCCTCACGGCCGAGCGTCTTCACCACCAGCGCCGCGTCGAAGGACTCGTGCGCCACCTCGGCGACCTCGGCTCGGGCCTGCTGGGCGACCGTCGCCGCCCACCGCATACGGCGCTGGTAGAACCAGTTCGCGAAGGCCAGCAGCGGACCGACCGCGAAGCCGATCGCCGCCAGCGCCGGGTCGGTGACGATCAGCAGGCCTGCGGTGATGAGCAGCAGCAGGCTCGCACCCACCGCCATCGGCAGGGGTGCGGCCACGAAGAACGCGGACTCGACGTCCGCGTTGGCGTTGGACAGCAGCTCCCCGGTGGGATGGCGGCGGTGCCAGGCGATCGGGAGCTCGAGGTAGCGCCGGGTGACCTTGCGGCGGTACAGGGCCTGCAGGCGGTACTGGGCGGCGTAGGCACCCAGTCGGCGAGCGACGACGCCGATGGCCTTCAGCAGCGCGACCCCGACGATCAGCAGCACCGCGAGCAGCAGCAGCCCACGGTCGGCCTCGCCGGCCTCGAAGGTCGGCAGCAGGACCTCGTCGGTGACCCAGCCGAGCACCAGCGAGGACAGCACCATCATCACGGCGTAGAGCAGCGACCCGCCGATGCCGACCGCGAAGGGTCTGGGAGCCGAGCGCAGCGCGATGCCGGTGACGCGCGCGCCACGCCGGAGCAACCCGTCGTCGGACGGGTCGCGGGGGGTGGGTCGGGTCAGGGCGCTCACGCGACCGAGGCTACCGCCCGTGCGCAGGATGTCTCGACGTCGAGAGATCTGCGGCCCCCGTCGCCGCCTCGCTCGGGCTCAGCGCGCGAGCGCGTAGGCGTGTCCACCCGCGCGCTTGACCGCGTACATCGCGGCGTCGGCGGCGCTCAGGAGCTCGTCCGGGGTCGAGCCATGCTCACCCACCACGGCGATGCCGAGGCTCGCGCCGACCGCGACCTCGCCGAGACCAGGGAGGGGGATCGGGGCGCCGACCGCCGCCACGATCGTTGCCGCGCTGCGCTGGACGTCCTCGGCGTCCGAGAGCTCGCGCAGCAGCACGACGAACTCGTCCCCCGAGACCCGGGCGACGGTGTCGGAGGCCCGGACGGAGGCGAGCAGCCGCTGAGCGACCTCGACGAGGATCCGGTCACCGCTGGCGTGGCCGTAACGGTCGTTGACGTCCTTGAACCCGTCGAGGTCGAGGAAGCACACCGCGACCCGCCGACCGGTCCGCCGGTGATCGGCCAGCGCACGCTCGAGTCGGTCGTTCAGCAGCCCCCGGGCGGGGAGCCCCGTGAGCCGATCGTGGGTCGCGGCGTGGAGCGCCGTCGTGATCAGCCGCCGACGGGCGATCGCCACCGCAGCCTGGTCCGCGACCCCGAGCAGCGCCTCGGTCGCGACCCCGGCGTCGTGCACCTGGCTGGCGACGAGCACCCCCAGCAGCTCACGCTGATCGCGCAGCGGGACGACCGTCACGTGTCGGGAACCGAAGCGCGCCAGGACCTCGGCGAGGTAGGGGTCATCGGTGCCGGGGGTGATCACGATCGGGAAGGGATCGTCCAGCATGTGCTGCAGGAGCGGCGTCGCCTCCAGCGGGACCTCGAGCTCGATGCGTGCGGCGGTGTGCTCGCCGTACCCGACCGCGGCGAGGGTGACCAGCCGGCGCGCCTCGGCCTCCCAGCGCAGCACCGAGGCACGGTCGGCTCCGGTCACCGTCGGGACGGCGGCCGTCACCGCTTCCGCGATGGCCTCCTCGCTGTCGAGGACCGCCAGCGTGCTCGACAGGCCGAGCAGCGTGTCGGTGATCGCCGCGCTGCGGCGCTCGGCAGCCAGCGCGGTGGCCGCCTCGACGCTGGCGGCCACGAGGCCGGCGTAGGCCTCGAGGTGCTCCTGCTCCGCCGGCAGGAACCCGGTCCCGGAGGGGAGGAACGCGGCCAGGGCGCCGTAGCTGCGCCGGGCCGTGGCCACGGGTGCCACGATGACGTCGTGCTCGACGCTGTCGAGGGCGCCACGCTCGAGCAGGTCGTCCCCGTAGCGGCGGGTGAGCTCCGGGCCGAGGCCGTCACCGATGAGCCGCTGGGTGCCGTCCTCCAGCCGCAGCGCCAGGAGGTGGTACTGGGCCCGGACGGCGACGCCCGCCCGGGCTGCGGTGCGGCTGAGCACCCCTTCGAGGTCGCCGGCACCGAGGATGTCGTGCACCGCCTGCTCGAGGTCGGTGACCTGCGCCCGCAGGGCATCGGTCACGGTGGCGCGGGCCCGCCGCCGCGCGCCGGGCGTCAGCCGCCGCAGCGGCGGCCACCGCAGGACGTAGATGCACTCCGGCGCGCCGTCCACCTGGCAGGCCGGGTGCTCGATCCGCGCCGGTGGGAGGCCGAACAGCACCGTGATGCGGGAGAGCAGGCCCTGGTTGTACTCGCAGTCGTACCGGCTCGGGGTGTGGGCGGGGTGCACGCGGTAGCCCACCGCACCGTGCCGGGCGGACGTCTCGATCGTGCGCATCGTCGCGCTGGTGGAGAACTTCACGTTCGCACGGGCGATGCTGGCGAGCACCCGCTGGGGCGATCCGAGCGCTCCGATCACCATCCGCAGCGGCCGTCCGAGCCGCGCGTCGAGCACGGTGGTACCGATCCGGTACGCGGCGCGGGGATCGCCGGTCAGCTCGGCCGCGGCGGCGAAGAGCGCGATCTTCTGGTCGTAGGTCGACCAGGTCCCTTCGTCCTCGAGCTCGGTCACCGACCGGGTCTCCCCGGCCCGCTCCAGCAGCGCCGTGACGCCGTCCGGACCGAGCTGGTCGCGCACGTACGACACGATCAGGCGGGTGGTGATCCCCGCGGTCTCGCGCTGCTCCTCCGCCTCCGGCACGCTCATGTCAGCTCGCTGATCACCCCACGTCCCTCGCAGGCCTCGCAGGTGTGGCTGAAGGTCTCCACCAGACCTTGACTGACGTTCTTGCGGGTCATCTGGACCAGGCCGAGCCGTGACACCTCCGAGACCCGGGTCTTGGTGCGGTCGCGCAGCAGCTCGCGCTTGAGCCGCCGCACGACCTGCTCCTGGTTCGCCTTGAGGAGCATGTCGATGAAGTCGATCACGATGATCCCGCCCATGTCGCGCAGGCGTAGCTGCCGCACGATCTCATCGGCAGCTTCGAGGTTGGTCCTCAGGACGATCTCCTCGAGGTTGGTGTCCTTGCCGCCGGTGAAGCGGCCGGTGTTGACGTCGATGACCTTCATCGCCTCGGTCGACTCGATGATGAGGTACCCACCGGAGGGCAGCCACACCTTGCGACCCATGGCCTTGCGGAGCTGATCGGCGACGTCGTAGGCCTCGAACAGCGGGGGCAGCTCGGTCCGCCGGGCCGCCGCCGCCGCGAGGTCGACGGCACCGACCAGGGGGTCGGTGGGCGCGGCATCGGCGCTTGCGTCCGCGGCACCGGCGTCGGCGCCTGCGGTATCGGCGCTCGCGTCCGCGGCACCGGCGTCGGCGCTCGCGTCCTCACCACCGTCCGCGCCGGTCGCGGCCTGCTCGTCCGGCTCCT
>JBKHEJ010000156.1:0-6844 GCA_046540855.1 Nitriliruptoraceae bacterium
CTTCAGACCTCGGCGGGTCGGCCGATCGGCCGATCGGCACACCGGTGGACCGCGCATCGGCGCCGTTCGTGGCCGGGTGTGGCGCCGTTCGTGGCCGGGTGCGGCGCCGTTCGTGGCCGGGTGCGGTGGCGCCGGGGTCGGGTGCGGTACCGCCGGGGCCGGAGCCGCGCGCCCCGCGCCACGACCGGCGCCGCATCGGGCCGGACGCTTGACCACTCCGGGTGACGGCCGACGGGGGTGGTGAGCGGCGACGGATCGCCGCTTGCACGCGAGTCGCACACGGAGGTGCCGAGCGTGATCCTGGTGCACCGGCTCCGAGGCGAGCCCCTCTACATCAACGCGGACCTCATCGAGTCCGTGGAGGCCTCCCCGGACACGGTGCTGACGCTGGTGGACGGTCGCCGGATCTTCATCGAGGAGCCGCCTGCCGCGGTCATCGACCGGTTCGTCAGCTTCCGCGCCGCCCTCCTGGTCGCAGCTGATGAGTTGAAGGAGTCCGGCGGCCCCGCGCTGTCGGTCGTGCCCGATCCCAACCTCTGCGACCGGGAGGGCTGAGCGTGGACCCCATCTTCTTCGGCGGTCTCGTCCTGACGTTGCTCGGCATCATCGTGGCGATGTTCATCGACGGGAACTCCCTCGGTCCCCTCATCGGTCCGTCGTCGTTCATCCTCGTCTTCACCGCCTCGGTCGGCGCGGGGATCATGGCCTACCGCAAGAGCGAGCTGGCCATGATGCCTCGCAGCGCCCTGCAGGCCATCAGGTCCGAGGTCCCCGACATCCAGGACACCATCACCGAGCTCGCCCGTCTCGCCGAGACCGCCCGTCGCGAGGGGATGCTCGCGCTCGAGAACAAGCTCGAGGAGATCGACGACCGCTTCCTCAGCCTCGGGATCCAGCTGCTGGTGGACGGCGCGGACGAGAAGGTCGTCCAGGAGACGCTGGAGATCGAGCTCGCCGCCACCGACGAGCGGCACACCACGGCCATCGACTTCTTCAAGGGCCTGGCCGGCTACGCCCCCACCTTCGGGATGGTGGGCACCGTCATCGGTCTGATCAACATGCTCGGCAACCTCGAGGACCCGGGCCAGCTAGGCCGCGGCATGGCCCTGGCGCTGCTGACCACGCTGTACGGGGTGCTGATCGGCAACCTCGTCTTCAACCCGATCGCGATGCGGCTCGAACGCCTCAACGACGTCGAGCTGGCGGCGCTGGAGGTGGCGATCGACGGGATCCTGTCGATCCGGGCCGGCGCGAGCCCCCGCGGCGTCATCGAGCGCCTCGAGGCCTACCTCCCACCATCGGAGCGCATCGGTGTCGGCGACCGGCTGACGAAGCCGGGCCCCAGCACGCCTGAGGCGGCCTGACATGGCCCGCCCGAGCAGCACCTCAGACGGCCGCCGCGGCGCCCGCGGCGGCCGCAAGCCCAAGGAGGACACCCGCGGCCGGTGGCTGACCACCTACGCGGACGCGGTCACGCTGCTGATGGCCTTCTTCGTGCTCCTGTACGCCATGTCCGAGGTGGACGTCGTGAAGTTCACCGCCTTCCTCGAGGGGCTGCGGGTGCCCTTCGGCAACGAGGCTGGGGACGGGCTGCTGCCCGAGTCCGACGGGCTCCAGCCGGACGTCACCCCGGCCAACCCCGCTGAGGAGCGGCCCGACGACCCCGACCGGCACGACGTGTCCGACCTCGACAACCCCCCGATCCCCGAGGACCTGGTCGAGGAGCTCGAGGAGCTGCGCCGGCTCCAGCGCGAGCAGCTCCAGGAGGACGGGGAGGAGCTAGAGGAGATCCCGCCCGAGGAGGACCTGATCCAGATCACCGACGACGCGCTGGCCCGTCTCGAGCGGCACCGCCTCGCCCAGGAGCAGCTCGACGAGGTCGAGGAGGCCCTCAACACCTCCCTCGAGGCGGAGGGGATGGAGCTCCACGTCGAGATGCGCCGCGAGGAGCGGGGGCTGGTGGTGTCGATCGCCAGCGACGACATCCTCTTCGCACCTGCGTCGACGACCATCAACGAGCTCGGCCGTGAGGTGATCCGGGTGGTGTCCGAGACGCTCGACGGGTTCCCGAACCCGCTGTTCGTCGAGGGCCACACCGACACCGTCCCGCTCAACCGCAACGGGTACACGAACTGGAACCTGTCCACCGACCGGGCGGTCGCGGTCCTGTCGCGCATGATCGAGCACCACGGGCTGCCCTCGGACCGTGTCGGGGCCGTCGGCTACGGGGAGTTCCACCCGCTCGACACCAACGAGACCGCGGAGGGCCGTTCGCGCAACCGACGCGTCGACATCGTCGTCCTGGTCGAGGAGGTGGCGCTGTGAGCACGACCGAGACCGTCGATCTCGTCGACGAGGAGGAGGAGCAGCCCCGTCGCAAGGTGCTGCTGCTCGTGGTCGGCCTGGTCCTCCTGCTCTGCGCAGCGGGTGGTGCCTGGTGGTTCCTCGGCGATCACGAGCCGGCCGAGCCGGCCGATGGCGAGGTGCTGGTCGTCCCGCCCATGACCACCACCACCGGCAACGCGAGCCTGCGGCACGCGCGCATCTCGATGGGCATCGTCCTGGTGGAGGGCGTGGTCCCCGACGAGCTCACGCCGAAGCTCCCGCTGCTCCAGGACGCCCTGCTGCAGGCTGTCGCGGAGATGGACTCCGAGCAGTTGCGCAGCCTCGACGGCTCCGACGCCCTGCGCGAGCAGCTCAGCCGCGAGGCGATCGACATCTGGGGGGAGGAGGTGGTGCGTCGGGTCGTGCTGACCGAGCTGCTGGTGCAGTGACCGAGTCGAGGTGGAGCGCTTCAGCGCCCCCGGGCGTGGCCGACGGGCAGGGCAACCGGAGGTGGTTGCCCTGTGAGCTCGGTCGTGACGGACCCGCGCGGGACCTCGGTGTCGGAGGTCGACTTCCGACGCCCGAGCCGCGTCAGCCGGGATGCGATCGTGGCCCTGGAGGCCAACCACGAGCTGTTCGCGCGCCGCCTGGCGACCACCTGGAGCTCCTCGAGCTACGCCGCGCTAGAGATCGAGCACGTCACCACCGACCAGCTGTCCCTGGACGACTTCGTGCGCGCCCTGCCGGTCCCGACCGTGCTCGGGCTCGTGCACGTGGCCGCGCTGGACGCGACCGCGTTCATCCAGGTCGACCTGCCCTTCGCGCTGCTCGTCGTCGAGCGGCTGCTGGGTGGCGTCGGTGACGCGGACGAGGCGGTCGTCACGCGCCGGCCGACCGAGCTGGAGCAGACGCTCCTCGCCCACGAGCTGCTCGAGCCCGCCGTGGTCGCCATCGACGACGCCTTCAAGGACCTCACGAGCGAGCCCTCCCGCCTGCTGGGCATGGAGATCGCCCCGCAGCCGCTGCAGCTCGGCTCGCCGGGGGACCTGCTGCTGCTGCCCACCTACCGGGTCGAGATCCGTGGCGACCTGCCGGCCCAGGGCCTGGTCACCCTCGCCTACCCGGTCGCGCAGCTCGTGCCCCAGCTCGACCGGCTGCTCATGGGCAACCGCGGCGTCGAGGAGCATGACCGCGACCTGTACTCCTCGCCGCTCGCCGAAACCGTCCTGGACGCCGCGCTGAACGTGCGCGTCCGGCTCGGCGGGTCCGGGCTGCCCGCCTCCGTGCTCGCCGCGCTGCAGCCCGGTGACGTGCTGCGCCTCGACCACCCCGTGGACCATCCGGCCGACCTCATCGTCGACGAGCGCCACCTCGGCACCGCCTACCTCGGCAAACGCGGCCGCAAGCTCGCGGTCCAGGTCGCCGAGCCCCCGACCCCACCCCTTGCCGCCCGCTCACCCGCGAGTGGCAACGGCCAGGGCACCTCCGCCCCCGATCTCCGCGCGACCAACGGCGCTGTGCCGCGGGTCGCCCCCGACGAAGGGACGCTGCGATGAGCGCCACCGAGACCGCCGCCCACGTCGATCTGCCCGACCTCACCGCCGGTGCCGGCCCCGGGGTCCCTGGCGACCTCAGCCTCCTCGGCGATGTCGAGCTGACCGTGACCGTGGAGCTCGGGCGGGTGCGGCTGCCGCTGCGCGACCTGCTGCGGCTCCAGGAGGGCAGCCTGGTCGAGCTGGACCGGCTCGCCGGCGCCCCCGTGGACGTGCTCGCCAACGGCACCCCGGTCGCCCGCGGCGACGTGGTCGTCGTCGGCGACGAGCTCGGGGTGCGCATCTCCGAGCTGATCAACCGGAGCGGCTCGTGATCGACTCCCCGCTCCTGCTGCTGCTGGTGCTCGCGGCCATCGCGGCCGTGCCGATGGTGCTGCGCCGGCACCGCGCCAGCCAGCCGGACGGGGTCCGGGTCCTGTCCCGCACCGCGCTGTCGAAGAGCACGGTCGTGGCGGTGCTCGCCGTCGGTGACCGCCGCCTGCTGATCGGCGCGGCGGACCAGGGCGTGCAGCTGCTCGCCGACATCTCCGACGTCGCCGGCACGGCCGGGCAGGACGCCAGCATCACCACCACCGCCACCGACGCCGACACCTCGGCGTCCGAGCTCGGCCGCAGGGACGCGGTCCGGGCCACCGCCGGCACCGGTCACCTCGACGAGGACGCACTCGCGGCGCTCCTCGACGGGTCGACCGCGTCGGTCTCCACCACCGCAGGGCCAAGGATCGGCCTCGTCGACCGTCTCCGTGCGATGACGGTCCGCACCCCTGTCCAGGGGAGGCCGTTCCATGTCCCGCTCCGCCGCTAGACGAGCGCCGGCCCGCGCGCTGACGCTCGTCCTGACCCTCCTGGCACTGCTCGTGCTGGGAGCGGTCGGCGCGAGCGCGCAGGAGGTCCCCGGGCTGCCGGCACCGACGCCGCCGGCCGACCCGGTCGCGCCGCAGGTCGACGAGGTCACCCCACCCGCCGGCGTGAGCGTGACGCTCGAGGACGACCCGGGCCTGTCCCGCACCGTCACCACCGTCGTGCTGCTGACGGCCGCGGCGGTGGCGCCGATGCTGCTGCTGCTGATGACCACCTTCACCCGGTTCGTGGTGGTGCTGGGGCTCACGCGGCAGGGGCTCGGGCTCCAGGCCGTGCCGCCGGCGCAGGTGCTGATCGGGCTCGCGCTGTTCCTGAGCCTGTTCTCCATGCAGTCCACCTTCTCCACGCTCAACGAGGTGGCGCTGCAGCCGCTGCTGGCCGGCGAGGTGGACGCGCTGGAGGCGGCCGAGCGTGGGTACGAGCCGATGCGGGACTTCATGCTGGCCCAGACCGACGAGGACGACCTTCGGATGTTCCTGGACCTGTCGGGGGCGGATGCGCCGGCCAACCAGGCCGACATCGGGCCGACCACGCTGGTCCCGGCCTTCGTGATCTCCGAGCTACGCACCGCGTTCACCATCGGGTTCGTGGTGTTCGTGCCGTTCCTCGTGATCGACCTGGTCGTCGCCGCGGTGCTGATGTCGCTCGGCATGGTGATGCTGCCCCCGGTGTTCGTGTCCCTGCCGCTGAAGCTGCTGCTGTTCGTGCTGGTCGACGGGTGGAGCCTGCTGTCGCGCTCGCTCGTGTCCTCGGTGATCGGATGACGACGTGAACGATGCCCAGGTCATCGACATCATCACCGAGGCGATGATCATCGGCAGCCGCCTGGCCGGGCCGTTGCTGCTGGTCGCGCTCGCCGTCGGCGTGTTCGTCTCCCTGCTGCAGGCCGTCACCCAGATCCAGGAGATGACGCTGAGCTTCGTCCCGAAGGTGATCGGGATCGCGCTGGTGTTCATCGTGGCCGGCAACTGGATGCTCGGGCAGGTGGTGAGCTTCACCCAGCGGCTGTGGGAGGCGATCCCGACCTACGTGCTCGGGGGGTGAGCGGTGGAGATCTCCGCGCTCGCCATCGACCCGACCTGGGTGACGGGGGGGATCCTGGCGCTCATGCGGGTCGGCGCGTTCGTGGTCATGTTCCCCCTGCTCGGGCGGGTCATGCCGCCCACCGCACGGCTCGCGTTCACCTTCGGGGTGGGGCTGTTCTTCGCGCGCCCGGTCCCCGCGGTGCTGGAGCTCGGCGAGCTCGTCTCGCTCGGGGTGATGAACCTCGCCGTCGGGGCTGCGCTGGGTTGGCTGGTCGGGCTCGTGCTGCACTCCTTCGCGGTGGCCGGCGGCATCCTCGACCTGATCTCCGGGCTGCTGGTCTCCCAGGTCTTCGATCCCATGATGGGCCAGGCGGGGGGTGTCTGGACGCGGATGTTCAACCTGGTCGGCATGGCGCTGTTCGTCGTGCTCGGCGGGCTCGGGCTGGTCGTGGCCGGCCTGGCGGCCAGCATCGACGTGCTGCCGCTGACCGGGTCGCTGTCGATCTCCGGGGGGCTGGGGGAGTTCGCGATCACCCAGGTCTCCCGCGTCGTGCGCGCCGGGGTGGAGCTCGCGCTGCCGATCATGGGCGTCATGCTCATGCTGGAGCTCGCGCTGGGTCTGGCCGCACGCTTCGCTCCCCAGGCCAACGTCTTCCTGCTGGGGCTGCCGGCCAAGCTGTTCGCGGCCATCACCGTCGTCGGCGCCGCCTGGGTGCTGTTCCCCGAGCTGCTCGACTCGATCCAGTCCGGCTTCAGCCGCGACGTCCACGCGGTGCTCCGCGGCCTGACGCAGGCCTAGCCGACCGCCGTCCGCGACCGGTGAGCGTGCAGCGGATCGTGGCCACATCCAGCGCGTTCCCTGCGGATAGGCGCAGGGAACGCGCGGATCGCGGGGCGCGGGTTGGGGCTGCGGGGCTCGGGCGCGCGTTCCCTGCCGATATGCGCAGGGATCGTGCCCGGTGGGGGTGCGGGGGCCGGCCGAGTCTGGCCGACGGGCGGCTCGGAGGCGGTGGGCGCGTCAGGAGGGTGGCGGGCGCGTCAGGAGGGTGGCGGGCGCGTCAGGAGGGCGGGTGGGCGCGT
>JBKHEJ010000157.1:0-6810 GCA_046540855.1 Nitriliruptoraceae bacterium
GGTCGGGGATCGCGGCAGGGCAGCGAACCGCTGCACGCTGCAGGTGTTCGGGGCCACCGGGCGGGCGGATCCCTCGCCGGGGCGTTCGGTCGGCGGATCGCTCTGCGGTCCGGCCGGTTCGGACCCGGCCAGGCACGAGCCACGGTACGCCGCGGTCGCCACGTACGGTCTACCGTCGTGGAGCCAGGAGGCAGGAGAAGGTCGATGACCAGCTCGTCGGAGCACCCGTCGGCGGACCAGAGCGGCTCGGTCGTCGTCTACTGGCGCCCGGGGTGCCCGTGGTGCAGCCGGCTCCTGCGCTGGATCGACCGCAGCGGGTTGGAGGTCCAGCGCCGCAACATCTGGGAGGACCCGGCGGCGGCGGCGGAGGTCCGGGCCATCACCGGCGGGCACGAGACCGTGCCGACCGTCAGCGTCGCGGGGGTGGATCTGGTGAACCCGTCGCCGAAGGTGCTGGCCGCCACCGTGCGCGAACGGCTCCCGGCGCTGCTGCCCCCGGAGGATCCGGACGACGAGCCATGGTGGCGGCGCGTCGCGCGTGGGAGCTGAGCCCGCCTAGGAGCAGGGCGGTCGGCGTGGACAGGAGGGCATCCGTGCCGGAGACGACCGGCCGCGCGACCGCGCGCCACGCGACCGGGTGGGTCCCGGACCAGCACGGTGCGTGGGCGATGCTGCTCGTCCCGGTGGTCGCCGGGGTCTGGCTGGTCGGCCCCGCGCCGGTCCACCTGCTGCTGGGGGCGTTCTGGCTGGTGGGCTACCTGGCCTTCTACGCCCTGTCACGCTGGCTGCGCTCCCGGCGCCGGCGTCGTGAGCTGACGCCCTTGCTCGTGTACGGCTCCGTGGCCGCGCCCCTGGGTGTCGCGACCCTGGCCATCGCCCCGCACCTGCTGCGCTGGGTGGGGCTGTACCTGCCTCTGCTCGCAGCCAGCACGGTGCTCATGCTGCGCCGCAAGGAGCGGTCGCTGGCGAACGACGTGCTCACCGTGCTCGCCGCCGGGCTGATGACGCCGGTCGTGGTCGACGCCGCGGGCGGCGACCTGGACGGGCGGACCTGGGTGGTGACCGGGGCCCTGACCGCCTACCTCCTCGGCACGGTGCCCTACGTGAAGACGATGATCCGCGAGCGCGGTCGGCGCGTCTGGGTGTGGGGCTCGGTGACCTACCACCTGCTCGGGATCGGTGGTGCGGTCGCGCTGGTGGTGACCGGGTGGCAGGCCTGGTGGCTCGTCCTGCTCTGGGTGCTGCTCACGCTGCGCGCGATCGCCGGCCCGGCAGCCAACGCCCGCCGCGCTCGTCCACTGCGTCCGGTCGTCGTCGGGGTCGCAGAGATCGTCGCCTCGCTGCTCATGCTGATCGCCGTCCTCGCGGGGATCCCCGACGCGTGAGAGACGGGCCGGGTTAGGCTGCCGGCGTGCCGCGCCGAGGTCCCGCCGTGCTGCCGCCCCGTTGGTTCCGACTGCTGGTGCTCGCGCCTTCGGTCCCGGTCCTCACCCTCGTGCTGCTCGGGTCCCTGCCGGTCTGGTTGCTGGTCGCCGCGGTGGCCTCGGTCTACCTGCCGGGGCGGTGGCGGGCGCTGCGGGTCCTGGCCTTCCTTCTGGCGTACCTGATCGCCGACACCGTGATGCTCCTGCGGCTGCTGTGGATGTGGGTGGCGAGCGGCTTCGGGCGCCACCTGCGGGAACCGAGGTGGCAGGACCGCCACTACGCGGCGATGCGGTCCTACCTCGCCTGGCTCGTGGCCGCGGGACGACGCATCTTCGCGGTCGGCTTCGACGTCGACGCCAGCGATCTCGCCCTGATCGATGAGGACCGCGGCCTGCCGGTGCTGGTCCTCAGTCGCCACGCTGGCCCCGGGGACTCCTTCCTGCTCGTCCACAGCCTGCTGCAGGCGGGACGTCAGCCGCGGATCGTCCTGAAGGAGCTGTTGCGGCTCGCGCCGGTGATCGACATCGGGCTCGGTCGGGTACCGAGCTTCTTCGTCGCCCCTGATGCACCGCCCGGCACGGGCACCGAGGCGATCCGCGGCCTGGTCGCGGACCTCGGGCCGAAGGGGGCGCTCGTGCTCTTCCCCGAGGGCGGCAACTGGACCCCGCGACGCCGGCTGCGCTCGATCGATCGGCTCGAGGAGGCAGGCCGGCACGCCGAGGCCGACGCCGCGCGCGAGCTGCGCCACGTCCTCAGCCCGCGGTCGGGGGGCGCGATCGCGGCGCTCGAGGGCGCGCCGACCGCGAACGTCGTGTTCGTCGCCCACACCGGCCTCGAGCACCTCAGCACGGTCGCTGACATCTGGCGGGGCATCCCGGTCGGCTCGGACGTCTCGGTCAAGGCTTGGCACGTGGCGCGAACGGAGATCCCGAGGTCGCGCGAGGCGCAGGTGGCCTGGCTGCAGTGGTGGTGGCGGCGCATCGACGCCTGGCTCATCGAGCACGTCGGCGTCGAGGAGGTGCCGGACGCGGTCGTCGCGGCCGTCGCCGAGAGCGAGGTGGAGCCCGCGCCGGAGTGAGCGCTGGGCGCACCTGTGGCCCTCGGGTACGGGGGCGCCGGGCCGCGTCTGGCGTACGGTGGCAGGGTACGACGACGGTCGTAGGCACCGCCCTACGCCCCTCCCGACCCGCCGGCCGGACCCCAGGCCGGCTCACGAGCAAGGAGTTCGATATGCGACGCAGTCTGCGTGCCGTCGCCGTGGCCGCGGCGCTCGCGCTGACGCTTGCGGCCTGTGGCGGCGACGACGACGCCACCGACGAGCCCACCGACGACACCACCGAGGACGGCGCCGAGGACGGCGCGGAGGACGAGGCCGAGGACGGCGCTGACGACGGCGCGGACGAGGGCGCCGCGGACGAGGACGCCGCCGCGTCGCTCGACCTGGTGGCCGACGGTGCCCTGACCGTGTGCACCGACGCCCCCTACGAGCCCTTCGAGTTCGAGGACCCGGACGCGCCCTCCGGCTACTCCGGCTTCGACATCGACCTCATGCAGGAGATCGCCGATCGCAACGACCTCGAACTGGTCGTGGTCAACGCCGGCTTCGAGGGCCTGACCTCCGGTGCCGAGATGGCGGCCGGCACCTGCGACGTGGCGGCCTCCGCCATCACCATCACCGAGGAGCGGGCGGCCAACGTCGACTTCACCGACGCCTACTACTCCGCGATCCAGTCCCTGCTCGTCCCGGCCGGCTCCGAGATCAGCTCGATCGACGACCTCGCCGAGGGCGTGACCGTCGGGGTCCAGTCCGGCACCACCGGTGAGGCGTACGCCGAGGAGAACGTGCCCGGCGCGGAGATCCGTGCCTACGAGGGAGGTGGCGCGCTGTTCACCGCGCTCGAGGCCGGACAGATCGACGCGATCCTGCAGGACGAGCCGGTCAACGCCAACCGCGCCGAGCAGGACGAGAACGTCGAGGTGGTCGAGACCTACGACACCGGCGAGAACTACGGGTTCGCCCTCGCCCAGGGCCGCACCGACGCGCTGCTCGAGGTGCTGAACAGCACCCTCGAGGAGGTCCGCGAGGACGGCTTCTACGACGAGCTGTTCGACCGCTACTTCTCGGGCGCCTGACGCGGTGACGCCGGGGCCGCCGAGCGGCCCCGGCGTCGGCACCACGGACGGGCCCGTTCCGCTCCACCTCGAGGTGGGCCGGTGCGGGCCCGTCGTCGTCTAGCGTGCACACCTGCGGATCCGCGTCCTGGGGGCACCGCGATGACAGCGAGCACGGTGACGGACCGGCGCCGTGGGCTCACGAAGCGGCGCAAGCAGCAGCTGATCCGCGGGGTGCTCTACCTCGTCTTCGTCATCGCCGTCGTGCTGGTCCTGCTGATCGCCGATTGGGAGACGATCCAGCGCAACTTCTTCAACGTCGAGCTCGCCCGCTCGATGTTCCCCGACGTGCTGACCATCGCCGCGCGCAACACCCTGCTCTACACCGCCCTCGCGTTCTCCTTCGGGCTCGCCTTCGGCCTGCTGCTCGCCCTGATGCGGCTGTCCACCATCAAGCCCTACCGCTGGCTCGCGACCCTCTACATCGAGATCTTCCGGGGGCTGCCCGCGCTGCTCACCATCTTCCTCGTCGGCATCGGCATCCCGATCGCCTTCGGGACCCGGTGGCCGACGCTGGTCACGATCACGCTTGGCCTGGGCATCGTGGCCGCGGCCTACATGGCCGAGACGATCCGGGCGGGGATCGAGGGCGTGCCGAAGGGCCAGATGGAAGCCGCCCGCTCCCTCGGGATGTCCTACGCGTGGGCGATGATCTCGATCATCATCCCGCAGGGCTTCCGGATCATCATCCCGCCGCTGACCAACGAGCTCGTGCTGCTCATCAAGGACACCTCGCTGCTGTTCGTGATCGGTACCACGCCGGCGACGAAGGAGCTGCTGAAGTTCGGTCGGGACCTGCTGAACCTCAACGCGAACGCCACACCGCTGATCGTGGTCGGTGCGGTCTACCTCCTGATCACCGTGCCGCTCACCCAGCTCGTCCGGGTGCTCGAGCGGCGCAACGCCCGGTCGCGCTGACCGGCCGTCACAGAGGACACCGGATGAGCGCGACCCCGGACCACCCGGCGATCGAGGTGCGTGAGCTGCACAAGTCCTTCGGCGACCTCGAGGTGCTCAAGGGCATCGACTTCCGCGTCGATCACGGCGAGGTGGTGTGCGTCATCGGCCCGTCCGGGTCGGGCAAGTCCACCCTGCTGCGCTGCGTCAACCGGCTCGAGGAGCCGACCGCGGGCCGGATCCTCATCGAGGGCGAGGACATCACCGACATCGACGCCGACGTCGATGCGCTGCGCAGCCGCATCGGGATGGTGTTCCAGTCCTTCAACCTCTTCCCGCACCTGTCGGTGCTGCGCAACCTCACCATCGCCCAGCGGCGCGTGCGCGGCCGCCACGTGAAGCAGGCGCGCGAGGTGGCCCGGGCGAACCTCGAGCGGGTCGGGTTGCTGGACAAGATCGACGCCTACCCCTCGCACCTGTCCGGCGGGCAGCAGCAGCGGGTCGCCATCGCTCGGGCGCTGTCGATGGACCCCGACATGATGCTGTTCGACGAGCCGACCTCGGCGCTGGACCCGGAACTGGTCGGGGAGGTGCTCTCCGTGATGCGCGACCTCGCGCGCGAGGGCATGACCATGATGGTCGTCACCCACGAGATGAGCTTCGCGCAGGAGGTCGGCGACCGGGTGGTGTTCATGGACGACGGGGTGGTGGTCGAGGAGGGCACCCCCGAGCAGGTGCTCACCGACCCGCAGCACGAGCGCACCCGGCGCTTCCTCCAGATGGTGCGCTGACCGTCCGTCGCGGCGTCGCGGCCGGGCGTGGTCGCACCGTCGCGTGGGGAGCCGAGATCACCGACGGGCGGTGGCGCCTGGCGGTGGTTCGTGCTTCTTCCTGCGCGATGGCGCAGGAGAAGGTGCCGGCCGCGTGGCCTCCGGTGGCGCCTGGCGGTGGTTCGTGCATCTTCCTGCGCGATGGCGCAGGAGAAGGTGCCGGCCGCGTGGCCCGGGCGTACGTGCCCGCACGCAGGGGGGCGAGCGCTCAGCCCTCGGCGAGCTCCGGGGGGAACCCTCCGGTGGCGATCGGTCCCCACTCCTCGATCGTCAGGCGCACGAGCACCTTGCCCTGGTCCCGCATCGCCTGGCGGTACTCGTCCCAGTCGGGGTGCTCTCCCGCGATGACGCGGAAGTACTCGACCAGGGGCTCGAGGGCCTCGGGCAGGTCCAGCACCTCGGCGCTGCCGTAGAGCTGGACCCAGGCCCCGCCGAAGTCGTCGGAGAGCACGCAGGCCGCTGCGCGTGCATCGCGGCGCAGGTTGCGGACCTTGGCGCGCTGCGGGTAGGTGGCCACGACGAGCCGCCCCTGGCCGTCGAGGCCGGCGGTGACCGGTGAGAGCTGCGGACGCCCGTCCGCGCGGTTGGTGACCAGCACGACGTTGTGGCGCGGGCGCAGGAAGTCCTCGAGCGCGGCGCGGTCCACGCGCTCGGCGCGCGCGATCGTGCGTGCCATGGCTGCTCCTCACCGATCCGGTGCCGGGAGCGCAGTCTCACGGACCTTGACGGCCGCGTCCACCCGGGACCGGGACCGGTGCGCGAGCGCCCCACCCGCGACCCTTCGCGACGCTTCCCTGGCCCGGTACCGTCCGCGCCCGTCGTCACCCCACGGATCGGACCGGACCCGTGCGCTCCCACCCCACGATGGTGCTCCTCGCAGCCGTCCTGGTCGCCGGCTGCACCCTCGGCGGCGCCGAGTCACCCCCCGACGAGGCGAGCGGCAGCGCCGACACCGAGGCAGCTGACCCGCGCTCGCCGACGCCGCCGGAGGATGACCGGGACGCACCGGCCGACGGGACCGAGGGCGAGCCGGATCCCGCGCCCACCCCGCCCCCGGACTGCCGCGTCGACGCGGTCGAGGTGGACGCGCTGGAGCTGACCGGTCCGGCCAGCGTGGAGGTGGCAGCTCAGGCGGCGGAACGGACGCATCGGTGCGCCCCGGTCGCGGTGGTCGCCGCCGACGACCCCTGGGCGGCGAGCCTGGCCGCCCCCGCCGCCCTGGCGGCGGACGCGCCGCTGCTCCTGATCGACCCGGCAGCACCGGCGGGGATCACGCCGGCGCTGACGTCCCTGGCCGCCGAGGAGGTCGTGACCGTCGGGGTCGAGCGGGCCGACCTCGGCCTGCCGGGCAGCGAGCTGGTCGCGGCCACCGAGCGTGAGGCTGCAGCGAGCACGGACGGCTCCGATGGGGACGGGACCGGTCAGGCGGCGAGCCCGACCGACCCGGTCGAGCTCGCCCTGCGCGTCGCTGACCACCTCGGCACCA
>JBKHEJ010000158.1:0-6792 GCA_046540855.1 Nitriliruptoraceae bacterium
GGGTTCCCCGGGCTCGGGCTGCTCGGGCCGCTGACGACCGGATCGCACCTCGCGGCCGTGGCCGCACTGGCCACCGGCGCCGGTCAGCGCCGGGTGCTGGTGTGGATGGCGATAGGGCTCGTGGTCTGGGGGCTCGTGGTCGCTACGGCCACCTCCGCCGGCCTCGCCTGGTTCGGGTGAGCACAGGTAGGGTCCCGCTCCTGGCCGGACCGCGCCTGCGCCGAGCTGAGCACGGTGCAGGTGGTCCCCCCGTCCACGCGTCGAGCGCCGACGTGTGAGCCCCCGGAGCGAGCATGGCCACCTGGCAACAGCACCTCGAGCAGCTCGATCAGGGCCCGCAGGCCTGGACCTGCCACGAGCGCGTGCTCGACGTGCTGGCCGGCGAGAAGGTCGAGGACGTCATCGCCACGACGCACAAGGACATCTGCGACGACGGCCACGTCCACACCGACGTGACCCTCGGCTTCAGGACCCCGACCCGGCTCGTGCACGTCGTCGCCGGTGATGCACAGCACGTCACCGACGAGCACGAGCTCGGCCTGCAGTGCGCCGTGACCTCGCTCGCGCTGTCTGCGATCACCGACGTGACCGTGCTCTCCTGGGACCAGGAGGGGCTACCGGCCGCCGAGATGCGGGTCTCACGGGCCGGAGCGGGGTGGCAGGCGCTCGGGGACGTCCACGACTGCGGGGATCCGCACTGCGACATCCCGCCGGGCTCGATCCAGCTCGAAGCGCGCTCGGATGGGATCGTGCTGGTGGCTTCCGGGCCGCAGGCCGCGGAGCTGACCAGGTTCGCCGGTGCCCTGGCCCGCGCGGTCGGGACGCGCTGACCGGCCGAGCCCTCAGCGGCCCCGCAGCGGTGCCAGCTCGGGCCGTTTGCAGCTCACCCCGTCCCCGCTCGAGGTCCCCCGCAACCGCCGTCCGAGCCAGGGGACGAGGTAGCGCGTCGCCCACGCCGCCTGCCCGACCGCACGCGCAGGCAGGGGTGGGCGCGCGGTCGCCAGCAGCGGGAGCCGCCACCAGCCGGGCTCGCCACCCAGGAGGTCCGGGTCGGTGACGCCGAGGGTCTCCAGGACGGCTGCCGCGACCCGTGCGTGCCCGGGTGGCGCGAGGTGGAGCCGGTCCGCATGCCACAGCCGGCGGTCCTGCAACGCCCTCACCGCGCCGACATCGACCAGCAGGGCGCCGTGCCGTGCGGCCGTCGTCCGCACGTGCACGTTGAACGTGGCGAACCGGGCCGCGAGCGCGTCCGCGAGGCGGCCGGTTCCCCCGGCTCGTTCCAGGACGGTGAACAGCAGCACCGCGAGCCCCTCGCTGCGCAGCGACGCCACCGCCTCCTCGTAGCGGGCGCCGACCGTCGCCACCTCGACGCCCGGACGCAGCACGTCGTTGCCGCCGGCGTGGAACGACACCAGGTCCGGTCGCAGCTGCCGCGCGAGCGGGACCTGCTCCTCGATCACCTCCTCGAGCAGCCGCCCCCTGACCGCGAGGTTGCCGTAGCGCAGCGCCGGCTCCCGCTTGGCCAGCGCCTCGGCCACGCGGTCCGACCAGCCGCGATGTCGGCCATCCGCCCCGCGCTCGTCCTCCAGCCCCTCGGTGAAGGAGTCCCCGAGCGCGAGGTAGGACCGGATCCTGTCCTGCACCGCCACCCCTCCCGCATCGGACGTCGTGGCGCCGCGCACCGTAGACGCTGTCGCGGCCGGCATCGGCGCGGGCGGGGGCTTCGAGGTGGCCGGGGCTGCTGTTGGGTGCGTGGCGGCGGCCGACACGTCATGCTGGGGGCCGCACCCGGCCTGCCGGGGGCCGCGCCTAGGCTACCGGCAGCAGCACCGCACCCCGCCGCGCCGACCGCGGTCTTGCGCACACCGGGAGCGAGCCGACCGGCCCGACCGCCGCCGCCGAGGACCCGCCGAGGACCCATGGACGCGACCATCCTGCTGATCGAGGACGACGCCTCGATCCGTGAGTTGACCGCGCGCGGGCTGACCGCAGCCGGCTTCACCGTGGTCACCGAGGCAGCCGGCGACCGGGGCCTGGCGCGTTTCCGGCACCAGCCGCCCGACGCCGTCGTGCTGGACATCATGCTGCCGGGGCTCGACGGGCTGGAGGTGTGCAAGGCCATCCGCGCCGAGACCACGGTCCCGGTGGTCATGCTCACCGCCCGCTCGGACACGATCGACGTGGTCGTCGGGCTCGAGTCCGGTGCCGATGACTACGTCACGAAGCCCTTCGAGATGGCGGAGCTCGTCGCCCGGGTCCGGGCCTCCCTGCGGCGGGCGAGCACCTCGGCCGCGCGCGGTGACCAGCTCGCGATCGGCCCGGTGCACCTCGACGTCAGCGCCCACACCGTCGAACGGGACGGGGTCCCGCTCGCGCTCACCCCGACCGAGTTCCGGCTGCTCGCCGAGCTCGCACGCCACCCGGGCCAGGTGCTCAGCCGCGAGCAGCTGCTGGAGCAGGTGTGGGGGTACGACTACCTCGGCGACTCCCGGCTGGTGGACGCGACCATCCAACGGCTGCGTGCGAAGGTCGAGCCGGACCCCTCGAACCCGTGCATCGTCGAGACCGTCCGGGGTGTCGGCTACCGGGCGGCACGCCCGTGACTGAGGAGACCGGCACGCCTGAGCCGGCGCGCGACGGCTCCGGCCGCCGGGTCCGAGCCCGTCTGGTCGTGACCATCATCGCGCTGGTCGCCGGCACCTCGCTCGTGCTCTCCACCCTGGCCTACGTCGCGATCGCCCGCTCGCTGCGTGCCGAGGTCCGGGACCAGGCCCTCGACGAGGCCCGGTTCACCGTCCAGGTGCTGGCCGCCGAGCGGCTCACGCCTCCGGTCGCCCCGGGTGACATCGAAGCCTCCGGGCTCGCCGACGACCTGGAACGCCGCGGGCTGACCGCCTACATCGAGCTCGAGGAGGGTGAGGACTTCGTGACCGGTCTCGAGGCGGTCGCGATCCCCGAGGTCGTCTCCGATGAACTGCGCACGCTCGTGGGGGCGGGCAACCTCGCCGCCGAACGCGTCCGGATCGACGGTGAGCCTGCCGTCATCGCGGCCGGACGCACCGCCGCCGGTCCGGTGATCTACCTGCGCACCGACACGGCCGGCACCGAGGCGGCGCTCCAGCGCATCGCCGTCATCCTGCTCGGCGCCTCCGCGGTCCTGGTGCTGCTCGGGGCCGCCGGGGCGTGGCGCGCGGCCCGGTTGGCCGGGTCGCTCGCCGACACCGTCGCGGCGCTGGAGGCGGCACGCGGTCGGGAGCGGCGCTTCGTCGCGGACGTCTCCCACGAGCTGCGGACCCCGGTGACCGCGCTGGTGGGTGAGGCGGACGCGCTGGGCGCCGCCGCGGCCGACCTCCCGGCCGATCAGCAGCGGCTGGTCGAACTGCTCGAGCACGACGTCCACCGGCTGCGCACGCTGGTCGAGGAGCTGCTCGAGCTGTCCCGCTTGGACGCCGGCGATGCCGACACCACGGGCAGCGACGGCGACCAGGACGGCTGGGACGTCGAGGTCGGACGCCTGGTGCGCGCGCTGGTGGATCGACGGCTGCCCGGCGCTGAGGTCCAGGTCCCGCATGGCCTGACCGTCCGCACCGACCGGCGGCGTCTGGAGCGCATCCTGGCGAACCTGCTCGACAACGCCCGCGAGCACGCCGACGCCCGGTCGGTGTCGGTGCGGGCGACGCTGGAGGCGGGCATCCTCGCGATCGAGGTCGCCGACCGTGGCCCCGGGGTGGATCCCGCCGACCTCGAGCGCATCTTCGAGCGCTTCTCCAAGGTGGACACCTCGCGCGGCTCCGGCGGGAGCGGGCTCGGTCTGGCCATCGCCCGCGAGCACGCCCGGGTCCTGGGCGCCGAGGTGGTGGCCCGCAACCGCCGCGGGGGCGGGCTGGCCGTCACGGTGCGTCTGCCCGTCGAGGTTGTGACGCAACCGTGACGCGGCGCTGACCGCACGCGGACACTCGGGGCGCATGCTGCAACCTCACGCTCCACCCGCCGGTCGGGCCCTCGCTCGACGGCCAGGAGCGGCCCCACGGTCGCGCTGCGACGGTGGTCAGCACCCCCACACAGGAGGCCCGAGATGACCCGTTCCAGGCTGCCCGGCGTCCTCGCCATCGTGCTCGCCCTGCTGCTCGCCGCGTGTGGGGGTGACGTGACCGACGGCGGTCCACTCGCCCCGATCGACGAGGAGCCCTCGGAGACCGATGCCGCGCCGGACGGCACCGAGCCCAGCGAGGGGACCGACGGCGGGTCTGACGCCGACGAGCCGGCTGCGGACGGCTCCGACGACGGTGAGGACCGCGAGGACGGTGAGGACCGCGAGGACGGTGACGACGCCGCTGCGTCCGAGGAGACCACCCCGGTCCGGCTGTACTTCCTCGCCCCCGGCGGGGACACCCCGGCCCGAGCCGGCCCCTTCCTCGTGTCGGTCGAGCGGGAGGTCGAGGCGACCGAACAGATCGCCCACGCCGCCGTCCGTGCCCTCATCGACGGCCCGACCGACGAGGAGGAGTCGCTCGTCGCGGAGGTGTCCAGTTCCGTGCCAGCCGAGACGCTGTTGCTCGGGGTCACGATCGAGGACGCGGTCGCGACGGTGGACCTGTCGCGCGAGTTCGAGTCCGGTGGCGGCTCACTGTCGATGTTCGCCCGCCTGGCCCAGGTCGTCTACACGCTGACGCAGTTCCCCACCGTGGATGAGGTCCGGTTCGCGCTCGAAGGCGACCCCGTGACGGTGTTCTCCGGCGAGGGCATCGTGCTCGATGAACCGGTCGCGCGGGACGACTACCACGACCTCCTGCCCACCGTGTTCATCGACACCCCGCCTGCGGGTGCCGAGGTGGAGCTGCCCCTGAACCTGACCGGCAAGGCGGCGGTGTTCGAGGCGACCTTCCAGTACCGCGTGACCGCCGAGGACGGGACGGTGCTCGCCGAGGACTTCGCGATGAGCGACTCCGGCATCGGCTGGGGCGATATCGACGTCACCATCGACCTCGAGGTCGAGGAACCGACCGAGGCGGTGCTCACGGTGTGGGAGTTCTCCGCACAGGACGGATCGATCCAGGCCGAGCGCGACACCCCGCTCACGCTCCTGCCGTGAGCACACCCGCTCCCCGGGCCGCCGGCACGACCCGCACGTCGCGGTCGGCGCGCCCGGGTCGGCGTGTCGACGGGACGTCGGTTGCGCAGACCGGACGGTGGGGCGGCATCCCGGTCGTGACGGTCGTCACCGCGCTGGTCGTCGAGCGCGGCGCAGCAGCCAGACCGCGACGAGCACGTACCAGGCGTCGGCCACGGTGTTGAAGACGCGCTGGACGAGCCCCGGCGCCCCGGGGAGCAGACCGAGGACGTGGAAGGCGAACAGCAGGGCGGCCCCCCCGCCGAGCAGGACCGACCACCGAGCGAGCGCTGGCTCCTGTTCCCGTATCCGCCACGCGAAGGCGAGCGGGGCCAGCACCAGCGCCATGTACCCGCCACCGGCGGTGATGGTGTGCCACAGGTCGAACGTCGAGGTGGCGGCGCCCGGACAGCCCGGGGTGCAGGGGGCGGCGACGACGCCGAGGGTCCCGATCCCGGCGACGACGACGAGCACCGGCCCCAGCAGACCCTCCCCCGGCAGCGCTCGGTGCAGGGCGGGTGCGAGCGCGAGGAAGGCCACGCCGGAGAGCACCAGGCCGACGATCAGCGGCCCTCGCGTCGCCCACGGTGCGCCGAGCTCGAACAGCTCGCTGATGGCCTGCGAGGACGGGTCGTAGCCCGGTCGGAGCCAGCCACCGAGCAACCACGCGAGGACGTAGGTCGCGACCGCTACCAACCCCAGGCGCAAGGTGGTCTCGATCCACCTCGGGAGCGCTTCTTGCGCCGCGGCGCCGGTGCCCTGAGCATGGCCCGCCGGCGGCTCGTTCGGCAGGGGGTCGCTCGTCATGGTGGCGCCGGTCAGGTGCCGGCCCGGACGGTCCGGTACTCGCGCACCGGAACGTCGAGCGCGGCGTCGATGACCAGATCCGCAACGGTGCCGCTGAAGTCGCCGACCGACCACCTCGCCTCCCAGGTGGAGCGGACAGCGACCTGGCCCTGCGGGTCGCTCCAGCGGTAGACGTGGGTGATGTGCTCGGTGGGATCGGCGTCGTGTGCGCCGCCCGTCCTCCCGTCGGTGACGGTCTCGATGGCGCCATCTCCCCAGTCCACGGCGAACTCGGTCGGGCGCAGGTCCACCTGCAGCGTGCCCCACCCCGGGAGCGCTTCCTGCACCTCGAACCCCTCCTGGCCGTTGATCGTGAGGTACGCCGGCAGGCCGGTGAGCGCGAACCCCGGATCGACGCTGAGGAGCGGCTCCGGTAGGGGGATGCGACGGACGAAGTCGATCACGGCAGCGGTCGGTGTGGGCTGGACGAGATCGGGGTCGCACATCGCGTCGCTCGGATCGCTGATGAGCGGGTCGTTCGTCATCTCGATCGTCCGCAGGTCCCACTCGATGGCAACGGTCGAGTTCGGTGGCACCTCGGGACGGTAGACGAGGTCGACGCAGGCCTCACCGGTGTCATCCCGGGTCCCCCACACCGGCTCGTACGACCCCGGCGGCGGAGGCTCCACCGACCCGCCCACGCCACCCGCCACTGGCAGAGGGGCCTGCTCAACTCCTGCGCCTTGACTGGTTGACAAGCCAGCACCTTCGATAACAGCCGCGTTCTCGTCAGCCAGTCCGGAAACGCGGCCTTCGGCGAACGACGCGCCCACGCCGAGCAGGAGAACAAGAGTTGTGATCGGACCAACGATCCATAGGCCCTTCTCCCTGGCTCT
>JBKHEJ010000159.1:0-6757 GCA_046540855.1 Nitriliruptoraceae bacterium
AGTCCGAGCTGGGCGAGCAGGTCGTCGAGGTCCCGGGCGGTGCCCTCCGCGTAGCCCACCTCGACCATCTGCCGGTCGTCGAGGGTGAGCAGTTCGTCCGCTCCGACGAGCCCCTCGACCTCGAGCGCCGGGTCGACCATGGCCTCGGCGATCAGCGGGTCGCGGTCGCGTTCCTGCGCGGTGGCGCGGAAGACCGACCGCACCGCCGAGATGGTCTTGGCGTCGGCGGTCTGGCCGGTCTGGCCGACGACGGGGGTGGCTGCCCCCATGACGCCTCCGGGCACGGTGTGGATCTCGACCGCGGCGATCGCGATCAGCGCGCCGGCCGACAGCGCCGTCGGATCGACGTAGGCGATCGTGCGCACGGGGCTGTCGAGCAGGCTGGCCCGCATCTCGAGCACGGCGTCGAGCCGGCCCCCGGGCGTGTCGATGTCGAGCACGACGGCGGCGGCCCCCTCGGCTTCGGCCTCGGCGAGCGTGCGCGCGAGGAAGGGGCCGACGCCGAGGTCGATCTCGCCCTCGATCGGTACGACGACGACCGCGCCGGGCTCCTCAG
Source organism: Nitriliruptoraceae bacterium (assembly GCA_046540855.1). Classification (GTDB taxonomy): domain Bacteria; phylum Actinomycetota; class Nitriliruptoria; order Nitriliruptorales; family Nitriliruptoraceae; genus T1Sed10-7. Next base: position 557 of record JBKHEJ010000159.1, read on the forward strand.
CGCGGCCGGTCCCGTCCCAGGCGAGCACGGCACCCACGAGGAGCACGACGAGAGCGACGAGCCGGCGCCCCCACCCTCCCGCAGCCCCGACCGGGGCCCGGACGGCCGGCACGGCGGGGGGTGGAAGCTCGCTTGGGGATGGCCGCACGGTCACGATCCTGGGTGCTGGGGCGAGCGGTCGGGTACCGGCGAGGTGCGCGCGGATCTGCCGCGCCGGCGCTCGCGAGGGTACGCAGCGGTGGTGTCGTCGGGGTGCTGCCGGGGTAGGTTCGGCACGGACGTCGAGGTGGCGGAGGATCCGTGCGGTCGTGGCTGGTGGACAGCCTGCAGCTCAGCCAGGTGCAGGCGCAGCTGGTCGAGTCCGGCCTGCTGCTGCTCCTCCTGGCGGCGGCCTGGTTCGTCGTCGTGCGTGGCATCACCCGTCGGGTCGACGACCCGACCGTGTGGTACCCGGCTCGCAAGGCCACCTCCTACGTCGTCGTCACCGTGGGGTTCCTCGGGCTCTCCTGGATCTGGGTCGCCGCGCTCGGTGACCTCGCGACCTTCTTCGGCCTGGCCGCCGCCGGGATCGCGGTCGCCCTCTCGGACGTCCTGCGCAACATCGCCGGCTGGGTCTACATCGTGGTGCGCCGCCCGTACCGCGTGGACGATCGCATCGAGATCGGGGCGGTCGCCGGTGACGTCATCGACATCCGCGTGCAGCGCACCACCCTGCTCGAGATCCGCAACTGGGTCGACGCGGACCAGTCCACCGGCCGCATCGTCCACGTCCCGAACGGGTACGTGTTCACCCAGCAGGTCTTCAACTTCACCGAGGGCTTCGGCTACATCTGGCACGAGATCCCGCTGCTCATCACCTTCGAGTCCGACCCGGACGTCGCCGAGGCCATCCTGCAGCGAGCGCTCGAGGAGGTCGGTGGGCACACCCCCGAGCAGGCCGCAGAGCGCATCCGAGCGGCCTCCCGCGCCTACAAGATCCGCTACACCCACCTCACGCCGACCGTGTACCTGACCGTCAAGCCCGGCGGCATCCTGCTCACCGGCCGGTTGCTCGTCGACGCGCGACGGCGTCGAGCCATCGACCAGCAGGTGTGGCGCCGGGTCCTCACCGAGCTCCGCGACGAACCGCGCGTGGAGCTCACCTACCCGGTCTCCCGGGTGCAGTTGCACCACGAGCCCGGCGCGCCGACCACCCCGCCGCAGGAGCCGGGACCTCCAGGGCCGCGCTGAGGCCGGGGCGGGGCGGCGTGAGGGCTCGAGGCGCCGTCACCTCCTCGGGTCCCCGCGGGCGCAGGAGCGGGGCTCGACCGCCCTTCCCGACGCGCCTACGGTGGGATCAGGTGGGCGGTGACCGCCCCGGGAGCACAGGAGCCCAGGATGCCCGAGGCTGGCTGGTACGACGATCCGCAGGGCGGTGGCGGGAAGCGGTGGTGGGACGGCGAGCGGTGGAGCGAGCACACCACCCCGCCGCCGGAGTCGGTCCCGCCCGTCGGCACGACACCGCCCCCGCCGCCGGGGGCAGCCACGACCGGGACACCGCCGGCGACCGCCCCCGGGGCGGCGGCCCAGGGCGGGTGGGTCGCCCGGCCCGATGCCGGGGCCTGGCAGGCGGGGTCCTCGGCTGCCTCGACGGGCTCGAGCACGGGCAGCGCCGGCCGTATCGTCGCGGTGATCGTCGGCCTGGTCGTGCTGGTCGGGCTGGGCGTGCTCGCCGCGCTGCTGGTGACCGGCACGGACGAGCCTGAGGTGGTCGCGGCCGATGGCTTCCCGATCGAGGTCCGCACGGTCGAGGTGCCCGCGAACGGCACCTTCGACCTGGAGGTCGACCTCCCGGCCGGGATGGTGGTCATCGACGTGCGTGGGCTCGACGGCTTCGACCCGATGGTCGAGCTGTACGACGACCGGGGGAACCAGATCGCCCGGAACGACGACCGTTCCGGTGACCAGACCGCGCGCTTCGGTGGCGGGTTCTTCGACGCGATGATCGAGACGGAGGTCCCAGCCGGCCGCTACCGGGTCACGATCCTGGGGTACGCGGACGAGGGTGGCACGGCGACCGTGGAGTTCCCGGTCCTGGGCGAGTGAACGGGGCCTGCCGGTGGGCCGTCGCTCAGCCGCGGTGTGCGCGCGGGTGGCCGGGCTAGGCTGCCGCGGTCCGAGCCCGCACCGACCGGCTCGGCACCTCGCCCCCCACCGCCAGTGGCGGGGCCCGTCGTCGACCAGCGAGCCCACCGTGACCGAGCAGACCCCCGCCCCCTCCCAGACCGTCGCCCAGACCGAGCCCAGCGTGACCGTCGAGCTGAGGACGATCGTCGAGCTGTGCAAGGCGCGCGGCATCATCTTCCCGACCGCGGAGATCTACGGCGGGGTGCGGTCGACGTGGGACTACGGCCCGCTCGGCGTGGAGCTGAAGGAGAACGTCAAGCGCCAGTGGTGGCGCACGATGGTCCAGCTGCGCGAGGAGGTCGTCGGGATCGAGCAGGCCATCCTCGGACCGACGGAGGTGTGGCAGGCCTCCGGGCACCTCGCCAACTTCGCGGATCCGCTCGTCGAGTGCGCCCGGTGCCACCAGCGCTTCCGGGAGGACCACCTGCGCGAGGAGCAGCTCGGCGCCGAGGACGCCGAGGGTGAGCTGGTGTGCCCGTCCTGCAAGGAGGCCACCCTGGGCGACCCGCGCAGCTTCAACCTGATGTTCAAGACGAACATGGGCCCGGTGGAGTCCGACAGCTCGACGGTGTGGCTGCGGCCCGAGACCGCCCAGGGGATGTTCGTCGACTTCGCGACCGTGCAACGCACCACCCGGCGCAAGCCCCCCTTCGGGATCGCGCAGATGGGCAAGTCCTTCCGCAACGAGATCACGCCGGGCAACTTCGTCTTCCGCACGCGCGAGTTCGAGCAGATGGAGATGGAGTACTTCGTCGAGCCGGGCACCGACGAGCAGTGGCACCAGTACTGGATCGAGGAGCGGCTGCGCTGGTACCTCGACCTCGGCATCCGTCCGGAGAACCTGCGGCTGCGTGAGCACGGCGCGAAGGAGCTCTCGCACTACGCCAAGCGCACCGTCGACATCGACTACTACTTCCCCGACGCCTCGATGGGCTGGTCGGAGCTCGAGGGGCTGGCCAACCGCACCGATTACGACCTCAAGGCCCACCAGGAGGCCTCCGGCCAGGACCTGACCTACTACGACCAGCCGAACGACCGCCGCTACCACCCCTACGTCATCGAGCCGGCCGCGGGTGCGACCCGTGCCACGCTCGCCTTCCTGTTCGACGCCTACCGGATCGAGTCGGCGCCGGACGCCAAGGGCGAGCTCCAGGAGCGGGTCGTGCTCAAGCTCGACAAGCGGCTCGCTCCCTACAAGGTCGCGGTCCTGCCGCTGTCGAAGAAGGAAACCCTCACCCCGACCGCGCGCGAGGTGTTCGACCTCGTGAAGGTCCGGTGGATGGCCGAGTACGACGAGACCCAGTCGATCGGCCGCCGCTACCGTCGCCAGGACGAGATCGGCACCCCGTACTGCATCACCGTCGACTTCGACACCCTCGAGGACCGCGCCGTCACCGTCCGGGACCGCGACACCATGGCGCAGGAGCGGGTCGCCATCGACCGGCTCGAGGCCTACCTCGCCGAGCGTCTGCCCGGCTGCTGAGGACGCTGACCGCTGGCTGCCGCAGCCCGGCTGCCTGGCGGTCGGGACGACGGCCGGTGCCGGGCCTCAGTGCCCCCGCCACGGGTCGCGTTCCTCCCGCCAGCGGTCACCGGCGCGGTGCTCGGTCAGCACCCGGACCTCGCCCTCGAGCCGGGCCAGTCGGGCCGTGATGCCGGCGAGCGCACGGATCAGCAGGGACGTGCCCATCAGCACGGTGCCGACCGCGAAGGTGACGAGCCAGAGCACGATCGCCATCGCGACCTCATCCGCGCGCAGCAGCCAGACCCCACCGGCGACCCCGCCGAGACCGAGGACGTAGGCCATCAGCACGCTGGCACGCGCGGCGACCTCGAGCTGCTGAGCGGTGGGGACACGGTCCATGCCCGGCAGGGTCGCAGACCGGGCGCGCTCCCGCCACCGGCACGCTCAGCCCCCGGCACGATCCAGGTCCGTGCCGCACCAGCGGCGGAAGGCCGAGCGGGCGAGGGCGGAGGGAGCCGGTGCCGGGACCAGGCGGCGCGTGCGCGCCGGCGCGCCCAGGCGGACCGACCGGGTCAGTAGCCGCGGCCCGCGCGCGAGGGTCACCGCCACCTCGTCCCCGGGCTCGTAGGCGCGCAGGAGCGTGGCGAGGAGCCCACGTCGCACCGTGGTGCCCGCCACGGCGAGGAGCCGGTCCCGTCCGCTGATCCCGGCACGCCAGGCCGGGCCGTCACGCTCGACGCTGGCCACCACGACTTCGTGGTCGGACTCCTCCAGCTCGATCCCGAGCGTCGGAGCCGGGCCCTCCTGGTCCTGCCAGGCCAGACCCAGCGCGCCGATGGGCTCATCGAGGTCGGGCAGGCCGGGGCGGTCGACGCGCTCCTCGACGAGGTCGGCGAGCGCGGCGCCTCCGACCTCGGCGACGGCGTCGAGCACGTCCTGCTCGGTGTAGCCCTCGGGCGAGCCGGCGTGGCGGTCCCACAGCAGGCGCAGCACCTCGTCGAGCCCGTCCCCGGCCGGGTCGGCTGCCCGCAGGCGTAGGTCGAGCTCGAAGGCGACGAGCGCGCCGTGGCCGTAGTAGTCGGTCATGTGGTTGCGGGCGTGGTGGTCGCGCACGTAGTGCTTGACCCAGGCCTCGTGCGAGGCGCGCCGCAGCGACTGCCGGTGCACCCCGGGCGTGGCGGCCAGCCGGCTGACGGAGGTGCCGAGGTGGTCGAGGAGCTGCCGGGCCTGCCACAGGCCGGCGCGGGTGGGCAGGAGCTCGTCGTAGTAGGCGGTCCAGCCCTCGGCGACCCACAGCGACGGTGAGTGGGTGGGGCGGTCGTAGACCGGCCGCACGAGATCGGTGGGCACGAGCCGCTTCACGTTCCACAGGTGCAGGTACTCGTGCGCCAGCAGCGACTGGAACCGGGCGGTCATCGCCGCATCCTGGAAGGTGTGGACCGGGACCTGCAGCACCGCGCCGTCGCGATGCTCGAGCCCGCCGCCGCCCTGGTCCCAGCCGGCGCACAGGATCGTGTACCGATCGGTGGGCAGCGGCTGGCCGAGCAGGTCGAGGCACGACCCGGCGACCGCGTGCAGGTCGCGGGCGATGTGCGGCAGCGGTGGGGCGCCGCCGTGGCCCGACCACACGAACCGGTGCGGCACCCCCGCCACCTCGACGTCGATGTGCGGCAGGTCGCCGACCTCGAAGGCGCTGTCGATGAGGTGGTCCCGGTCGGCAGCGACGAAGGTGTCCGCTGCCGAGCCGGCAGGCAGCAGGCTGTGGACCGTGTGGTGGGACGGCACCGGCGGCAGGTGGACCTCGTGCGGCCGGTCCTCGGCGCCGTCCACCAGGATGAAGGTGGCGGCGGGGATCAGCAGCGCGTGGTGGTCGTCGACGTGGTTCGTGCGCACGCTGAGATCGTCGGCGTAGAGCTCGTAGACCACCGTCACCGGTCCGCGGGTGTCCTCGGGCAACCGCCAGGCGGCCGTGCCCTCCCGGGTGACGGCGACCTCGGCCCCGCTGGCGTCGGTGGCCGCGAGGGTCTGGACGTGCCGTGCGTAGTCACGAACGACGTAGCTGCCGGGGGTCCACACCGGCAGGACGAGCCGGGCTCCTCCCGCTACATCGGCGGGGACCGTCAGGGTCACGACCACCAGGTGATGGTCACGCTCGGTCAGGTCGACGTCGTAGCGGATCGGCACGGTCACGGCGGCTCCTCGACGCGGGCAGCTCGGTCAGGTGGGACCCGAGGGGTCGGGCCCCGAAGGCAAGGGTCCATCGGTGGACCGCGGCGAGGCTAGTCACGCGGTGCGCGCTACCGTCTCCACGCCGGCCGGATCGTCGGGTCCGCGCCGGGGGTGCCACGCCTGCGACGAGCGATGGAGGAGCCGTGTCCGAGCTTCCGATGGCCGACCGTCACGAGACCGAGCTGGCCCCGGTGCCCGGCGAGGTGGCCGAAGCGCTCCGGGCAGCCGCACCGCTGCCACCCGAGGCGCGGCGCGAGGCGCTCGGCCGGATCGTGGCCGCCGCGCCGACGCTGGTCGCCGGCTGGGCGGCGCTGGCCGAGGTCGCCCGGGACGACATCGAG
>JBKHEJ010000160.1:0-6728 GCA_046540855.1 Nitriliruptoraceae bacterium
CGTGTCGCCACCGGTGTCACGTGCAGCCGGCGCGGTGGGCTCGGAGGTCGCCGGTGCCTCCGGCTCGGCCTGCGGCGCCGGCGCCGGTGCCACCTCCTCCTCCGGCACGGTCGGCTCGGCGGGCGCCGGTGCGGCAGCCGCCTGGGCTGCCTCGGCCTTCGCCTGCTGCTCGCGCAGGTGCGGTGGGAGCACCTTGGCCGCCTTCTTGCGCTCCGGCGGGGCGGCGGCCTGCATCGAGCGGTAGCGCTCGAGCTCCTCCTGCTCCCGCTTGCGCTTGGCCTCCGCCTCGGCCCGCCGCTCGGCGTCGCTCTTGCCGAGCGACTCGCGGAACCGGGCAGCGTCCGTCGGGGCGACCGACGACGAGTGGCTGCGCACGTCGATCCCGAGATCGGACAGGCGACGCATGACCTCCTTGTTGTGGAGGCCGGTCTCCTTGGCTAGTTCGTAGACGCGGACCTTCTCGCTCACGCGTTCTCGCTCCTCACGGTGCTGGCAGGCACCTGGTGGTGCATCACGGCCGCCTCGAGGTCGTCGAGTGCGGCGAGCGCCTCGCGGGGGTCACCGCCCCTGAGGGCGTGCCGGAGGCGGCTCGCGTCACGTCGTCGCGCCGTGGCGATGCAGTCGGGGTCGGGGCACAGGTACGCCCCCCGGCCGGGGAGCCGTGCGTTGGGGTCGCTCCGGATCCCCGCAGGGGTCCGGGCGATACGCAGCAGCGCCTGTTGTTCACGCGCGTGACGACAGCCGATGCAGGTCCTGATCGGTGTCGGTCGCGCGCTCAGGGGCAAGGGTACGCCCTCCTGGCGGGTTCGGGGATGGACCGGTGGCGACGATGGTCAGGCGCCCGCTCTGCCCTCGTCACCCTCCGGGCCGAGCTCGACCACCTCGGTGGGGTCCGGGACGATCGGATCGGGGGGAGCAGCGACCGGCAGATCGGTGGCGGTCGCGTCCGGCTCGGCGCTGATGACGTCGTCGGACTCGTCCTCGAGGGCCGAGCGCCGCACGGCCTCCGCCGACTCGTAGGCGGCCTCGATGGCCTTCGCGCCCTCGTCGGAGAGGGGGTTGCCGTACTCGTCGATCAGGCCGGCCTCGAAGGCCTCCTGGAAGGCCCGCTGCTCCTCGGCGAACTGGGTCTCGGACTTGATGTCGATGCGCCAGCCGGTCAACCGAGCGGCGAGCCGGGCGTTCTGGCCCTCCCGGCCGATCGCCAGCGAGAGCTGGTAGTCGGGCACCACGACCAGCGCCGTCCCGTCCTCCGGGTAGAGGTAGACGTCGGTGACCTTGGCGGGCGACAGGGCGTTGGCGACCAGCCGCTCCGGCTCGTCCGCCCACCGGACGATGTCGATGCGCTCGAGCTCCTCGGCGTGGAGCTCCTTCTGCACGCTGCGGGCGCGCTGCCCGCCGGGCCCGACGCAGGCGCCGACCGGGTCGACGTCGCGGTCGTTGCTCATGACCGCCACCTTCGTGCGGTGCCCGGCCTCCCGGGCGATGCCCTTGATCTCGACGATGCCCTCCTCGATCTCCGGTACCTCGAGCGCGAAGAGGCCGACGACCAGCGCCGGGTGGGTCCGGGAGGCGACGATCTGCGCACCGCGCAGCTGCTTGCGCACCTCGATGACCACGGCACGGGTGTGGGCGCCGTGCTCGAGCCGCTCGTTGGGGATCTGCTCCTGGTAGGGGAGCAGCGCCTCGGTCCGCCCGAGCTCGATCAGGGTCGCGTTGCCCTGCTGGGAGATCTGCCCGGAGATGATGTCGCCCTCACGCCCGACGAACTCGCCGTAGGTCGCCTCACGCTCGGCCTCGCGCAGCCGTTGGAGCAGCACCTGCTTCGCGGTCTGGGCGACGATCCGGCCGAAGTCCTTCGGCTCCTCGCGCCACTCCGAGACGATGTTGCCGTCGTCGTCCAGCTCCTGCGCGTACAGGCTGACCTCACCGGTCGTGCGGTCGACCGAGACCCGGGCCTCGTCCCCGGTGGCGTGGGGGGAGCGCTTGTAGGCCGATGCCATCGCGGTCTCGAAGGCGTCGACCACGGTCAGGAAGTCGATGCCCTTGTCACGCTCGATCTGGCGGAGCGCATCGATGTCGATCTTCACCGGTCAGCCTCCTCGGGGGATCACCACGGCAGGACGACGTGGCCACGTGCGACCGCGTCCAGCGGCAGCTCGTGGTCGCCGTCGTCGGTGGCGATGGTCAGCATGGACCCCGTGACCTCCACGAGCTCACCCGTCAGCTCCCCGCCGGCCTCAGCCGCGAGCTCGAGGCGCACCCGGCGCCCCCGGTTGCGCGCGAAGTCCCGCGCCCGGGTCAAGGGCCGGTCCGCGCCGGGCGAGGTGATCTCCAGGGTGTAGGCCCCGGGGATCGGATCCTCGCGGTCGATGGCCTCGTCGAGCTCGCGGGTCAGGCGCGCGATCTCGTCGATGCCGACCCCGGCCTCGGGATCGGTGGCGACGGTGTCCACGACGATGCGGACCACGCGGCTGCCCTGCGCACCCTTGACGACCACCTCGAGGACCTCGAGGTCCAGCGCCGCGGCGAGCGGCCGGGCGAGCGCTTCGACCACCTCGCGGAGGTCAGCGTCGGACGAACGTGGCACGTCGGACCTCCGTGGTCGCGGGGTGGGAGGGCGGGGTGGGTCGTGATCTGGCCTGGGGGGTCGGACCAGCTGCTCTGCCCCGCCCCTGACGTCGACGGCCGGCCCGGATGGGCCGGCCACCGCAGCGGTCGTGTGCAGCTGTCGAACGCGTCTGGCGTCGCCGAGGTGCGTCGGGAGCGGGTGGTCCGGTCGGGTGGTGCGCGGTCGGGTGGTGCGTGGAGGGCCGGAGACGGCCCTGGACACGCGACAGCGGGCCGTCAGGCCCGCCGCGAGCGTCCCGCTGACCCTACCATGCGCCTGCCCTCGCTGCCACGGCCGGCGGGGGCCGAGCGTCTCAGACCACGACCGGGGACCCCTCGCCGCGCTCCCCTCGGATCTCGGCCGCCATCTCGGAGGCGAAGTGCACCATCGCCTCCACGATGTCCTCCTCGCGGACCGTCGCGATGCGCTCACCCTTGCGGATGATGTCGCCCTTGCCGTTGCCGGCCGCGACGCCGAGATCCGCTTCGCGGGCCTCCCCGGGACCGTTGACGACGCACCCCATGACCGCGACACGCAGCGGCGCGTCGATGCCCTCGAGCCCCTTCTGCACCTCCTCGGCGAGCGTCCAGACGTCGACCTGGGCGCGACCGCAGGACGGGCAGGAGACCACGTCCAGGCCGCGCTGGCGCAGGTGCAGCGACTCCAGGATCGCGATGCCGGCCTTGACCTCCTCCACGGGGTCGGCGGACAGCGACACCCGGATCGTGTCCCCGATGCCCTCGGCCAGCAGCGCCCCGATGCCGACCGCGGACTTGATCGAGCCGGTCTTGAGCGGGCCCGCCTCGGTGACGCCGAGGTGGAGCGGGTAGTCGGTCCGCTCCGACAGCAGCCGGTAGGTCTGGATCATCACCCACGGGTCGGAGTGCTTGACCGAGATCTTCGTGTCGTGGAAGCCCACGTCCTCGAGCAGGCGCACCTCGCGCAGCGCGGACTCGACCATCGCCTGGGGGGTGGGGCCCCCGAACTCCTCGAGGATGGCGTCCTCGAGGGAGCCGCCGTTGACCCCGATGCGGATCGCGACCCCGGCCTCGTCAGCGAGCCGCCCGAGCAGCGCGACCTTGTCGTGCTTCTTGATGTTGCCCGGGTTGATGCGGACCCCGGCGCACCCGGCCTCGATGGCCATGACCGCGTACTTCCACTGGAAGTGGATGTCGGCGATGACGGGGATGCGGGCGTGCTCGGCGATGTAGGCGAGCGCCTCGGCATCCTCGCGGCGCGGCACCGCGACCCGCACGATGTCGGCACCGGCCGCCTGGGCCGCAGCGATGGCCTGCAGGGTCAGATCCGCCTCGTGGGTCGGCGTCACCGTCATGGTCTGGACGGTGATCGGCGCGTCACCGCCGACCTCCAGCGGTCCGAGCCGGATCTTGCGCGTGGGCCGGCGCCGCGGCGGGGGCAGATCGGCGTTGGCGACCGGGGCCGCGTCCGGCGCGAGCGGGAGGTGGGCGGGCAGGGTGCTCACGGCGAGCTCCTCGGGGTTCGGGAGCCGGCCACCAGGGCGGCTCGGGGACAGGGTGGCGCGAGGTCGGTGCCCGGTGTTCGGGTCCCAGGCTACCCGTGGCCGGCCGCCGGCCCGGGCCGTGCGGTCACAGCTGGATCGGCGCGGTGACGTCGAGCCAGATGGCCGTGACCGCCACCAGCAGCAGCAGACCGATCACCGGCAGTGCCACCGCCGTGACGACCCTGGGGTCCACGGTGAAGTCCGGGGTCCTGCCCCGCAGGCGTCGCACGAGGTTGCCGGTGCGCTCGACCCCGATGACCGCGAGGTGCCCGCCATCGAAGGGGGGCAGGGGGACCATGTTGAAGATGAACAGGAAGACGTTGAGGTAGGCCAGCAGGAACAGGAAGGTGTACACACCCGCGCTGTCCGCCTGGGCGGTCTGCCCCGCGATCGACGCGATGCCGACGACCGAGACCACCCCCTCCGGGTCCCGCTCGGTCAGGCCGACCGAGCTCGAGAGCAGGTCGGCGATGCCCGACGGGCTGAACACCGCGACCAGCCCCTCCACGCTCGCCCCCAGCAGCGGCACGAGACCACCGAAGGGGTCGAGCTCGTCGCCGAGCAGTGCGCGGCGGGCCGCCGGGAGGGGCCCCAGACGCGCCTCGACGCTCGCCGGCACGAACCCGGCCAGCCCGACCGTCTCGCCGGTCTCGGGATCGGTATCCGCGCGCGGGGTGAGCACCACCGTGCGCTCGGCCCCGTCCCGCGCGAGGGTGAGCGTGGTGGGCTCCTCCGGTCGCGCCCGGATCTCCTCGCGCAGGACCTCGAAGCGGTCGGAGGTGACGCCCTCCACCGCGAGCACCCGGTCACCGACCTCGAGCCCGGCCTCGGCCGCGGGGCTGTCCTCGAGCACGGCGGCGACCTCGGTGGTGACCTCGCCGGTCGGCAGCGCCAGCAGCAGGTACATGCCGAACAGGAGCAGGAAGGCGATCACGAGGTGCGTCAGCGGGCCGGAGACGATCGCGAGGGCGCGCTCCCAGGCGGGACGGTCGTGGTAGAACCGACCCTCATCGCCCCGCTCGAGCCGCCACGCCAGGTCACCGAGCCGGCGGCTCGGACCGACCTCGGTGGCGAGGACCTCGTGCAGGGCCAGGTGCACCGCCTCGAGCCCCTCGAGGTCGCTGATGGTCTCGCGCCCGCGCCGCAGGATGTGCTCGCGCGTCGCCGCCGGCGTCCCCCGCCGGGTGAGCTCCTCGTCGAGGCGGCGGAAGGTGCCCTCGGTGACCGGGGGGGAGCCGTCGGTCAGGGTGGCCACCACGGTGCCGTCACGCTCGGCGTCGGCGCGCAGGTGGTGCGGCGCGAGGACCACGTCCAGCACCGGGGGGTCACGCTGATCCTCGGGCGACATGCCCCGGATGGACACGAACCCACCGAGCGGAAAGGCCTTGACGCCGTACTCGGTCTCCCCACGCCGGGTGGACCACAGCGTCGGCCCGAACCCGACGAAGTAGCGGTCCGCCTTCATCCCGACCGCCTTGGCGGTCAGCAGGTGCCCGAGCTCGTGGATCAGGATCGCGAGCAGCAGCGCGACGACGAAGGCGGTGATGGCCAGGGTGCCGCTCATCGGTGTGCTCCTGCCGCCAGCTCGGCCGCCGCACGCGCACGCGCCTGACGGTCGGCCTCGAGCACGTCATCGAGGTCGCGGGGGACGATCGCCTCGCTCGCGGCCAGGGTCGCCTCGATGACCGCGGCGATGTCGAGGTAGCTGAGGCGGCCCGCGAGGAACGCCTCGACCGCCACCTCGTTCGCCGCGTTGAAGGTGGCCGGATGGGTGCCGCCGCGCCGGCCGGCCGCCACGGCGAGCCCGAGCGCGGGGAAGGCGTCATGGTCGACCGGCTCGAAGGTCAGCTCGGTGGCCGTCGACCAGTCGCAGGTCGCGAAGGCTCCCTCGAGCCGCTCCGGCCAGCCCAGCGCGAGCTGGATCGGCAGGCGCATGTCCGGCGGGGACAGCTGCGCGATGGTCGAGCCGTCACGGAAGGTGACCATCGCGTGCACGACCGACTGCGGGTGGACGACCACGTCGAGGCGGTCCAGGGCGACGTCGAACAGCAGGTGCGCCTCGAGGACCTCGAGCCCCTTGTTCACCAGGGTCGCCGAGTTGACCGTGATGACCGGGCCCATCGACCAGGTGGGGTGCTGCAACGCCTCGGCCGGGGTCACCGACCCGAGCTGGCTGCGGGGCCGGCCCCGGAACGGCCCGCCGCTGGCGGTCAGCACGAGCCGGTCGACCTCGCCCCGGCGCCCTCCGCGTAGGCACTGCGCGAGCGCCGAGTGCTCGGAGTCCACCGGGATCAGGGCCGCTTCCCGACCGCCCGCGCGCTCGGCGGCGGCGACCACCAGGGGGCCGCCGACGATGAGGCTCTCCTTGTTCGCCAACGCGACCGGCGTGCCCGCCCCCAGCGCGGCGAGGGTGGGCGCGAGCCCGATCGCGCCGGTGATCGCGTTGAGGACGAGGTCCGCCTCCCGGCTCGCGAGCGTGGTGGCGGCCTCGGGGCCGTCCAGCACCTCGAGGTCGGGGGCGAGGTCGCGCAGCCGCCGGGCCGCCTGCCGGTCGGCCACGGCGACGACGCCGACGCCGTGCGCCACCGCCTGGCT
>JBKHEJ010000161.1:0-6680 GCA_046540855.1 Nitriliruptoraceae bacterium
GTCGAGGTAGCCGAAGAGGTCGTCGAGGTCGCTGGCCACGTACCACAGCGCCGCGTACTCCGGCTTGGCGAAGCCGAGCTCGAAGAGGTGGTCGAAGGCTGCCAGCAGCGGCTGCCAGAACCCCTCCACGTCCAGCAGCACGATCGGCTTGTCGTGGTAGCCGAGCTGCTTGAGGGTGAGCACCTCGAGGAGCTCCTCGAGGGTGCCGAAGCCCCCGGGCAGCGCGATGAAGGCGTCGGCACGTTCGTACATCGCGCGCTTGCGGTCGCTCATGCCGTCGGTGATGAGCAGCTCGTCGCACCCCCGATCGGCCAGCCCACGTTCGGCCATCAGCTGCGGCAGCACGCCGGTCACGTGGCCGCCCGCTTCCCGTGTCGCCAGGGCGAGCACCCCCATGAGCCCCACGTCCGTCCCGCCGTAGACCAGCGCGTCACCACGCTCGCCGATCCGGTAGCCGAAGGCACGGGCGGCGGCCCGGTAGCGGTCGTCGACCGCATCCGACGACGAGGTGTAGACGGTGAACCTCACGGTGCCTCCGATGCTGGGATGGGAGCGCGGCAGCCGCACCTGCCAGGCGCCGACCACGAGCGCGCTGCGAGGCTGCGTCAGCGGCTCGCCCGCCGACAGGGCCGTGGGTCCCTGGGCAACCGGGACGGGACCCGTGAGGACGGGACCACGGGCCCTACGAGCGCGCGGGCCAGCGACGATGCTTGGCAGGCGGTCCAGGCCACGCCAGGATGCGGCGGCCGGGGAGGGCCAGGACGTGACGGTCGAGCGGTCAGCCGTCCGAGGAGCTGGTGGGAGATGGGCACACGGATGGCACCGGCGGACGCCGTGTGGTACCTCGGCGAGAACGCCGTCAACCCCATGACCATCTCGAGCATCATGTGGTTCGACGGGCCGCTGGACGTCGAGCTGCTCCGCTCACGCATCACCGAACGGCTGCTGGACCAGCACCCGATCCTGCTGCAGCGCATCGTCCCCTCCCGGGTCCCCGGACGGATGCCGCGCTGGGAGGACGACCCCACCTTCGACCTCGCCAACCACGTCACCGAACGGACGCTGCCGCCGCCCGGCGATCAGGCCGTCCTGCAGGACCGGTGCAGCCAGGAGCGCACGACGCCGCTAGACCGATCCCGGCCGCTGTGGCACATCAGCGTGCTGCAGGGCTACCGCGGCGAGGGCAGCGCCGTGCACGTCCGGATCCACCACAGCATCGGCGACGGGCTCGCGATGATGCAGTTGCTGCTGACGATCGTGGACGAGTACGACCCGGACGTCGAGCTCGCTCCCGATCGCTCCCTGGCTGGACGGGTCAGCGGTGCGGTGGCCACAGGCACCGCGGTGCTCGCCCAGGGCGCCAACCTCGCGCTGCACCCCGAGCAGGCCGTCGAGGTGGTACGCACGGGCGCGGAGCTCGCCACCTGGGCTGGCCGGCTCCTGCTGCCCCAGATGGTCGAACGCACCGTGCTGCAGGGCCACCCGGAGGGGTGCAAGCGCATGGCGTGGGATCCCGACGGCTTCCCGCTCGAGGAGGTCAAGCACACCGCGCGGAGCGCGGATGCCACCATCAACGACCTGCTCATGACGGTCATGAGCGGCGGGATCCACCGCTACCTCGCGGAGCGCGACGCCCTCGTCGAGGACATCGCGATGATGATCCCGGTGAACCTGCGCCGACCCGGCGACCCCCTGCCACGGCGGCTAGGCAACCGCATCGGGCTGCTCCCGCTGCGGCTGCCGGTGGGGTACGCCGACCCCGAGGTCCGGCTGCGGCTGCTGCAGGACCGGATGAACGAGTTGAAGCGCTCCCCCGCCCCGGTGGTCTCACGCGGGCTCATCGTGGCGACGACGATGCTCACGCCGGTGGTGGAGCGAGGCATCCACCGGCTGAACCAGCTGCGCTCGACCGGCGTGCTCACCAACGTTCCGGGGCCACGCGAGCCGCTGCACATCGGGGGCGCGGCGCTGCTCGGGACCATGGGCTGGGGCGGGATGACCGCCCACCTCAACCTCTCCGCGGCCTTCATCAGCCTGAGCGGGCGGGTGTTCCCTGGGCTGGTGACCGACACCGCGATCACCCCCGATCCCGAGGAGATCCTCGCGCACCTGAGCGAGGAGTACCGGGTCGTACGGGAGGCGGTCGGCGTCGCCTGAGCACGACCCGCCCGCCTCCGGGGCTCGCGGTCAGGCGCGCTCGGGCCGAAGCGTCGGGAACAGGATCACCTCCCGGATGTTGGCCACGTCCGCCAGCAGCATGACCAGCCGATCCACGCCCACCCCGAGCCCCCCGGTCGGTGGCAGCCCGAGCTCCATCGCGCGCAGGTAGGCCTCGTCGACGACCATCGCCTCCTCATCGCCGGCGGCCTTGGCCCGGGCCTGCGCCTCGAAGCGGGCGCGCTGGTCGTCGGGGTCGATCAGCTCGGTGAAGGCGTTCGCGTGCTCCCGCCCGATGAGGATCAGCTCGAAGCGCTCGGTGACCTCGGGCTCGCTGCGGTGCCGCCGGGCCAGCGGGGACACCTCGACGGGGTAGTCGAGCACGAAGGTCGGCTCCCACAGCGTGTGCTCGACGAGCGCCTCGTACAGCTCCAGGACGAGCTTGCCGGCACCCCAGGCCTCCTCCCAGTGGACCTCGTGGGCGTCGCAGATCGCGCGCAGCTCGGGCAGCGGCGTGGTGTACGAGAGCTCGGGCCGCCCCACCGCCTCCCGCACCAGCGTGAGCAGGGGGACGCGCCGGAACGGCCCCGCGAGCGACACCTCGCGACCCTGGTAGACGAGCGAGGTGGTCCCGAGCGCCTCCTCAGCAGCGCGCCGCAGCAGCGCCTCGGTGAGGTCCATCACGTCGTGGTAGTCGGCGTAGGCCTCGTAGGACTCGAGCATCGTGAACTCGGGGTTGTGCCGCGTGGACATCCCCTCGTTGCGGAAGCTGCGGTTGATCTCGTACACCCGCGGCATCCCACCGGCGATCAACCGCTTCAGGTACAGCTCCGGGGCGATGCGTAGGTACAGGTCGGCGTCCAGCGCGTTGTGGTGGGTCACGAAGGGACGCGCGGTGGCACCGCCCGGGATCGGGTGGAGCATCGGGGTCTCCACCTCGACGAAGCCGCGCTCGTCCATCTCCGCGCGCAGCGCCTTGAGCACCACGGAGCGGATCTCGAACACCCGGCGGGCGTCGGCGTTGACGACCAGGTCGAGCTCGCGTTGGCGGAACCGTGCCTCGGTGTCGGACAGGCCGTGCCACTTGTCCGGCAGCGGGCGCAGGCCCTTGGACAGCAGCGTCAACGTGGTGGGCTTGACCGACAGCTCCCCGGTCCTGGTGGCCACCACCTCGCCGCGGGCCCCGAGCCAGTCCCCGACGTCGAGGTGCGACAGCAGCTCACGCGACGGCTCGTCCAGGGCCGCGCGCGGGCAGAACAGCTGCAGGTCCACGCCGTCCTCGCGTAGCACCAGGAAGGTCAGCTTGCCGTGCCGCCGCTGGGTCACGATCCGGCCGGCGACCACCACCTCGGCGCCGGTGTCGGTCATCGGCTCGAGGTCGGGGAAGCGCTCACGCACGGCCGCCAGCGTCGCGGTCGGGCGGAAGCGCACCGGGTAGGGCTCCACGCCCGCGGCGCGCAGCTCGGCGACCTTGGCGCGGCGGGTCGCGACGATCTCGTCGAGCTTGGAGCGGGCATCGTCCTCCCCGGGCACCGCACCGGCCGCGTCCCCGGTCGGGGTCGCGTCGCTCGCGTCTGAAGGCTGGACCGTCACGGCTGCTGCCTCGGGGTCGGCATCGTCGGCCGCGAACCCTACCGGCGCGCCCTCAGGCGTTCGTCCGCTCCCACACCAGCCGCAGGCCCTTGAGGGTGAGCGCCGGATCGTGGTGGTCGATCGTGCCGCAGTGGGCGAGCACGAGCTCCGCCTGGTCCCCCGTCGCGACCGTCGTGACGCCGGACCCGAGCTCCAGGCTGAGCCGGCTGACCATCCCGTCGACCAGGGCGGCAGCCCCGTAGACGATGCCCGACTGCAACGCCGTGACCGTGGAGCGGCCGATCGGGGAGGCGGGCGCGACCGGCTCGACGGTGGGCAGCTTCGCGGCGCGCGCCGCCAGCGCGTCGGCGGCGGTCAGCACCCCCGGCGCGATCGCGCCGCCCACGAAGGCCCCGTCCGCGTCCACCACGTCGAAGCTGATCGCCGCGCCGAGGTCGACGACGATGCTCGGGCCCCCGTACAGCGCGCCGACGGCGACCGCGTTCGCGATGCGGTCCGCCCCGAGGTCCTTCGGGTGGTCGTGCCGGATCGACATGCCCGTGCGCACCCCCGGCCCGAGCACCACGGGTGGCCGTCCCGCCGGGAGCACCGACGTGAACAGCACCCGAAGCGGCTCGGTAACGGTCGGCACGACCGAGGCGAGCACGATGCCCTCGAGGTCGGACCCGAGGTCGACCGCGGCCTCCTCGAGGAGGCCGCGGATAGCGAGCCGGTGCTCGTCGACCGTGCGGTGCCGGACGCTCGACAGGCTCCACCGGTGCACGAGGCGGTCAGCCTCGAACAGCCCGAGCACGGTGGTGGTGTTGCCGACGTTGACGGCGAGCAGCATGTCGTGCTCCTCCCGCGGCGCGGATGCGAGCGGCACGATACATCCCGGGCTCCGGCTCGCTCCGCCCGGCTCGGGGCGACTAGGGTCGGTCCATGCTCTACATCGTCGGAGGGGGCGGGCACGGGTCGGACGTCGCCGACCTCGCGCAGCGCTGCCGGATCACGCCCGCCGGGATCGCCGACGACCGCTCGGTGGATGCCCGCCGCTTCGAGGGGCGCGGCATCCCGCTCGCCGGCCCGATCCCCGACCTGCCCCACCAGGCGACCTTCACCTTCGGCATCGGCGTCCCCGAGGTGCGCCACAAGCTGGAGCCGCGGGTGCCGTGCCGCCCCGCGCCGGCGCTGGTCGATCCGAGCGCCGTGGTGTCACCGACGGCCACGCTCGGGGACGGGACGCAGGTGTTCTGGCACGCCTCCGTCGGGCCACTGTGCTCCCTCGGCAAGCACGTGCTGGTGTCCTACGGCGCGTCGATCGGGCACGACACCCTGCTCGCCGACACGGTGTGCGTCCTGGCCGGTGCACACATCGCGGGGGACGTCACGATCGACGAGGGCGCGCTGATCGGCGTCGGCGCGATCATCTCCCAGGGTGTGCGGATCGGGGAGGGGGCGCGCATCGCCGACGGTGCGGTCATCACCCGACCCGTCGGCGCCGGCGAGGAGGTCCCGTCATCCTCCACGCGGCCGCTGCTGCGCTGAGGCTGGTACGTCCGCGGTCGCCGCGAGCAGGCGCTGCTCGTCGTCGCGGTCGCCGAGCTCGACGTTGTCGATGAGGCGGACGGGGCCGACGTAGGCCGCGACCGCGAGCACGACCCGGTCGCCAGCCGCGACCGGCGCCCGCGTCGGCTGCAGGGTGCCGGGCTCGACAGCGTCGAGGTACTCCACCTCCACACCCGCCCGCGCGAGCACCTCGCGCGCCGCCACGAGCGCTGCCTCGGGCTCGAGGGGCGTCGCGGCGGCCCGAGCCGCGCGTGCCACCTCGACCGCACCCCGCAGGGCCTGCGAGAGGGCACGGGCGGATGGCCGCTGATCCGGTCCGAGCCGACGGTTGCGGCTGGAGAGCGCGACCCCGTCCTCCTCGCGCACGGTGGGCGCGGCGACGATGTCCACCCCGAGGTCGAGGTCAGCGACGAGGCGGCGGACGATCTCGAGCTGCTGGCGGTCCTTGCGGCCGAAGACGGCGAGGTCCGGGCGGACGATGCTGAGGAGCTTCGTGACGATGAGCCCGACCCCGTCGAAGTGGCCGGGCCGGCTCGCGCCACACAGATGGTCACCGAGCTCGGCGACCCGGACCGAGGTGAGCGGCGGCGTGGGGTACAGCTCGGCGGCCGCGGGAGCGAAGACGAGGTCGGGGGCAGCGTTGCCGAGCCCGGCCAGCGCCCGCTCGTCGCCGTCGAGGTCCCGGGGGTAGGCCGCGAGGTCGTCCGCCCGGTCGAACTGGGTCGGGTTGACGAAGATCGACACGACGACCCGGTCGGCGCGGACCGCGGCCTCGGACACCAGCGCGAGGTGTCCCGCGTGCAGGGCCCCCATGGTGGGGACGAAGCCGACGGTGAGCGCCTCCCGCCGCCACGCCGCGACCTGACGGCGGACCTCGGCGATGGTCGTGACACGTCGCATGGTGCTCTCTGTGGTGTTCCGAGGGACGGCCCGGGGCGCCGCGACCGTAGCCACCCCGTGACCACCGGGGGTGGCTGCCGCTCGCTCGTGGCGCCGGTCAGCCGAGCAGGTCGTCGAACCGCGCGGCCACCTCGGGGTCGAGAGCGGGCCGCACGGGCTCGAGTGTGGCACGCGCCAGCGCACGGTAGGCCCCGAGCAGCTCCGGCAGGTCGGCCTCGATCCGGGTCAGGTGCGTCCGGACCGTGCCGACGTCACCACGGACGATCGGGCCGGTCAGCGCCGCCACCCCGGCGAGGGCGGCGTTGTCGGCCGACGCGTGGGCGAGCGGGACGAGGAAGGCCTCGGGCCGCTCGATGCGGGCCGCGAGCAGCAGACGGCGGGCGGTGACCAGGGCGGCGCCGACCGCGTTGGCGGCCACCGCCAGCCCCGCGTGGTAGAGCCCGCGCGCCTCATCGGGGACGCGGTACGGATCCCCTCCGAGC
>JBKHEJ010000162.1:0-6549 GCA_046540855.1 Nitriliruptoraceae bacterium
AGGCGAGGCCGAGCAGCAGGTACACGCACAGACCCGCTGCGACGGTCCCGAGGGTGATGTGGGTGCTGCGGGCGATGTCCCGGGCGATCCGGTAGGGGATGGCCAGCGACAGGCCGAGTCCGACCATCCGGGACAGGCGCAGCGACAGCTCCGGGCTCGCTGGGGTCGCCGGGGAGCTGACCAGCACCAGCACCAGCACGATGACCGCCAGCGCGATCGCGACCGACCGGCGCAGATGCCGTGGCGCCCCGGTCACGTGCAGCGCGACCGTGACGGTCACGGCCTGGACCGAGACGGCGACGACGATGCCGTCCGGGCGGGCGGACAGCGCGAGGGCGAGACCGATGACCAGGACCAGCAGCGCGAGCAGGAGCGGGTAGCCGAGCCGCGGACCCCGCTCGGTGGTGGGCTCCATCCGGACACCTCCCGACGTCGAGGGGGGGCAGCATCGCGGGTCCAAGCCCCGGCTCGGTGGAGGTGCCGCCGTGCCGGCTACGCTGCCGGGTCCGCCGAGGTAGCTCAGTCCGGCAGAGCATCCGCCTTGTAAGCGGCAGGTCAGGGGTTCGAATCCCCTCCTCGGCTCTGGCTTCTACCGAGCAACGAGCGGCGTCACGCCGCGGCCGGCTCAGCCGTCCTGCAGGTAGCGGGCGTGCCAGTCGAGCACGACCTCGAACCGCTCGACGCGGTGCTTGGGCGCACCCGAGCGCGAGAGCTCGTGCCCCTCGTCGGGGAAGCGGACCATCTCGCTGGGCACCCGCGCACGTCGCAGCGCCGCGAACAGCTGCTCCCCCTGCTCGATCGGGCAGCGCCAGTCGGCCTCGCTGTGCAGCACGAGCGTCGGGGTGGTGATGCGGTGCGCGGTCCCCACCGGGCTCGCGGCGGCGTGCACCTCGGTGCCCTCGAGCAGCGAGGTGCCGAGGAACATGCGGTCGAAGTAGGCCCCGATGTCGCTCGTCCCGGAGAAGGACTCCCACTGCAGCAGCCCCCGCTCGACGATGGCGCTCGCGTACCGGTCCGTGCGCGCCAGCAACCGCGCCGTGGCGTAGCCGCCGTAGGAGCCGCCCATGACCCCGACCCGGGTGGGATCGGCCTGCGGGTACCGGTCGCACACGGCGTCGACGACCGCCTCGAGGTCGAGGGTGTCGACGCTGTCCGGCGCACCCCAGGCCGCCACGACCGCCCGAGCCCACGCACGACCGCGACCCGAGGAGCCCCGCGGGTTGGTCCCGACGGCGAGGTAGCCGGCGCCGGCCTCCACCTGGAACTCGTCGAAGAACGCGTCGCCATACTGCGCGGTCGGCCCGCCGTGGATGTTGAGCAGCACCGGGACGGTGCCCGGCTCAGCGGCATCGAAGCCGGGGGGCAGCACGGCCCACACGTCCAGCTCCGTGCCGTCGCGCTCGAAGGTGAACCGTTGGGTCGGGCGCACGTCGACCTTGGCCCGGAACCCCTGCGCGAGGTCGGTCAGGCAGCGCTCCCGCCCGCCCTCGAGCCGGAACAGCTCCCCCGGTGTGGCCGGGTCGGTCGCGGTGAACACGACCACCTCGGCGTCCGCGGAGGCGCTGAACCCCGTCACGGCGCGCGGGCCCCCGACCACCTCGGTGCACGCCGGGACCAGCCCGCCATCCTCCTGCGACCCGTCCGGTCCCGCACCTGCGGCGCTCGCCCCGCCCCCCGATCCGGCCGCGACCCCATCCAGGTCGGGGCCGGACAGCTCCAGGCGCACGACGCCCTGACGGCCCCGGCCCTCGAGCATCGTCAGCAGGCCACCCTCGACGAAGCGCGGGCCGACCGTGCTGGATGGGGGCGAGCCGGGGGTCACATCGGCGTCGAGGTGGTCGGTCAGCGGCACGAGCGCCGTGCCGCCCGCCTCGGTCGGTCGCAGCAGGTAGTGCCCGGGGGTGCCGGGCCACCCGTAGGGGTCCGGCAGCCCGGTCACGATCGTGCGGCCCGCAGCGTCGTGGTGGACCGCGCTCCACATCCCGGGCGGGGTCAGGGGGGCTGGCTCGACCTCGAGCGGGCCGTCGAGCTCGGCCAGTTCCTCGGTCGGGGGCACGCGGACCTGCAGGACCTGCGCGTGGGGTTCGGTGTCCGGCCAGTCCGCGGGCTCGGCGACGAAGCTGATGGCGAGCCCGTCCGGGGTCCACACCGGCGCGCTCACGTCGGTGCTGCCCGTCTCGAGCCGGACCGGGTCGAGGCTGCCGGCGACGTCGACGACGTGCAGGTGCGTGGAGCGGTCGTGCAGCCAGCCGCGCGTGTCCGAGCGGTAGGGCAGGCGGGTGATGCGCTTCGGCCGGCGGGCGCGCTCCTCGTCGTCGAGGTCCGCGACGTCGGGGTGCCAGACGGCCGCGACGAGCACCAGCCGCGTCGAGTCCGGCGCCCAGGCCAGCTCGCTCGCGCCGAGCGGCAGGTCCGTCCGGCGCCGGGCCTCGCCCCCGTCCGCGGGCATCACGTACAGCTGCGGCTTGTCGCTGGCCTCGCGGCCCTTGCGCAGGAAGGCGAGCCACCGCCCGTCCGGGGACCAGCGCGGCGAGGTGTCCGCCGGCCCGTGGGTGAAACGGCGCGTCCCCGTGCCGTCGTGGACGTGGATCGTGCGGTGGTAGCGGTCCTCCTCGAGGTCCACCTCGGAGAGGACGTAGGCGGTGCGGACCCGGTCGGGGTGCAGCTGCGGGTCGCCGGGCACGGCGAGGTGGTCGAGATCACTGGGACGCACGGAAGCTCCGGTGGGGCGAGGGGGTCGATCGTCGCCTCAGGTCCCGGTGGCTCGGACCGCGAGGGTGCGACCGTGCCCGCAGGGCCCGTGGGCGCCGCGACCCTACCCGCGCGCCAGGGCGGCGAGCGCCGCGGTGACGATGTGGCCGGTGTCGAGCTCGTGGGCCGCGTAGAGCTCAGCGATCGAGCCCGACTGCCCGAAGTCGTCCACCCCGAGGGGGACGACCGGGGCGCCGGTGACCGAGCCGAGCCAGGCCATCGCGTGCGACGCCGCGTCGTGCACCGTGACGAGCGGCGTCCTGGCACCTCCCGCCGTGAGCAGGCGCTCGGCGTGGCTCGTGGCCGGGACGCGCGCCGACCGGACCCCCGCGCGCAGCGCTGCCCGCCAGCCGCGGTACAGCCGCGTCAGCGAGGTCACGTCCACCACCTCGGCGGCGACCCCCTCACCGGCCAGCTCCGCCTGGGCGGCCACGACCTCCGGCATCACGGCACCGGAGGCCACCAGGCGGACCTCCGCAGGGCCGTCGGCTGGGACCAGCACGTAGGCCCCGGCGAGCACCTGCCGCCGCAGCTCCTCGTCACCGAGACGTGCGCGGGCCGCCTCGAAGGGCGCCTGCGGGACCGGCCGCGTCGACAGCCGCAGGTACAGCGAGCGGTCCGCCCCGTCCTCGTCGGCGATGGCCGCCAACCCGTCGCACAGCAGCCAGTCCAGGGCCGTGGCGTAGGCCGGCTCCGCGAGCTCGAGCCCTGGCAGCTCCACCCCGATCGACGCGGTGATCGTGGACTGGTGGGCACCGCCCTCCGGGGCCAGCGTGACGCCGGCGGGGGTGCCGACGACGACGAAGCGCGCACCGGAGTAGACCCCGTGGATCAGCGCGTCCAGCCCCCGGCAGACGAAGGGGTCGTACAGGGTCCCGATCGGCAGCAGCCGCTGCCCGGAGTGCTCCGCGGTCAGCCCGAAGGCCTCCAGGGCGGAGAACAGGTTCATCTCGCTGATCCCGAGCTCCACGTGCTGCCCCGTCGCGGACCGCTCCCAGCGCAGCAGGGCCGGGCCGGGGTCGGTGACGGTGTCCCCCGCCGGCACGCCCGAGGGGCCAGCCGGGTCGTGCAGCGGGTCGAACACCCCGGCGGCGTTGATCCACCCGCCGAGCCCGGTGGAGACGGCGACGTCGGGGGTGAGGGTGACCAGGGCTGGCCGGACCCGCTCGTCGCGACCGAGGCCGACCACGAGCCGGCCGAAGGTCTCCTGCGTGGAGACCCGCGGCCGGGCGGGCAGCCCGACCCCGATCGGGACCTCGATCGGCTCGGCGGCGGGCCACGGCGCACGCCGCAGCCGCTGTGCCGTCGCAGCGCACAGCCGCCCCTCGGGGCTGTCCGGGTCGAAACGGTCCCACTCGGTCGCCTCGGTCAGGCTGTTGCGCTGCCGCAGCTCGGCGATGGCATCGGCCGGGAGCAGCGCGCTGTGGTTGCGCGGGTCCCCGGCGACCCGGGTGCCCCACCCCTTGATCGTGTAGGCGAAGATCACGCTCGGCTGGTCGGTGACCGCGTCGGCCTCCCGGTAGCGGGCCAGCAGCTCGGCGAGGTCGTGGCCGCCGAGGTCGAGCACGACCGCCACCTCGGCGTCGTCGAGGTCGTCGACGACACGACGGGTGGCCGCATCCGCCCCGGCCAGCAGCCGCGTCCGCAGGGCGGCAGGATCGTCGGCGAGCGCGAACAGCGACTGGTAGCGCTCGTTGGACATCTCGTCGATGTGGCGACGGAGCGCCTCGCCACCCTCGCGGGCGAACACCGCCTGCAGGTGCTGGCCGTACTTCGCCTCGCTGACGTGCCACCCGTTGTCGGCGAAGGCCCGGGCCAGCCGGCCCGCCTGGACCCCGGGGACGACCCGGTCCAGGGACTGGCGGTTGAGGTCGATGATCCACAGCACGTTGCCGAGGCCGGTGGTGGCGGGGTCGCCGATCGCCTCCCAGACGTTGCCCTCGTCGAGCTCGGCGTCACCGATGAGGGCGACGAAGCGGCTCGGCTCGGGGCGCGGACCGTGGTGCGCGTCGACGTAGCGGCGGGCCATGGCGGCGAACAGCGGCGCCGTCGCCCCGAGCCCGACCGAGCCGGTCGAGAAGTCGACCTGGCCAGGATCCTTCGTCCGTGACGGGTAGGCCTGCAGCCCGCCGAACCGGCGCAGCGTCCTCAGGTCGTGGGGCTCGAGCTCGCCCAGCAGCATGCGGATGGCGTGGAACACCGGGGAGGCGTGCGGCTTGACCGCGACGCGATCGGCCGCCTCGAGGTGCGCGAACCACAGCGCCGTCATGAGCGACACCATCGAGGTCGAGGACGCCTGGTGCCCCCCGACCTTGATGCCGCCGGCGTCCTGCTGGTTGGCGTGGTCGACCATGCGCACCGCGAGCCAGTGGACCCGCCGCTCGACCGCCCGGAGGGTGTCGAGGTCGAGGTCGACGTCGAGGTCGGCGCTGAGGTCGGCGGAGGGCGGGGCCGCCTGCGACGTGGCTGCGATCACCATCCGGACGCCATCAGGTGCGGACGCTGGTAGCGGTGGCCAGGTCCGCCGGACGATCCGGCGGAGCCGTCACCTCAGCGCCGGCGTGGGTCGTGCGCGGGCGGTGGCCGGTGGCGAGCCCCACGGCCTGATCCAGGTCCGCCCAGAGATCCTCCACGTCCTCGATACCGGCGGAGATGCGCAGCAGGCCCGGCCCGATGCCGGTCGAGGCCAGCGCCTCGGGGTCCACCACCCGGTGGGTCAGGCCCGCGGGGTGCTCGATGAGCGAGTCGGTCGAGCCGAGGCTGACCGCGGGGGTCAGCAGCCGCACCGCGCCGACCACGGCCGCCGCCGCGTCGTAGCCCCCGACCACCTCGAAGGTCAGCATGTTCCCGGGTCCGTCCATCTGGCGTGCCACGATGCCATCCGGGTCGCAGCCCGGCAAGCCCGGGTGACGGACCCGCGCGACCCCGGGGTGGCGGCTGAGGCGCCGGGCCAGCTCGAGCGCGTTGGCCTGCGCGGCGCGGACCCGCAGCGCGAGCGTCGGCAGGCTGCGGTGCAGCAGCGCGCCGGCCTGCGGATCGAGCAGCGCACCGGTGATGATCCGGACCTGGCGCAGCGCCGCAGCGCGGGGCTCGTCCGCGGCGACCACGCCGGCGATGACGTCGCCGTGACCGCCGAGCGCCTTGGTCGCGCTGTGCAGCGACCAGGTCGCGCCGAGATCCAGCGGACGTTGCAGGATCGGGGTCGCGAAGGTGTTGTCGACCAGGACCGGGACCTCGCCCGCCTGCGCGACGATCGCCGGGATGTCCACCAGGGTCAGCGTCGGGTTGCCGGGCGTCTCCACGACGACGAGCGCCGTGTCCTCCTCGATGGCGTCAGCCACGGTGTCCGGGGTGGCCCAGGTGGTCCGGGTGCCGAGCAGACCGCTGGCCAGCAGGTGGTCCGTCCCGCCGTACAGCGGCCGGATCGCCACCACGTGACGGTTCAGCGCACCGGCCGCGAGCAGGGTGGCGGTGATGGCCGCCATCCCCGACGCGAAGGCCACCGCCGCCTCGGCATGCTCGAGCGCGGCGATCCCGCGCTCCCAGCGGGCGACGGTCGGGTTGTAGAGCCGGGCGTAGACCGGGGTGTGCCAGGGGGCCGCGCCGCCCTCCGCGAGCTGATCGAGGTCGGCGGTGCCCTCCGCGAGGCTGCGGATGGGGTAGGTGGTGGAGCGGTCGAGCGGCGGGGCGTGGACCCCGAGGGCTCGCAGATCCTCCCGTCCGCCGTGGACGACCGTGGTGTCCACGCGGCCACGGGCGTGCGCTGGCTCGTGCGGCAGCACCCCGCCGGCCGCGTCA
>JBKHEJ010000163.1:0-6393 GCA_046540855.1 Nitriliruptoraceae bacterium
AAGCCGCCGGCGTCGCCAGCCCGGGCGCGGGTCAGCAGCGCTCGTTCCCCGTGGGCGGCCGCGGCATCGGTCGCGACCGCGCCGGTCGCCACCGCTCCACCCTCACCGGCAGGATGCGTCACACCAGCCCGCCACGGCCGGTCAGGGCGGCGTGGAGGGCCTCGACCAGCTCGGTCGCCGTGAAGGGCTTGGTGAGCACGTCGTCGCGCCCGTTGACCTGCCCGGAGATCAGCACGACCGGCGGCGCGGTCGGGTCGGCGGCGAGCTCGCGTCGCAGCGCCAGCCCGTCCATCCCGCCACCGAGGACCACGTCGGAGAGCACGACATCGGTCGCCTCCTCGGCGAGGTGGTCGAGGGCAGCCTCGGCGTCGGCGACCGCGTGGACGCGCAGGCCGCGGGCCTCGAGCAGGTCCGCGGTCACCTCCCGCACCGCGGGCTGGTCCTCGACCACGAGGACCGAGCGGGCCACCATCTCCCGGGTCACGTCGGTGGCGTCCCGGGGCGCCGGTGCGGCACCGTCGCGCGCGGTCGGCAGGGTCAGGGCCACCGTGGTCCCGATGCGCGGTTCGGAGCGGATCTCCAGCTCCCCGTCGCTGGCCTCCACGAAGCTCGCCACCATCGCGAGCCCGAGCCCGGAGGAGCTCGTCCGCGGCTTGGTGGTGAAGAAGGGGATCACCGCCCGCTCGGCGACCTCGGCGGTCATCCCGTCGCCGTCGTCGCTGACCGCGATCCGGACCTCCCCGCGCTCGGTGGGCTCGGCGGTCAGGTGGACCTCGCTGGCGTGGGCGTCCCGGCTGTTGAGCACGAGGTTCAGCAGCGAGGTCTGCAGCTGGGTCGCATCCACCTCGACCGGGGGCAGGGTGGGGGGAGCCTGGACCGTGAGGGCGACCGACTCCCCGACGGCGCTGTCGAGCAGCGGGCGGAGCTCCTCGAGCAGCGGGGCGAGCTCGCACGCCTGCGGGGTCAGGTTCTGCGCCCTGGCGTAGGTGAGCAGCTGGCTGACGAGCAGCCCCCCGCGCTCACCGGCGGTCTGGGCCGCCGTCAGCCAGCGCCGCGCGTCCTCCCCGTCGACGTGGTCCTCGAGCAGGCTGAGGTTGCCGATGATGACGGTGAGCAGGTTGTTGAAGTCGTGCGCGATGCCGCCGGTCAGCTGCCGGATGGCACGGGAGCGCTCCGCCTCGGCGAGCACGGTCGTGAGCCGCTCGTGCTCCCGCCGGTCCTCCAGGCTGAGCAGCACCGCCTCGCGCTCCTCATCGAGCCCGTCGAGGTGGATCGCGGTGACGTCGCACGGGATGCGCGTGGACAGCCGGTCGCGGAAGGCGGCCTGAGCGTGCTGTGCCTCCTGCCCGCGGTGGCGCAGCATGCCCCGCAGCGTCGCATGGTCATCCGGGACGACGTACAGCACGAGCGGCTTGCCGGTGAGCGGCTCCCCGCCGGCGAGCAGCTCGCGGGCGGCGTCGTTGGACTGCCGGATGACCCCGTCGTCGCCGACGGTGAGCATCGCGACCGGGGCACGGGCGAACAGCGTGCGGTAGCGGTCGCTCAGGGCGGAGATCTGCTCCTCGGCCCGGCGCAGCTCCTCGAGCTGGACCTCCAGCTCCACCTGGTGCACGCGCAGGTCCTCGACCAGCTCCTCCGCGCTGCGTTCGGTGGGGGCCTGGACGATCGGGTCGGGGTCCTGGGACCGCGGGCTCATCGGCGCTCCTCGGCCGCGCGGGTGTACTGCTCCGCGCGCGTGATGTCGACGTGGCTGACCACGGCGCCGGAGCGGCCGTCCGATCCGGCGTCCGGAGCGTAGGGCCATCCGTCCGCCGACTCCGGTGCTGGCTGGGCAGCGTCGGCGGGGACCGGGCGGACGTGCATCACGAAGCTGCGCTCCTCGCCGTCGAGCGTGTCGCAGGGGTAGGCGTAGGTGAACCCCTCGCTCGAGCCGGCGAGCACGTCCTGCAGGCCCTCGACGACCTGGCGCAGGTCGCGGTCGTCCCGGGCTGCCACAGCGAGGACGCCGAGGTAGTCGGCGCCGATGCCGAGGTGGTCGTCGCTGGTGCCGCCGTTGTCGCGCGCGAACCGCTCCCAGGCCTGGTTGACGGCCACGATGCGCCCGGCGGGATCGAGCACGCACAGGTGCTCCGGCAGCGCGTCGATCCGCGCCTGCAGCGTGCGCTGGGCGTGCTGCAACGGCGAGACGTCGGTGAGCGAGAGGACCGCCCCGCTCGGCTCCCCGTCCCCGTCGCGGTAGGGCGCGGCGCGCAGGAGGATGTCGCGCCCGTCCCGGGCGTGGGTGAGCCGCTCCACCTCCTGGTCGCTGCTGGCCACCTCGGCGAGGAGGCCGGGGAGGTCCTCGATGTCGAGCTGGTGGGTGATGTCGGCCAGCGGGCGGTCCAGGTCCCGATCGATGAGGTTCACCAGGCCCGCGAGGCCGGCGGTGAACTTGCGGACCTTCAGGTGCTCATCGACGAACACGACCCCGACGTGGGTGCTGGTGAACAGGTGGTCGAGGTCGGTGTTGGCAGCGACGAGCTCGTCGATCTTGTCCTGGTACTCGGCGTTCACCGAGTGCAGCTCCTCGTTGACCGAGTGCAGCTCCTCGTTGGTGGCCTGCAGTTCCTCGTTGGAGGCGAGCAGCTCCTCGTTGGTGGCCTGCAGTTCCTCGTTGGAGGTCTCGAGCTCCTCCACGGTCGCCTGCAGGGTCTCACGCGCGTCCTGCAGGGCGTGCTCGAGCTCCTCGATGCGTTCTCGGACGTCCGCATCCAGGGTCCCGGCGTCGGTGAGCGGGACCTCCTCGCTGCGGGGGTGGTGAGGTGGCTCGATGAACACGAGGGCGTAGCGCGCCGCCTCCCCGGTGGGGCGGAAAGGTCTCACGCGCACGTCGGCCGGCCCCTCGGGGCTCGCGTCCAGCACCCCGGCGTAGCGCGTCTCGTCGCCGGTACGCAGCGCCCGGTGCACCGCGGCCCGCAGCAGGGTCGCGGTGGTCCCCGGCAGCATGCGCTGCAGGTCCAAGGTGGCGGCGCCGCGCGGCACCCGCAGGTAGCGGTGCGCGTCACCGAAGACGTGGACGAGCTGGAGCTCATCGTTCACCAGCAGGCAGGGTGGGACGTGGGTGTCGACCAGCTCCCGGTAGCAGGCGTCGATGGTGCGGTCATCCGGCACGACCGGCTGGGACAGCGTGGCGATGCCCTGGACCGGCTCCAGGCCGCCGATGCGGGGTGGGCGGAGCTCCGCCGGGAGGCCGGGCTGGCGCGAGCTGGTGCGGCGGAACAGCTTCCAACGCCGCTCCAGCGTCTCGAAGCAGGAGGCGAGCTCGCCGAGCGTCTCCGACGGTCCGAGCAGCAGCAGCCCACCCGGCTCGAGCGAGAAGTGCAGCAGGCCGAGCACGCGCTGCTGCAGGGCCGGCTCGAGGTAGATGAGCAGGTTGCGGCAGCTGACCAGGCTGAGCCGGGGGAAGGGCGGGTCGTGGGTGACGTCGTGGGCAGCGAACACGACCATCTGGCGCAGCTGCGGCGTCACGACCACGCTCTCGCCGTGGTCGAGGAAGTAGCGCTCGATGCGCTCCTCGCCGAGCGCGGTCACGGCGTCGGCGGGGTAGGACCCGCGCGAGGCGACCTCGATGGCCTCGCGATCGATGTCGGTGGCGAACACGCGGATCTGCCGGCGCGATCCGATCCGGGCGCGGGCCTCGTCGAGCAGGATCGCGAGCGTGTAGGCCTCCTCGCCCGTGGAGCAGCCGGCGACCCAGACGCGCAACGGCTCGTCGACGCTGCCGTGGCGCAGCAGGTCCTCGAGGTGGTCGTCGGCGAGCGCGGTGAACGCCTCCTCGTCGCGCAGGAACCGCGTCACGCCGATGAGCAGCTCCTTGCGCAGACGCGCTAGCTCGGTGCCGTCGTCGCGCGCGTGGGCGAGGTAGGCGCCGACGGAGTCCACACCGACGGCGTTCATGCGCCGCTCGATGCGGCGGGTCACCGTGGCGCGCTTGTAGAGCGAGAAGTCGGTGCCGGTGTGCTGCTTGACGAGGCTGAGCAGGCTCCCGAGCTCCTCACCGGGCAGGACGGGGGCGTCCGTGGGGGAGAGCACCTGCGGGTGGTCGGCGTGGTCACGGATCGCGGTCGCCATCTCCTCGGGGGGGAGGACGAGGTCGACCGCACCGGTGGCGATGGCGGCCCGCGGCATCCCGTCGAAGGCCGCCGTCTCCGGGTCCTGGGCGAGCACGAGCCCACCGGCGTCAGCCACGGACCGGGCGCCGCGGCTGCCGTCGCTGCCCGTTCCGGACAGCACGACCGCGACGGCCCGAGGGCCCTGGTCATCCGCAAGCGACGTCAGGAACCGGTCGATCGGGGTGGAGACGATGCCGCTGCGGTCCTCGAGCAGGAGCAGTCCGCCGGCGCAGCGGACCTCGGAGCGGGGCGGCAGGACGTGCACGGTGTCGGGCTTGAGCGGTGCCTGATCCTCGATCCGGGCCACGGGCAGGGCCGTGTGCCGCTCCAGGATCTCCACCATCAGCGAGGGGTGGTCCGGGGAGAGGTGCTGGACGACGACGTAGGCGATGCCGAGGCCCGGTTCCAGCCCGGCCACGACCCGCTGTAGCGCGTCCAGCCCGCCAGCCGAGGCGCCGATGCCCACCACCAGTGCGGGGTGGGTGCGGTGGTCGTCCGGACGCGCCGGTGCCAGCGCGGTCGCGCTGACCTCGTGCGTGGTCACGGTGGGGCCGTCCTCCTGCTGCGGGACCGCGCGCGGCCAGGTTCCGGTGGGCCGGGACGGTGCCGATGCAACCTCGCACTGTAGCCGATGCTGACCGCGTCCCGACGCGGTGTCACGATGCTCGCTGATCGGTGCGGCGCCGGGTGGATGCTGCCGCGACGCGTGGTCGGGGTGCGAGGTGGCCGCGCTCGCCGCGTGGCGGGGCCGGATCAGCGGACCACGATCGTGATGGCACCGTCGGGGTGGAGCGTGCAGGCACCCTCGAGCGTCCCGACCGCGGTGAAGGTCTGCTGGAGCGACTGGCCGGCAGCGACGGTGTAGGGCCCGACCTGGTGGGGCACCTCGTCGCGGTTGTTGATCTCGATCCGGTCGCCGACCGTCACCTCGAGCGTGCGCGGCAGCAGGTCGACCTGCTCGCCCGCAGCGAGCCGGTCGGCCGTGCCCGGCTCCACCTCGACGACGATGGTCTCCGCGCCGAGCCCGGGCAGTGCCACGAGCACCAGCACGACGAGTGCCGCGACGCCGAGCCCGGCGGCCAGCAGCGCGCGCCACCGACCGGTACGGCCTGCGGGGTGGGTGTCGTCGGACACGGGGGACCTCCGGTGCGGGATCGGCGAGGAGGGTACGTGCGCCTCCGTGCCCCGGTTGCTCACTCCGGCGGCGCGATCGCCCACCGGAACCGCTCCGGGTCGCTACCCGGTGGGAGGAGCGACACCTCGAGCTCCCAGCGGTCAGCATCGGGGAGCTCGAGCACGTAGGAGAGGTGGTGGTCGGGGCTGACGGGGAACAGCTGGTGCCGGGTCGTGGGCTCGCCGACCACCTCGACGTGGACCTCCTCCAGCGGCGCGGGGAGACCGTCGGGGCCGAAGGCGTAGACGTGGAACTCGTTCGTACCGGGCGTGAGGGGGGCGACGGTGACGTCGAGGGTGAGCGATCCGACGGCCAGTTGGTCCTGCTGGTGGGGCGGGACCCGGTCAGGCAGGGTCACGATGGCCAGCGGCAACGCGACCGCCACGAGCAGCGCGAGCGGTGCGAGGAGCCCGACGGCGTCAGCCCGCGCGCTGGCGGCCGCGACCCACCGTCCGGCCACGAGCAGGACCGCCGCCGCGACGGTCGCGATCACCATCCCGGCCGCACCGGCCGGGAGCGCACCGGTCGCGGTCGGAGCCCCGAGCACCGCGGTCGCCAGCAGCACCGCCGCGAGCGAACCACCCAGCCACCTCGACGCTCCGGCTTGCGTGCGGTCCCCGAGCAGCAGGAGCGCGACCAGCAGGAGCAGCCGAACCAGGGCCACAGCGATCCACCGCCCCGTGAGCGTGGCGCCGTCGAGCAGCAGCAGCCCCACCTCGGTCACCGAGGCGGCGACCGCGATCACGAGCAGCCAGCGCACGGATCGGCGCCGCGTGGCGGTGGCCGGCGTCGGCTCCGACCGAGCCGAGGTCGTCACCGAGGTCGCTGCCCACCACGCGGCCACCGCCAGGACCGTCGCGACCGCGGCGGTCATGCCGGCGCCGCTCGCGCCGAGCAGCAGGGGGCTCGCGACCGTGCCGCGCAGGACCTCGACGATGTCCATCCGCGCGGCTCAGACGTCCTCGCGGACCTCGACGGTCACGGTGACCTCGCCGGCCTCCGCGAAGGTGAGCGTCAGGTCGAACTCGTCGCCTGGCACCAGGTCGTCGGCGAGGTCGATGAGCATGA
>JBKHEJ010000164.1:0-6386 GCA_046540855.1 Nitriliruptoraceae bacterium
GGGTCGTCGTCGCCGATCCGTGCTCGTTCCCTGTCGCTATCCGCAGGGATCCTGCGCGGTCAGGGGCTGGGGGCTGGGTCCGCTGGGGCTGGGTCCGCTGGGGGCTGGGTCCGGGGGGTGGGTCAGGCGTCGGCGAGGCGGAGCAGCCGGTCGCGTTCCGAGGTGTCCTCGAGCTCGGCCAGCTGCTCGAGCAGCCGGCGCTGCTCGCGGCTGAGCCGCGTCGGTACCTCGATACGGGTGCTGACGAGCAGGTCACCGCTGCCGCCGCGGGCCTTGGGGGCGCCCTCGCCGCGGATGCGGAAGGTCCGACCGTGGCCGGTCCCGGCGGGGATGCGGATCGTGCGCGTGCCGTCGTGCGGGGTCGGGACGGTCAGCTTGGTCCCGAGCGACGCCTCGGTCAGCGTGATCGGGACCTCGAGGGTCACGTCGTCGCCCTTGCGGCCGAACAGCGGGTGCGAGGCGACGTGGACGGTGACGAGCACGTCACCCGGTGGGCCTCCGTTCACCCCGGGTCCGCCCCGGCCCGCGGCGCGGATGACCGCCCCGTCGCGGACCCCCGCGGGGATCCTCACCGTCAGCTGGCGGGGCTTGACGACCCGACCGGTCCCGGCGCAGGTCGGGCACGGGTGCTCGATCGTCTGCCCGCTGCCGCCGCAGCGCTGGCACGGCTGGGCGAAGGAGAACGGTCCCTGGTCGACGGTGACCTGGCCACGGCCGCCGCAGACCTCGCAGCGGGTCGGGCTCGTCCCGGGTGCCGCGCCGCTGCCGCCACAGGTGTCGCACGGTCCGTCACCGGTGATCCGCAGGGTCGTGCGGACCCCGGCCAGCGCGTCCTCGAAGGTCAGGTGGACGTCCGCGGCGAGGTCCGGGCCACGCCGTGGCCGCCGCGACCGGCTGCCGCCCATGGTGGTGAACCCGCTGGGCGCGCCGCCGCCGCCGGCGGCGCCGAACAGGTGACCGAGCAGGTCGCCGAGGTCAGCATCGCCGCCCCCGAAGCCGCCCGGGAACCCGCCGGACCCACCGAAGCCCGCGGCGCCGAGCCGACGGATCTCGTCGTACTCGCGCCGCTTGGTCTCGTCGCCGAGCACGGCGTTGGCCTCGCCGATGTCCTTGAACCGCTGCTCCGCCTTCGGATCGTCCGGGTTGGCGTCGGGGTGGTTGACCCGCGCGAGCCGCCGGTAGGCGCGCTTGATCTCGTCCTGGGAGGCGTCCTTGGACACCCCGAGGATCTCGTAGTAATCCTTCTCGAGCCACTCACGTTGTGGTGCCACCCGCGATCACCTCCCCTCTGGTTCGAGCCTGCTGATCGGTCCGGGGCCGCTCACCCCTCGACCATCACCATCGCCGCCCGCAGCACCCGGTCATCCAGCCGGTAGCCGGGACGCAGCACCGTGACGACCTTGGGCTCCCCGTCGATGCCCTCGCCGGGTTGCTGCTGGACGGCCTCGTGCACGCTGGGATCGAACACCACCTCGGTGGCGTCGATCCGCTCGAGCCCCTTGCCGCGCAACGCGTCGAGGAGCTTCGTCGCGACCAGGCGAACCCCGGTGGCCAGGTCCGCGTCGCTGGAGCCCTCCGCCGCGACCAGGGTGCGGTCGAGGTCGTCGAGGACCTCCAGCACAGCGCTCGCGACGTCGGCCTTGCCGGCCGCGCGCTGGACGGCACCGTCCCGCATCACCCGGCGCCGGTAGTTCTCGAAGTCGGCGTGGCTGCGGCGCAGGTCGTCGAGGTACTCGTCGCGCTTGGCCTCGGCGGTCATCAGCTCGGCGAGCAGTTCCGCCTTCGTGCGGGGGTCGGCGTCCGCGAGCGCCTCGAGGTCGACGTGGGGGTCGCCCTGCTCGTCGCGCTCGCCCTGCTCAGCGCTGTCGCCCTCCCCGGTGGGCGTGGTCGCCTCCTGGCCGGTCGCCGACGCAACGTCAGCGTCGGTCGGGTCGGTGCCCACCTCGGGGTCGGGCTGGTCGGTGTTGAGGTCGTGGGGCTGGGTCACGTCGGTGTCCTCGCAGCGG
Source organism: Nitriliruptoraceae bacterium (assembly GCA_046540855.1). Classification (GTDB taxonomy): domain Bacteria; phylum Actinomycetota; class Nitriliruptoria; order Nitriliruptorales; family Nitriliruptoraceae; genus T1Sed10-7. Next base: position 2,007 of record JBKHEJ010000164.1, read on the forward strand.
TGGTCGGTGGTGCGCGCCGGATCGGGGGTGGCGTCAGACGGGAGCGGGACGGCCCTCGGCCGTCCCGCCGCCCGACGCGGGGAGGGTGCTCACCCGGCCGTGATCTGGATCCGGCGGGGCTTGGCCTCCTCGGCCTTCGGCACCGTGATCGTCAGCAGGCCGTCGCGGTAGGCGGCCGTGACGCCGTCGGCGTCGACGCGGTCCGGCAGCCGCACGGCGCGGTGGAAGCGGCCGAAGTGCCGCTCGATGCGGCGGAAGCCCTCCGCCTCGCGCTCGTCGTAGAAGCGCCGCTCGCCGGCGATGGTGAGCACGTTCTCCTCGAGCGAGACGTCGACGTTCTCGGCGTCGACGCCCGGCAGCTCGACGTGGAGGGTGAAGGCGTCCTCGGTCTCCTCGACGTCCAGCGCGGGGCTGAAGGCGCCCGCCGGGCTGGCCGCGGCACGCTCGCCGAAGGCCTGGCGGAAGACGCGCTCGACCTCGTCCTGGAGCGAGGAGACGTCACGGAAGGGGTGGTAGGTGGTCAGCTGTGTCATCGCTCTCTCCTTTCGTGGTGCGGTGGGTCGGTTGCTCGGGGGTGGAAGGGGGGTGGGGTGTGCCGGCGCGGCCGGTGGGTGCCAGCCGCGACGGTGTGTCAGGGCCGCAGGCGCCTCAGCCGGCCTTCTGCTCCTCGTCGCCCTCGTCGACGATCTCGGCGTCGACGACGTCGTCGTCGGAGGCGGAGGAAGAGGAGGAGGCGGTGGCGCCATCAGGCTGGGCGTCGGCAGGACCGGCGTCCTGGGAGGCGGCGTAGATGGCCTGGGCGAGCTGCTGGCTCTTGGAGGCGACGGCTTCCATCTTGGCCTTGACGGCCTCGATGTCGTCGCCCTCGAGCGCCTTCTTCAGCTCGCTGACGGCTTCCTCGATCTGCGCACGGGTGGCCTCGTCGACCTTCTCGCCGTGCTCCTTCAAGGTCTTGTCGGTCTGGTAGACGAGCGTGTCCGCCTGGTTGCGGGTCTCGACCGCCTCCTTGCGCCTGCGGTCCTCCTCCGCGTGTGCCTCGGCGTCCTTGATCATCTGCTCGATGTCGTCCTTCGGGAGCGCCGAGCCACCGGTGATCGTCATCGACTGCTCCTTGCCCGTGCCGAGGTCCTTGGCGGACACGTGCACGATGCCGTTGGCGTCGATGTCGAAGGTCACCTCGATCTGCGGCATGCCGCGTGGCGCCGGCGGGATGTCGGTGAGCATGAACTTGCCGAGCGTCTTGTTGTCGCTGACGAACTGCCGCTCACCCTGCAGGACGTGGATCTCGACCGAGGGCTGGTTGTCGTCGGCGGTGGTGAACACCTCCGAGCGCTTCGTCGGGATCGTGGTGTTGCGCTCGATCAGCTTGTGCGTGATCCCGCCCTTGGTCTCGATGCCGAGCGACAGCGGCGTGACGTCGAGCAGCAGCACGTCCTTGACGTCGCCCTTGAGCACCCCGGCCTGCAGCGCCGCACCGATCGCGACGACCTCGTCGGGGTTGACGCCCTTGTGGGGCTCCTTGCCGCCGGTGAGCTCCTTGACGAGCTCCTGGACGGCGGGGATGCGGGTGGACCCACCGACGAGGATCACGTGGTCGATCCCCGACGCCGACACGCCGGCGTCCTTGAGGGCGCGCTCGAAGGGTCCCTTGACCCTGGCGAGCAGGTCGGCGGTCAGCTCGTTGAAGCGGGCCCGGCTGAGCGTCTGCTCGAAGTGCAGCGGGCCGGCGTCGGTGGCGGTCAGGAAGGGCAGGTTGATCGAGGTCTCCTGCGAGGAGGACAGCTCGATCTTCGCCTTCTCCGCGGCCTCCTTCAGCCGCTGGATCGCCATCTTGTCCTTGGACAGGTCGACGCCCTGCTCGTTCTTGAAGGTGGTCAGCATCCAGTCGATGAGGACCTGGTCCCAGTCGTCCCCGCCGAGGTGGGAGTCACCGGCGGTGGACTTCACGTCGAACACGCCCTCGGCGATCTCGAGGACCGAGACGTCGAAGGTGCCACCGCCGAGGTCGAAGACGAGCACGGTCTGCTCATCGTCCTTCTCCAGCCCGTAGGCGAGCGCCGCCGCGGTGGGCTCAGCGACCAGGCGCAGCACCTCGAGCCCGGCGATCTCCCCGGCCTCCTTGGTGGCCTGGCGCTGGGCGTCGTCGAAGTAGGCGGGCACGGTGATGACGGCCTGGGTCACCTGGTCGCCGAGGTAGGCCTCCGCGTCACGCTTGAGCTTCATGAGGATGCGGGCGGAGATCTCCTGGGGCGTGTAGGACTTGCCACCGATGTCGGTGGTCCAGTTCGTCCCCATGTGCCGCTTGACGGACCGCACGGTCCGGTCCGCGTTGGTGACGGCCTGCCGCTTGGCCACCTCGCCGACGAGCACCTCGTCGGACTTGGACCACGCCACGACCGAGGGGGTCGTCCGCGCACCCTCGGCGTTGGCGATCACGGTGGGCTCGCCGCCCTCCATCACGGACACGACGGAGTTGGTGGTTCCGAGGTCGATGCCGACGGCCTTGGCCATGTCGGGACTCCTTCGCTGGTTGGCCTCGCGGCGCCGGGCGGTCCCGGCGGAACGAGGTGCTGGGTCGGTCGATGCGTTCTCGACCACGAAGGTACGCCCTGCCGCGCCACGCACAAGCCCTGTGAACCGATATGGCTCAACTACGCTGAGCCGTTTCGTATCAGGTTCTTGCACAGGCCGAGCAGGACCAGGCGGGATCGTCCGTGAGGATCGCCTGATCAGGCGTCAGCGCCTGCGTGGAGAGGCCTGGACCGTCAGTGGTGCTCGTCCTCGACCGGCGGCTTGGGAGGCGTCGGCCGCCACGCACGGCCGAGCGGCACCCCTCGCGTGCTGAGGCGCTCGCGAGCCGGGTGCTGGCCGACGAGCAGGAGCAGCGGCAGCAGGACCACCACCGCGATCAGGACCACCTGCCACGCCGCCATCGTGCCGCCTCCCGGACGTCCTCCGCCGTCGGTCTCACTCTACCGAGGACAGCTCGATGCCCGACGCTCGCTCGAGCACGCGTAGCAGCTCCACGTGGTCGGCGCCGGGCAGTGCCTCGGCGGCGGCGCTCGTCAGACGCTCCACGAGCGCGAGCACCTCACCGTCCACCCCCGAGCCGGCGAGCACGTCCGCCGCGAGACGGACGTCCTTGGCCAGCAGGTCCAGCGCGAAGGTGTGCGGGAAGCTGCGGTCGAGCGCACGCGTCGGGATCAGCTCCTCTGTCGAGAAGGAACGCCCGGTGGAGGTGGCGATGACCTCGACCGCTCGGCGCGGGTCCACCCCGATGGCCGCCAGGGCGAGGAGGCCCTCCCCCGCCGCCCACAGCGAGGTGGCGAGCAGCGCGTTGTTGACGGCCTTCACCGCCATGCCTGCGCCGACCCCTCCGACGTGGACGACCCGAGCCGCCACGGCGTCCAGGACCGGCCGGACCTCCTCGAGCGCCGCCGCGTCCCCGCCGACCATGACCGTCAGCGTTCCCGCCACGGCACCGGCGATGCCACCGGAGACGGGGGCGTCGAGGTAGCGCACCCCGAGCTCGCCGAGCCTGGCTGCGACCTCGCGAGCCCCGTCGGGTGCGCCCGAGGTGTGGTCCAGCCAGATCATGCCGGGTCGGAGCGCCGGGGCGGCCCTCTCCACCACCTCGGCGACCTCACGGTCGGTCGGCAGGCAGGAGCAGACCACCGCTACCTGCGGCAGGTCCTCGAGACGGCCGAGGACGGTGGTGCCGGTGTCAGCGGCGTGGTCGTACGCGACCGCGTAGGTCCGGTTCCAGACCTGGGTCGGGAAGGCTGCGGCGAGGTTGGCCGCCATGGGGCGGCCCAGGGCGCCGAGGCCGAGGAAGGCGACATCCATGGGGGAACTCCTTGGTCGTCGGTCGAAGCGGCGCCGGTCACGAGCCAGGCGGCCGCGGCTCGCTCCACCGCAGGGTCGACCCCGGACCGATGCCGACCCGGTCGAACCAGCCGGCGGGGACCTCCAGCGCGGTCGTGTAGGGCTCCTCGGGTGCGGTGATCGGGCACTCGGCCGGGTCGCTCGCCTCGCACGGCACCATCGTCGCGACGGTGTGCACGGTCCCGTCGGGCGCGGCGAAGGCGATGTCCAGCGGGATCCGGGTGTTCCACATCCAGAACCCGCTCGTCCGTTCCTCCTCGAACAGGAACAGCATCCCCGCGCCGTCCGGGAGGTCCTCGACCTCCATCAGCCCGCGCCGCCGGCTCGCGTCGTCCGCCGCGACCCGGGCGGCCACCTCGACGCGTTCGGTGCCCTCCTCCAGCACCACCGCCGCCGCCGGCAGCCCATCGACGGCCGGGTGCAGTGGCGGGACGTCGCTGGCCGGGGGCACCGGCGGGGCGTCCACGGCCGGGGGCACCGGCGGGGCGTCCACGG
>JBKHEJ010000165.1:0-6356 GCA_046540855.1 Nitriliruptoraceae bacterium
CCGTGGCGAGGGGGGCCGCGCCGCCGTCGCGCCGGACCCACCCGGTGACGCGGTGGCCGGTAGGAGGCGGGCACCCGCCGGGGCCCCCACCGGCCGCGCTCCGGGCTCCTTCGCGTGGGCTGCGGAGGAGCTCTCCCGGCGCGGGTTCGGGCCGGCCGTCGACGGGCTGGAGCTCCTCAGCGACCTCGCCGACGACCGGCTCGTGGAGGCGCTCAAGGGGTTCATCGGGTTCCTGCGCCGCCGCGTGACCGGCGCCTACGGGATCGACGAGTTCGGGTTCGACCAGGACCTCACCACCCACGTGCTGATGCCGCTGCTGCGACCGCTCCACCGCCGCTACTGGCGGGTGACCTCGCACGGCGCCGAGCACATCCCGGCCTCCGGGGGCGCGCTGCTGGTGGCCAACCACGCCGGCACCCTGCCCGCCGACGCGCTCATCACCCGCCTGGACGTGTTCGACCTCACCGGCCGGCACGCCCGCGAACTCGGTGCCGACCTCGTGTTCCGCACGCCCTACGTGGGCGAGTTCGCGCGCAAGACCGGGGCGACCCTGGCGTCGGGCGACGACGCCGATCGCCTGCTCGCCGCCGGGGAACTGGTGGCCGTGTGGCCGGAGGGCTTCAAGGGGCTGGGCAAGCCGTGGCGGGACCGCTACCGGCTACAGCGCTTCGGCCGCGGCGGCTTCGTGGCGACCGCGGCACGCGCCGACGTCCCGATCGTGCCCACCGCGATCGTCGGCAGCGAGGAGATCTACCCGATGCTGTTCGACCTGCGCCTGGTCGCGCGGCTGCTCGGGCTGCCCTACTTCCCGGTCGTGGCGCAGATGCTCGCGCTGCCCGTGCTCGGGCCCTTCGCGCTCCTGCCGCTGCCGAGCAAGTGGATCATCGAGTACGGCGAGCCGCTCGAGCCCGCCCGGCTCTCCCCGCTGGTGGCCGAGGACCCGATGGCCCTGTTCGACCTCACCGATCAGGTGCGCGAGCGCATCCAGCACATGCTGCACCGCAACCTCATGGGGCGACGCTCGGTGTTCCTGTGACCGTCACAGCGACGCCGCCTGGCTGAGCTGGAACGCCGCTGCCGCGACGATCATCAGCAGCAGGATCGCCAGGGCGATCGTCGTGCCGTGCCGCATCGAGGCCTCCTGTCGGTGTGGGTCGCCCGCCCGTCGCTCAGGTGCCGTCCGGACCGACGGTCGGCTGGTCCGCGTCGTCCTCGTTGTAGCCCGGGGCGACCGCCACGATGTCCGGACGCCCGAGGATCTCCTCGGGATCGGCGCCGGCCAGCAGCGCCTCGGCCTTGCTGCGCTCCTGGCGCAGGAACCCGACCAGCGCCGCGCGGTCGTCGAGGTAGCGGCGGCAGTCCAGCTCGAGCGTCATCGCGGTGCGGCCACGACCGACCGAACCGACCCCGGCCCGCTCGTCCTGGCCGAGCTGGTGCAGCAGCGCGCCGAGCGGCAGCCGGCCGTGCCCGAGCGGTGCGTGGCTGTCCCGGGGTCCCCCCCGGTGGTCGGAGACGTGCAGGTGGCCGACCTGCTCGCGCAGCGCCAGGTAGGTGCCGAGCAGGTCCTCGCCGGCGACCCCGAGGTGGCTCGTGTCCAGCACGACGTGGTGGAAGGGCGCGAGGTGCTCGGCGGTCGTGTAACGGTGGAAGCGCACCGGACGCTGCCCGATCGTGACCGGGTAGAGGTTCTCGACCCCGACCCGGGTGCCGTGCCGCGCAGCCTCGTCGTCGGCCTCGTCCACGAGCCACCGGTGGAAGGCGCGCTGCCAGCGGTACGGGGGGTGCACGATCATCACGTCGGCCCCGACCGCGCCGGCGAGCTCGAGCGAGCGCCGGGCCTTGGCGACCGGCTCGGTCCCGAACACCCGCCGTGTCACCAGCAGGAACGGGCCGTGGACCGCGCTGATCGGCACCCCCTCACGGTCCGCCGCGGCAGCGACCTGCTCCGGGTCCTGCGTCCCGACGTCCTGGGTGACCATGAGCTCAGCGCCGTCGTAGCCGGCCTCGGCCAGCACGGCCAGCGCCCAGTCCAGAGGCTGGGCGAACATCGGACCGGTCGAGGCGAGCAGGCGCATGCCACCACGCTACCTCGACGTCCTCACCCGACGCGCAGCGCCGCCAGGAGGTGCTCGACCGGTTCGCCGACGTCGGCCGCGACCTGCCGCGCGAGCAGGATCGTCATGCGGTCCAGGGTCACGGGCCGATCGGGGACCTCGTAGGGCTCGGGCTCGGGGTCCGGTTCGGGTTCGGGGTCCGGTTCGGGTTCGGGGTCCGGTCGGCGGTCCCTGCCGGGCTCGGGCTCCGGTCCGGGGTCCCCTCCGGGCGTGGGCGCTGCCGAGGGTTCGGGATCGGGCGCTGGCTCGCTCGGGGCCGCGGGCGCGGTGTCCGGCTCGGGTGGTGGCTCCGGCTCCGGTTCCGGTTCGGGCTCCGGCTCCGGCTCGGGCTCGGGTTCCGGCTCGGGCTCAGGAGGTGGCGGTGGCGCCCCGGCTGGCTGCCGGAACACCTGCGTGACCCAGATCTGGCCACCCCCGTCGACGACCACGCCCATACCGACCTGGGTGAAGTCCGGGTCGAGGATGTTGCGGCGGTGCCCCGGGGAGTTCATGAGGGCGTCGTGGATCGACGACACCGACGGGCCGCGACCGACGTTCTCCCCGATCTTCCGCCACCCGCTGAAGGCGGAGGCGAGGTTCGGGTTGTGGTGCAGGTCGCTGGCGTTCGCCATCACCTGGCTGTGCGCACGGGCACCCGAGGTGAGGTCGGAGGCCACGGCGAGCGCGGACAGCCCCTGCGCCGTGCGCGCCTGGTTGGTCGCTGCGACGAAGCGCGCCTCGAGCCCCGCGTCGGCCCGGGCGCCGCTCGGTGCGGGGGGCAGCAGGCTCACGAGCAGGGCGAGGAGGAGGACGAGCCCGACCCGTCTCGGCACGGGGCCTGTCGCGGTCACGGCCGGTTCCCTTCGTCGGGACGGAGCCGCACCGCGGGTGGGGAGGATCCTTCGGTAGCCCGGCTGCCGTAGCCTGCTCGGCCGTAGGCCCGTGGCGTTGCGGACCGCCCTTTCGAGCGGGGTGCCGTTGTCGGGACGCTCCGTCGTGGTCCTGCCCCTGAGGTATCGGCGCACCGGAGGCGCCGCTTGAGCGCACGAGGGATCCGGATGCGAGCACCACGTGAGGTCGTGCTGCGGCTGTACACGCGTGCAGGATGCGGTCTGTGCCGGCGTGCGGAGGACCTGCTGCGAGCGCACGCCCCGCGGGCCCGGGTGGAGCTGGTGGACATCGACGGCGACGAGGAGCTCGTGCGCCGCTACGGCGTCCGGGTCCCCGTGCTCGAGGTCGATGGGGTCGAGGTGGCGGCCTACGAGCTGACCCCGCGCGAGGTGCGGCGTGCGGTCCGCGCGGCCCGGCGCCGCTGAGGAGCGGTCCGTGCTCCCCTCGCCGCGTGCCGGTGCGTGCTCCCGACGTCGCCGAGCCCGGTCGGTGGTCGCGCTGGGGTCCGCCCGGCGGTGATCGCTCGTGGGAGCAGGGCTGCGCGTGGGCGTGCGGCGGGCGTGACGGCCCTCGACCCGGTTCGGTGCCCGCGCACATCAGCGCGTAGCCTCCGCGCGACAGCGACCGCGGGAGCTGACGCTGCCGACGGGTGTCGCGGCACGCTGACGCGCCGATCCCGCACCGAAGCCCGAGGAGGTCGGCGTGCCTGACGGACGCATCCCCGAGGCCACCGTCGCCCGGCTGCCCGGCTACCTGAAGGTGCTCACCGACGCGGCCAAGGCGGGGGTGGACACCCTCGCCAGCGAGGATCTCGCGCAGGCCTCGGGGGTGAACGCGGCCAAGGTCCGCAAGGACCTGTCGTTCCTGGGGGCCAACGGCACCCGGGGGGTGGGCTACGACGTCGACCGGCTCGCCGCGCGGCTGTCGAAGGCCCTCGGGCTCGTCTCGGACCGCCCCATGATCCTGGTCGGTCTGGGCAACCTCGGTCGCGCCCTCGCCAGCTACGGCGGGTTCGCCGATCACGGTTTCCGACTGGTCGGGCTGGTCGATGCGGACCCGACCGTCACCGGCGGCCGGTTCGCCGGCCTGCCGGTGACCCCCGCGGAGGACCTGGAGGGGCTCATCGCCGCGCACGGCGTGACCGTGGCGGTGCTCGCGGTCCCCGCCAGCGCCGCGCAGGCCGTGGTGGACCGGCTCGTCGCGGCGGGGGTCCGGGCGATCCTGAGCTTCGCGCCGATCCACCTGCAGGTCCCGCCGCGGGTCACGCTCCGGCGGGTCGACCTCGCCACGGAGCTGCAGATCCTCGCGTTCTACAGCAAGCTGGACCCGGTCCCGGGCGACGACCTCGGCTGAGCACCTGATGAGCGCGACGCAGGATCGGGCACCCACCGCCCCGAGGACCAGACCGACCACGAGGACCCTATGAGTGACCTTGCTGCCCACCCCACGCTGCGGGTCGTCGTGCCTGCCGGTGCGGCGTCCCGAGCGCGCGCCCAGCAGCTCGTCACCGCCCTGGCTGATGCTGGCCGCGCTGATGCTGGGAGCCAGGTCGTGGTGCACGCGGTCGAGGCCCAGGGTGCTGCGGGGGCCCGCGCCGCGCTGGCCGCGGTGGTCGCCGCGGACGCGGACGTCGCGGTGCTCGAGGGGGCGGAGCTCCCGGTGGAGCCGCCGTCGGCGCTCACCCTGATCGCTGCCCTCGGCCGGCTCGACCCGCGGGATGCGGTCGTCTCACGTGACGGCGCGGGGCTCGCGACCCTGCCGCGCGACCGACCCGTCAGCGTCGCGGTCTCCGGCGCGGCGCGCCGGGCGCAGCTGCAGCGGCAACGGCGTGACCTGCTCCTGCAGGAGGGGCCGGCGTCGCTCGAGGACCGTCTCGTTGCCATCGCGGACGGGGATCTGGACGCTGCGGTCGTCAGCGTGGCGGAGCTGCTGCTCGCCCGTCCGTCCAGTGCCGGGCTGGTCGTCGTCCCGCTCGAGCACGGGGAGGTGCTGCACCGCCCCGGGCAGGGCACGACCATCGTGGTCGGCGCCCGCACGGCTGCCACGGTCCGCAAGCGGCTCGCTGGCCTCGACCACGAGCTCACGCGCTGGGAGCTCGAGGCCGAGCTGGAGCTGCTGCGGCAGCTCAGCCGCGACGACGACCCGCTGGTCGGCGCGCACGCCGAGGTGCGGCGCAGCACGACCGGACAGCACCGGCTCGTCCTGCTCGGCCTCCTCACGGACGCGACCGGCTCGCGGCGTGCCCGTGCCTCGCACGAGACCGCACCCGAGGAGGCGGTGACCCTGGGGCGCGCCATGGCGGCCACCCTGCTGGAGGCGACGACACCGGTCACCTCGCACGACCACTGACCCGGCGACCGTCGATCGCTGCTCGCCCGCGCCACTACCCTCGGCGCTGCCCACGACCCGGGAGCCGCGTGAAGGACCGCCTCGCCTCCGTCCCCGTGCTGGGCACCGCGCTGACGGTCCAGCGGCGCTACGTCGAGGACGCCGGTGACCCCCTCGCCGCGGCGATCGCCTTCTTCGGTTTCCTGTCGCTCTTCCCGCTGCTGCTGCTGGGGGTCTCGATCGCGGGCTTCGTGCTCGACGACCCCGACGATCAGCTCGCGGTCGCCGAGGCCATCACCGGTTCCATCCCCGGTTTCGAGCAGACCGTGGAGGGCGAGGACGGCCAGGTCGCCGCGCTGCTGAACGCGGTCGTCGAGCAGCGCGGCACGATCGGGCTGATCGGGTTCGTGATCCTGCTGCTGACCGGGCTGCGGGTGATCAACGCCGCGATGGTCGCCACCCGCGTCGTGTTCCGCGGGGTCGTGATGATCGGCCTGCTCGCCAAGCTCCGGCAGGTGCTCGCCCTGCTCGGTCTCGGGGTGCTCGCCCTGGCCAGCACCGCCGCATCCTCGCTGGCGGGGATCGGGCTCGGCCAGCTCCCCGGCATCGTGGCGGTGGTGCTCTCCCTCGGGGTGACCTACCTGCTGGACATCGGGCTGTTCCTGGGGGCCTACGTCCTGCTCTCCCCTCCCGTCCCGCTCTCGGTCCGGGACCGGCTCCCGGGAGCGATGCTGGCCGCGGTCGGGTGGACCGGGCTGAAGGTCGCCGGTGCGACCTGGGTGGCGAGCCAGATCGAGAACGCGAACGCGCTGTACGGCGCGCTCGGCAGCGTCATCGCCCTGCTGCTGCTGTTCTACCTCGCCGGCCGGCTGTACGTCTACGGCGCGGTGTTCGCCGCGGTCCGCTACGAGGCGGTACACGGCCCGCTGCGTCGGCTCGAGGGGGCCGGCGCCGAGCCGGTTGCGCCGGCCGAGGAGCGCCCGGAGGAGGTGGCCGCACGCACCCGGCCCCGCGGGGCGGAGGCAGAGCAGGACGCCGACGGCC
>JBKHEJ010000166.1:0-6349 GCA_046540855.1 Nitriliruptoraceae bacterium
GCCCGGGCCTGGTCGGCGTAGGCGAGCACCGCGGGCACGTCCTCCCCGTACTTGCGCGTCAGGGAACGGACCAGCTGCTGGCGCTCGAGCAGCGCGGCGAGGCGGGCCGGATCGCCCTCGACCGCCTCGCCGTAGTCGCGGACCTCGGTGGCCAGCGCCGTCAGCTCCTCGCCGAGGGCGACGGCCCGGTCGGTCAGCTCCTCGAGCGTGGGGTCGTCCGCGGCTGCCCGGCGCAGCGCCGCGATCGCCACCCCGAGAGGGTCCCCCGCGCCCTCGGAGCCGAGCGCCGCGGCCGCCTCGGCGGCAGCCTGCTGGAGCTCCTCGGCGTGGGCCAGCCGGTCGATGCTGGCGGCCAGCTGCGTGTCCGCGTCCGCGTCCAGCTCGGCGTGGTCGATCTCCGCGACCTCGAAGCGCAGCCGGTCGAGCTCACGCGCACGCTCGCGTGCGTCGGCCTCGAGCCGGGCCTGGCGCTCGCTCAGCTCCCGCCAGGTGGAGAAGCGCTCGCGGTAGGTCTCAAGCGCCCGTGCGTGCGGCGCCCCGGCGTAGCGGTCGAGCAGGTCGCGCTGGACCTCCGCGCGGGCGAGCCGGACGTGCTCGTGCTGGGCGTGGACCTCGACGTGGTCGCCGAGCACCTCGGTCAGGGTCCCGACGGGGACGGGCCGGCCGTCGAGCCGGGCGCGCGAGCGACCGTCGGCGGGGATCTCCCGGGCGACGATGAGCGGCTCGTCGCTGGGGCCGAGGTGGTGCTCCGCCTCGGCGGGGCGGGGCGCGAGGACCGCGTCCACCGTCGCCGCGGGAGCACCGGCACGGACCAGGCCGGTGTCCGCGCGGGAACCGAGCAGCAGCTGCAGCGCGGTGACCAGCATGGTCTTGCCGGCGCCGGTCTCGCCGGTGACCACGGTCAGGCCTGGGGACAGGGTCAGGTGGGCGTCCTCGATGACGCCGAGCCCGCGGATGTGCAGCTCCTCGATCACGGCCTGAGCCTAGCGGCGCCGGTGCCGCTCCCCGCGGTGGCGTTGGAGCCTGTGGGCAGCGCCGGCGGGCTGCCTGAACAGGTCGCGGCGACCACGCCCGCGCGCGGTGCCTGAGGCACCACCGCGCCCTAGCGCAGACCGAACTTGCGGCGGACCAGGGTCGGGAAGTCGATCAGGCCGACCCGCGCGAGCAGGACCGGTCGCCCCCCGCCGACCACGGTCACCGCGGCTCCGGGCCGCAGCGCGATCGGCGGGCGGCCGTCGCAGGAGGCGAGCCCCTCGGCCTGGCCCTCCAGCAGCTCGACCCGGATCACCTCCCCGGGGCCGGCGAGCACGGTGCGGTCGAACAGGCTGTGCGGCGCCACGGGCACGACCAGCGTCGCGGCCACCCGGGGCGAGACGATCGGGCCACCCGCGGACAGGGCGTAGGCGGTCGAGCCGGTCGCGGTCGCCAGGATGAGCGCGTCGGCGGGGACCTGGGCGAAGAAGGTGCCGTCGAGGTGGACGTCGAGGAGCACCAGGCGCTGGCGGACGGTCTTCTCCACCGCGACCTCGTTCAACGCCCAGTCCGAGGCGAGGTGCTCCCCGTCGGGGCCGGTGGCCTCCATGGTCAGCGTCGGGCGTTCCTCCACCCGCCACTGCCCCGCGGCCACCGCGCGCATCGCCGGACCGAGGTCCGCCCGCTCCACCTCGGCGAGGAACCCGAGCCGACCGAGGTTGACCCCGAGCACGGGGATGCCCGCATCACGGCACAGGTGCGCGGCCCGCAGGAAGGTCCCGTCGCCCCCGAAGGAGATGGCCAGGTCCAAGCCGGCGACGACCTGCGCCGCCGGTGCCTGGGGTGCGAGGTGGGACAGCTCGTCGGGCAGGTCACCCTCCGACCCGCCGACGGCGGCCACCACCTCGACGTCCAGCTCATCGAGCAGGCGGGCGGCCTCGCCGGCTGCCTCCCGGGAGTCGGGGCGACCCGCGTGGACGACCAGCCCGACCCTCACGGTGACCTCCTGCGCTCGGCTGGCTCGCGTCCGGCCCGACGCAGCATGCCCTCCTCGACCGCCACCTCCAAGGTGGCCACCGGGTCGGCCACCCCGGGGCGTCCGGCGAGGTGGAGCAGGAACTCCACGTTGCCCTTGGCGCCGAGCACCGGCGAGGCGGTGGCGCCGTGGACCTCCCAGTCGGCCGTGGCCGCCGCCGCGGCGACCCGCGTCAGCGCCCGGCGCCAGAGCGCCGGATCGCGGACGATCCCGCCTGCGCCGACCTCGCCCCGCTCGACCTCGAACTGGGGCTTGACGAGCACCACGGCCTCCGCGGTCGGTGCGAGCAGCGCCCGCAGCCCGGGCAGCACGAGCGCGAGCGAGATGAAGGACAGGTCCGCGACGAGCAGGTCGGGCGGCGGGGCCGGGATGTCGGCGGGGGTGAGCTCCCGCACGTTGGTGCGCTCGCGGACGACCACACGCGGGTCGGTGCGCACGCGCTCGTGCACCTGCCCGTAGCCGACGTCGTAGGCCAGCACGCGGGTGGCACCGCCCTGGAGGAGACGGTCGGTGAACCCGCCGGTCGAGACCCCGGCGTCCAGGGCGTGCCGCCCGGCGGGATCGACGCCGAAGGCCTCGAGCGCGTGGTCGAGCTTCTCCCCACCGCGGGAGACGAACCGTCGCGGCGCCGCCGCGATGTGCAGGGCCTGGTCGATCCGCACCTGGGTCGAGGGCTTCAGGGCCGGTGCCCCGTCCACGGTCACGAGCCCCTGGGCGATGGCCTCCTGCGCCAGCGTCCGGGTGGCGACCAGCTGGCGGCGGACGAGCTCGGCGTCCAGGCGCCGGCGGCGAGCGGCCAGGATCAGACCTCGTCGAGCGCGGCCAGCTCGTCGGTGATGGCACGGTTGACGCGCTCGAGGACCGCGAGGTGGTCGGCGACCGGCAGGTCCTCGAGGCCGTCGAGGGCCTTAAGGACCCGCTCGGAGACCGGGTCCTGGTGGTCAGGGTCGGAGGCTGGCTCGCTCACGAGGCGTCGTCGGACGGCGAGGTCGGCGCCTCGGGCGCTGGCGCGACCGTCGCCTTCGTCGCCGCCGTCTTCTTGGCCGCGGTCTTCCTCGCGGTCTTCTTCGCCGCGGTCTTCTTCGCCGCGGTCTTCCTCGTGGCGCTCTTCCTGGTCGCCGTCTTCTTCGCGGTCTTCTTCGCCGTCTTCCTCGCGGTCCGCTGCCCGGCCGTCACCGTCTCTGCGACCTCGCGGCGCTGGAGCTCGCGCTTGAGATCGGCGACCTGCTTCTGCAACCGCTCGACCTCCTCGGACGTCGCCAGGCCCATGGACCGAACGGCCTTCGTGGTCTCGTTGCGCACGAGGGAGGCCATCGCCTCACGGTTCTGCTTCTGCCGCTCGACCAGGTCCTCGACGAGCTCACCGACCTGGTCGCCGGCGGCCTCACCGGAACGGACGAGCTGCTTCACGATCTGCTCGGCCTTGGATCGGGTCAGTTCGGTGAGCCCGGAGGCGGCATCGAGGTAGCGCTGGACGGCGGCGTTCATGTTCCCTCCCCAAGGTGGATGATCGTCGCCGACTCTAGCCCCTGGAAGGCCGCCGCCGCCGGGATCGGCTCCCGACCGACGGCCACCTCGCTCCGCACCACGGATCCAGGCGAGCGGCTGGTAGCGTCACCGCGCTGCACCACGGCACACAAGGAGCCGGACATGGCGACCCTCGAGCAGGTGGAGGAGGTCCTGCTCCAGCTGCTGCGCCGGCTCGGCACCGTCGATGAGTCAGCCCGTGCCATGCTGCCGAGCCAGCGCCTCATCGAGGCGCGCTGCCCGGACCTGGACCTGGTGCGGCACGCGCAGTGGCGAGGTGGCGTGATCGAGCTCCTCACCGACGAGCCGGGGCGCCGGCCCGACATCCGCCTCAGCGTCCTCTCCGACGACCTGTTGCGGATCGCTGCGGGGGACCTGCCGGTCTCGCGCGCCATCGCCTCGAACCGGCTGCGGGTGGATGCCTCGATGCCCGATCTGCTCCGGCTGCGTGCCGCCCTGTGACGGCACGAGCGGCGTGACGCCGACCGAGGAGGGTGCCGGGCCGTGCTCCCGATCGGTGACATCGCCGCGACCTCGCGTCGCGCCACGGTCGTCTGGGTCCTGACGATCGCGAACCTGGCGGTGTTCGCCCTCGTCCAGCTGCCGCTCGAGGGCTGCGCCCAGCTCCACCTGACCTACCGGTTCGCTGCGATCCCCCGGGAGCTGACCCAGCTCGCCCCGCTCGGACCCGTCGAGCTCGAGCGCCTCCTCGGTCCCTGCGCGGCGACCGCGCCTGAGAAGAACGTGGCGCTGTCCCTGCTCACGTCGCTGTTCCTCCACGGCGGGCTCGGGCACCTGCTCGGCAACCTGCTGTACCTGCTCGTGTTCGGCGACAACGTCGAGGATCGTCTCGGGCACCTGCGCTTCGTGCTGTTCTACGCGGTCGGTGGGGCCGCAGCCACGCTGACCTACACCGCCGTGCGGCCCGACTCGATCGTGCCGCTGATCGGGGCGTCGGGCGCGATCGCCGCCGTCCTCGGCGCCTACCTGCTGTGCTTCCCACGCAACCGGGTGCTGACGCTCGTGCCGTTCCCGCTCTACCTCGCCGCGTGGTTGCTACCCGGGCTGCGGCTGGTCCGGTGGCTGCTCGTCGTGGCGGTCGTGACCGTCCCGGCGTGGCTGCTGCTCGGCCTGTGGTTCCTGCTGCAGTTCAGCGCGGCGCGGACGCCGACGGGAGAGCCGATCGCCTACGAAGCGCACGTCGGAGGGTTCGTGAGCGGCATCGTGCTGCTCCTCGTGCTGGACCGGTGGCGTCAACGACACGACCGCACACCCTTCCACCCGCCTCGCGCTCGCCCCGCCTCAGGGTGAGCTCACCGCTCGTGAGCCTCCAGACGTTCGCGGACGTCGAGGAACCCCTCCGAGACCGCGGCGATCAGGTCGAGCTGCCGCCAGGACTCATCACGATCGCCCGCGCGCTCCGCGAGGTCGGCTGCGAGGTAGCGGACCCGAAGATCGTGCTCGGCGTCGGAGGAGCGGGGCCGCTCGAGGAAGCGACGCAGGACCGCCCGCCCGGACGCCAGCTCCCCGGCATCCGCCAGCGCTGCGGCCCACACGATCGCCGCTTCCGCTCGGCGGTCCTCGGGTGCCTGGTGGTCCTCGACGAGGGGCTCAGCCGCGTCCGCGACCTGGGTGACCCCCCGGCCGAGCGCTCTGAGGCAGTCGGCGATGACGTGGTTCTGGTCGGTGCGACCCGTGAGCCGGCGGTAGGCCTGGAGCTCGGAGAGCGCCTCATGCCACCGCTCCACCTGGTAGAGCGCGATGCCGTACGCCTCGCGGATGACCGCCAGCCGCGGCGCCTCATGCTTCGCCCAGGCCAGCACCTCCAGCGCGACGTCCGGGCGGTCCTCGTCGAGCGCCTGCGAGGCGATGCTCAGGCACAGGGCCACGTCCTGAGCGCGCCGGCCAGGACCCAGCACCCGGTCGATCTCCTTGCGCACCGAGCGCGGCAGGTGCGGCTGCTCGTCCGGGAGGTTCGGCCGTTTCGGGGCCTCCTCCGCGGGGACGGTGGCCCGTGGCGGCGCGCTGCGACGCCGCGTGACCCGGTCGCGCCCGATCGGCTCGCCATCATGTCCGGGGACCGCCAGCCGATCCGGCGGCTGCGGCGTCCCGGTGGGCTTCGGGCGCCGCGGCCGTGCCGAGCGTCCGGGATCCTGGCGTGGCATGGAACTCTCCTCGTCGGCGGCGCGACGATCTGCATGGAACGAGATCGAGGCCGCCCCCGGAAGGGACGGCCTCGACCTCGAGAGAGGTTCCCGCGGCGACCTACTCTCCCACCGGGTTGCCCCGGCAGTACCATCGGCGCTGGAGGGCTTAACTTCCGGGTTCGGAATGTGACCGGGTGTGTCCCCTCCGCTCGGGCCACGGGAGATCGTGGAACCTTGCTGGACGTTGTGTAGGTGGATGAACCACCGTTGTCTGCGGTTCCGGGGAGCGTCGATGTGACGGTCCTCGGAACCCCATAGCGAGCGCGAGCGCGAGTACGGCAAGTCCTCGGGCTATTAGTACCGGTCAGCTGCACGTGTTGCCACGCTTCCACTTCCGGCCTATCGACCCAGTCGTCTAGCTGGGGCCCTTACTCCCTCGAAGGGATGGGTGATCTCATCTCTAGGTGGGCTTCGCGCTTAGATGCCTTCAGCGCTTATCCCGTCCGTACGTAGCAAACCGGCCGTGCCCTTGGCAGGACAACCGGCACACCAGAGGTACGTCCACCCCGGTCCTCTCGTACTAGGGGCAGCTCCTATCAGATCACCAACGCGCGCAGCGGATAGGGACCGAACTGTCTCACGACGTTCTGAACCCAGCTCGCGTACC
>JBKHEJ010000167.1:0-6248 GCA_046540855.1 Nitriliruptoraceae bacterium
CTCCCCCCGACCCACCCCGACCCACCCCCCGACCCCCGACCCAGGCGTGATGCCGCACGATCCCTGCGGATAGGCGCAGGGAACGACCACGGACCCGCGCCGACGGCCCGACCCAGGCGTGATGCCGCACGATCCCTGCGGATAGGCGCAGGGAACGACACAGGGAACGGCCACGGACCGGCACCGACGGCCCCGCGACCCGATCCCGTCCCGCGATACCCGTGATCCGCACACCCCCAAGCCAGGAAGGAGGCCCAGGTGCCGAGCGAGCAGCGCTACCTCGAGCCCCACGAGGGGGGCCGTGCCTGGTCCTGGTCCCACCGTGGTGGCGGACGGGCCGAGACGGCCGACGAGCACGAACCCCACCCCTTCGACCTCCCGGATGACAGCGACGCGCCGGTGTACGTCATCTCGGTCGCGGCGGAGCTGGCGGACCTACACCCGCAGACGCTCCGCGCCTACGAGCGTGAGGGGCTGCTCACCCCGGCTCGCACCGAGGGCGGTACCCGGCGCTACTCCCGCCGCGACGTCGATCGGCTCCGCTTCATCCGCACCCTGACCCAGGACCAGGGACTGAACCTCGCCGGGGTCCGGGTCGTCCTCGACCTCGGCGAGAAGCTGGAGGGCGCCCGACGGCGGATCGGGGAGCTGGAGGAGATGGTGCGGGTCCTGGCGGAGCGCATCGAGGAGCGGCCGGCCCGCACCGACCGGTACGAGATCGTCAAGGCGCCCGCCTCCAGCGTCGAGGTGCACCCGCGCGGGCGCCGCACCGCCCAGCGCGGCTCCGGCGGGATGCAGCGTGCCCGGCCGGTCCCGCCGCCGGAGATGCGGACCGCCGACCGCTGAGCGCAAGCGCGGCGGGCGTCGGCCACCCGACCCCAGCCCACGCGACCCGACGCCACCGCCGACCCACGCGCCGACCAGCACCTACGGACCGAGGCCCCGACCGGGCCCGATGACGGATCGACCTGACAGGAGGCCGAGCATGGACATGCAGCGGCTCACCCACCGCTCCCAGGAGGCCATCCAGCGCGCCGCCGGGATGGCGACCGACCGCAAGCACCCTGAGGTCGGCACCGCGCACCTGCTCGCGGCCCTGCTCGAGCAGGCGGACGGTGTCGTGCTGTCGCTGCTGTCCAAGCTCGGCGTGACCCCGACGACGCTGCGCAACCGCACGACCGAGTTGCTGGACGCCACCTCGGCCGCCTACGGCTCGAGCGGGCAGCCGACCCTGTCCCGGGCGCTGGCCCGCGCGCTCAGCACCGCCGAGGAGGAGGCGGGCACCCTCGGTGACGAGTACGTCTCCACCGAGCACCTGCTGCTCGGGCTCGCCGCCAACTCCGACCGCACCGCCGCCATCCTCGTCGAGCAGGGCGTGGACCGGGACGCGATCCTGGACGGCCTGCGCCAGGTCCGCGGCTCGCAGCGGGTGACGTCGCAGGACCCGGAGACCACCTACGAGGCGCTCGAGAAGTACGCCCGTGACCTGACCCAGCTCGCCCGCGACGGCAAGCTCGACCCGGTCATCGGGCGCGACGAGGAGATCCGCCGGGTCATCCAGGTGCTGGTGCGCCGGACGAAGAACAACCCGGTCCTGATCGGGGAGCCCGGCGTCGGCAAGACCGCGATCGTGGAGGGCCTGGCCAACCGCATCGTCGAGGGCGACGTGCCCACGCTGCTCGAGGACAAGACCCTGGTCGAGCTGGACCTGTCCGCGATGGTCGCCGGCGCGAAGTACCGCGGCGAGTTCGAGGAGCGCCTCAAGGCCGTGCTCAAGGAGATCGAGGCCTCCGAGGGCCGCATCATCACCTTCATCGACGAGCTCCACACCGTCGTCGGTGCCGGTGGCGCCGAGGGCGCGATGGACGCGGCGAACATGCTCAAGCCCATGCTCGCGCGCGGCCAGCTGCGCATGATCGGGGCGACCACCCTGGCCGAGTACCGCAACATCGAGAAGGACGCGGCACTGGAGCGCCGCTTCCAGCCGGTCCACGTCGCCGAACCGAGCGTGCCCGACACCGTCGGCATCCTGCGCGGCCTGCGCGAGCGGTACGAGGTCCACCACGGCGTGGAGATCACCGACGACGCGCTGGTCGCCGCCGCGAGCCTGTCGGACCGCTACCTCACCGACCGCTTCCTGCCCGACAAGGCCATCGACCTGCTCGACGAGGCCATGGCCCGGATCCGCATCGCCAACGACTCCATGCCGCCGGAGCTCGACGAGGTCAGCCGCCGGATCCGCCAGCTCGAGATCGAGCGCGTCTCGCTCGCCAAGGCTGACACCCCCTCGGCCGCGGAGCGCCTCGCCGACCTCGACGAGGAGCTCGGCCGGCTGCGCGCGGACCTCGAGGCGATGGAGCAGCGCTGGCAGGCGGAGAAGCGCGCCCACACCGAGCTCGCCTCCGCCAAGGAGGAGCTCGAGCACCTGCGCGAGAAGGCCGCCGCCGCCGCCCGCGACGGTGATTACGAGCGCGCCTCGGAGCTGTCCTACGGGCGCATCCCCGAGCTCGAGCGGGTCGTCGCAGCGGCCCAGCAGCGCATCGAGGAGGCCCGCGCCAGCGGCGACACCCTGCTCGACGAGAAGGTCACCGAGGTGGAGATCGCCGAGGTGGTCGCGCGCTGGACCGGCATCCCGGTCACGAAGCTGATCGAGTCGGAGTCGGCCAAGCTCGTCCACCTCGAGGACCAGCTGCACGCCCGGGTGGTCGGGCAGGACCAGGCCGTGGACGCGGTCGCCAACGCCGTGCGTCGCTCCCGCTCCGGCATCGCCGACCCGGACCGGCCGATGGGCAGCTTCCTCTTCCTCGGCCCCACCGGGGTCGGCAAGACCGAGCTCGCCCGGGCGCTCGCGGAGTTCCTGTTCGACGACGAGCGGGCCATGCTGCGTATCGACATGGGCGAGTACCAGGAGAAGCACACCGTCGCCCGGCTCATCGGCGCGCCACCCGGCTACGTCGGCTACGACGAGGGCGGCCAGCTCACCGAGGCGGTGCGCCGCCGGCCCTACCAGGTGCTGCTGCTCGACGAGGTGGAGAAGGCCCACCCGGACGTGTTCAACGTCCTGCTCCAGGTGCTCGACGACGGCCGGCTGACCGACGGGCACGGCCGCACCGTGGACCTGCGCAACACCGTCATCATCATGACCTCCAACCTCGGGTCCACCCACATCCTCGACGCCGGGCTGTCACCTCAGGCGCTCCACGACCGCGTGCTCGAGGACGTGCGCAGCCACTTCCGGCCGGAGTTCCTGAACCGCATCGACGAGGTCGTCATCTTCGACCGGCTCACCCGTGAGCAGCTGCGCGAGATCGTGGACATCCAGCTGGCGCGGCTGCGGACCCGCCTGGACGCCCAGGACGTCCACCTCGAGCTGTCCGATGCGGCGCTGGATCGGCTCGCGGAGCTCGGCTTCGACCCGCTCTACGGCGCCCGCCCCCTCAAGCGGGTGATCCGCCGGGAGCTCGAGGACCGGCTCGCGCGGGGCCTGCTGGCCGGCGAGGTGGCACCCGGCCACACGGTGCGCGTGGGGGTGGCGGACGACGACGGCTCCCTGACGCTCGCCGCGGCGCCGACGCCCGCCCCGGCGGCGTGAGGCCCGCTACTCGGCGAGGAACAGGAAGAACAGGGTGAACAGCGCCGCGAGGAGGTACATCACGGGGTGGACCTCCCTCGCCTTGCCCTTGAACACCATCAGCAGCGGGTAGAGCAGCAGCCCGAGCGCGATGCCGGTGGCGATCGAGTAGGTCAGCGGCATCGCGATCACCGTCACGAAGGCGGGGATCGCGATCTCGAGCTCGTCCCACTCGATGTCCTTGAGCCCCCTGGCCATCATCACCCCGACGATGACCAGCGCGGCGGCGGTCACGGGTGCGGTGACGACCGACAGCAGGGGCGAGAAGAAGATCGTCAGCACGAACAGCGCCGAGGTGGTGACCGCGCTCAGGCCGGTGCGGCCTCCGGCCCCGACCCCGGCGGCCGACTCGATGTAGGAGGTCGTCGTCGAGGTCCCGAGCACCGCGCCACCCATCGTGGCGACCGCGTCGGAGACGAGGGAGCGGTTGCCGCCGGGTAGCGAGCCGTCCTCCTCGAGCAGCCCCGCCTGGTTCGTGACCGCGATGAGGGTGCCGGCGGTGTCGAAGAAGTCCACGAACAGCATCGTCGCGATGACCAGCAGCAGCTCGGGGCTCAGCAGGTCCCCGAAGGCGCCGAAGGCCGCCGCGAAGGTCGGGGCGAGCGACGGCGGCGCCGCGACGATCCCCGAGGGCAGCTCGAGCAGGCCGGTGACGACCCCGACCGCGGCGGTGGCCAGGATCCCGAGGAACACCGCACCCTTGAGCCCCCGCATGAGGAACAGGGCGGTCGCGACGAGCCCGAAGATGGCGAGCAGCGTGGCGGACACCGTCAGGTCGCCGAGCGCGACGACGGTCCCCTCCGCCCCCTCGGAGGCGATGGTGGTGGGGTCGGGGACGACGATGCCGGCGTTCTTCAGCCCGATGAAGGCGATGAACAGCCCGATGCCCGCACCGATCGCCATCTTGAGCTGGTAGGGGATCGCGTTGATGATCGCGCCGCGGACCCCGGTCAGGGCCAGCACGAGGAACAGCGCACCCGACACGAAGGTCGCTGCGAGCGCGGTCTCCCACTCGATCCCGAAGCCGAGGACCACGGTGAAGGCGAAGAAGGCGTTCAGGCCCATCCCGGGCGCCTGGGCGATGGGCAGGTTCGCCCACAGGCCCATCACCAGGGTCCCGAGCGCGGCGGCCAGGCAGGTGGCGACGAACACCGCGCCGGGGTCCATGCCCGCGGCGGAGAGGAAGTTCGGGTTGACGAAGACGATGTAGGCCATCGCGAGGTAGGTCGTCAGGCCCGCCACCCCCTCGGTACGCGGGTCGCTGCCGCGCGCCGACAGCTTGAAGAACCGGTCCAGCGCACCCGGGGGTGCCGTGGTCGTCTGCTCGCTCACGTCCTGTGCTCCTCGTGGGCTCGCAGGCTCCGCCGCGCGCCGCGATCGTCCGGGATGGATGGCCAGGGGCTCGCCACCAGCGCTGGCGGCGGCGAACAGGCTAGACGACCGCCCCGCGCACGCTCGCACCAGGCAGGCGTTCCGCCCCACGCGGGAGCTGAGGGTCAGCTCGCCAGGCGGGCGCTGCCCGGTCGGGCGTCGCGGACCAGCTCGTGGAAGGGGACCGCCGGCAGCTGCAGCTCGGCCATGCGGTCCTGGTAGAGGTGGTAGCGCCGGCGGGCCTCGCCGTGGCGGCCGGCTCGCAGCAGTGCCACGGTCAGGTTGAGGTGGGCCGGTTCGTCGTAGCGGTCGCGGTCGAGCACGCGCAGCAGCAACTGGATGGCGTGCTCCGGCGCTTCGTCGATGACCAGCTTCGCGAGGGTGCGGGTGGCGTCGAGGTAGAGCATCCGCAGCTCATGGCGCCGGTCCTCTGCCCACTCCAGGTCCGGGTCGTCCTCGAACAGGTCGCCGCCGTAGCCCGCCTCGGCCTCCCGCAGCAGTTGCTGGGCCGTGCCGGCATCGCGTTCCCGCGCGGCGCGCAGCCCCGCGCTCGCCAGATCCCGGAAGACCACCGCGTCGACCTCCACCTCGTCGAGGCAGAGCGCGACGGCCCCGCTCGCGGTGGTCTGCAGCGGCTCATCGCGGGCACCGTCCCGCCCGGCCAGGGCCGCTCGCGCCAGGCTCAGCGCGGTCGACAGCCGCCCGGAGACCTTGCTGTAGGGCTCGTCCGGCCACAGCAGGTGGCCGAGCTCCTCGCGGCTGACCGCCCGCGGGGCCCGCACGATCAGCACCTTGACGAGCTCACGGGCCTTGCGCGAGCCCCAGGACGAGGCCGGCAGGGGCTCGCCCGCGCGCAGCACCTCGAAGGTCCCGAGCGCACGCACCACGGTGCGCTCGGCTGTCCGGGCGCCGGTCAGGATCTGGGCGGCCCAGACGCTGCGCTCGGGCGGGCAGCCGAGCGCCGTGGCGGTCCGCAGGAGCTCGGGCGCACGGGCGCGCTGCAGGGGGTCGTTCGATCGCGAGGCGAT
Source organism: Nitriliruptoraceae bacterium (assembly GCA_046540855.1). Lineage (GTDB taxonomy): Bacteria > Actinomycetota > Nitriliruptoria > Nitriliruptorales > Nitriliruptoraceae > T1Sed10-7. The sequence continues at coordinate 6,031 of JBKHEJ010000167.1, forward strand.
GCCGAGCTCGACCCGGACCGCCCACAGCTCGGCGCCGAGCTCCCGCCACAGGTCGAGCGCCTCGCGCAGCAGCGGGACCGGGTCCTGCTGGGTCAGAGCCTCGCACGTGAGCGCCCGCGCCGCCGTCGGCCCAGGCGAACACGGGACGCACACCGTCGGCTTGCTCGTACCGCCCGCCGGCGAACAGCACGGCGCCGTCGGCGGACCAGGCGATCTTG
>JBKHEJ010000168.1:0-6178 GCA_046540855.1 Nitriliruptoraceae bacterium
GACGAGCGGCCACGACGCCACCGTCGCGTAGCCGTGCTGGCGTGCGAGGGCGAGCTGGGCCGCCTCGGCACGGGCGTGCCCGGGGTGGCGGTGCGCGTAGTAGCTGCTGCGGTGGCTGGTGGGCCCGAGCACCACGCCGGCCGCGCGCCCCCAGGTGACGCTGCGCAGGTGGTCGAGCAGGTCGGCGTAGAGCCGCTGGAACTCCCGGTGGGGGGTCCGTGGCCCGTGTCCGCCGCGCAGCCGCACGAGGCGGGGGTAGGCGGCGTGCAGCCCGGCGCGGAGCCGGCGGCGCAGCCGCACCGGCCGGACGTAGGGCAGCACCGCCTGGACCGACGGTGGCACCCCGGCCGGAGCGTGGTCGAAGCTGCCGATCGCGACCACGACCGCGTCCGCGGGGGCGAGGAGGTCGAACTGGACGTGGCGGTCCTTGGTGACCGACCGGTACGCCTCGCGCACGGTGGTCCCCGGTGCCGCGACGACCGTCACCGCGACGTCGCGGTCGAGGTCGGTCGCCAGACGGGCTCGGAGCACGTTCGGGTACAGGTGCGGCTGGCTGGGGAGCTGGGGCCCGGCCTGGTCGGTGAACGCGGTCGAGTCCCCGAGGACGAGCACGCGCACCGGCGGCGGGGTACTCACGGCACCGGCGACACGCCGCTCGTGGGTCGCTCGTCGTCGTGCGGGGGGAGGTCGGCGGCAGCGTCGGTCGGTGCCGCCTGGGAGGCCCCACCCACCAGCGAGGCGTGGTCCCGTGCCCGACCCCAGGCCAGCACCGCGATGGCCCACATGATCGTGGCGCCCAGGATGTGGAAGGACACGAGCGTCGGAGGCACCCCCAGCCAGTACTGGAGGTAGCCGAGACCACCCTGGCCCAGCTGGACGAGGAGCAGCAGCCGCAGCGTGCGCCGGAACCGGGGCGGTCCGCTGCGCCAGGTGACCGCCACGGTCGCGCCCGTCAACCCGAGCAGGAGCCACACGGCGTCCGCGTGGGCGATCGCCATCACGCGCAGGTCGAAGCCGAAGCGCGGGGCGTTGAGATCCCCGCCGTGGGGGCCGGACCCGGTCACCAGCGTGCCGAGCACCAGCACGACGAAGGCGACGATGAGGACCGCGGTCATGGCGTGCTGGACCCCGCGGGCCGCGGGTGGCTCCCCGTCGGGGGCTCGGACCAGCTCGTAGACGCCGGCGGCCGCCGCGATCAGGACCATCGAGGCGAGGAAGTGGCCGGCCACCGTGACCGGCGACAGGCCCGTGAGCACCGTCACCCCGCCGAGCACGATCTGGCCCATCACGCCGAGGGGGAGCAGGGCTGCGAGCACCCGTACGACGCGCGGATGTGGCCCGGAACGGCGTACGAACCACCACACCAGCAGCGCCGCGAGCAGGACCGGGGCGCTCAGCAGGCGGTTGCCGAACTCGACGTAGCCCTGCCAGGCCTCGTGCCCGCCGCCCCCGGCGATCGGGGAGATGTTCGAGCCGTCACAGGTCGGCCAGTCGCTGCACCCGAGGCCGGATCCGGTGACCCTCACGATGCCGCCGGTGAACACGATCACCATGTTCGCGATGAGCGCGGCCAGCGCCGCGCCACGCAGGGCACGTCGGGAGGGGGTGCGCAGCCACTCGAGCCGGGACATGGCGGGAGGGTATCGAGGGTGTGCAGCCACGCCGGACCCGGTGCGGGTGGGCTCGGACCCGTCCGGTTGCGTACCCTGTCAGCCCCCGCGGGAAGGCCCCGTTCGTGCTGCGCTCCCCCTCGGCCGAGGCGTCCGTCACGCTGCCGGCTCGGACACACCACCGTCGTGCGCTCGTGCTGCTCGTGCTCGGGGTGTTCCAGCTGTGGCTGTGGGGCACCCGGATCGTGAACCTCCTCGCCGAGGTCGGCAGCTTCTCGGCCGCCTTCGTGGCCGTCCACCTGGTGCTGTACGTCGCAGCGATCGGTGCGGGGGTGCTCCTGCTGGGTCTCGGCGCGGTGCAGCTGCGCGAGGCCGCGCGCAGCGTCCGCTCCGAGCGGCGGGACCTCGTCGCGTGAGCACCGCCGACCCCCACGACACCACCACCCGTCGCGATACCGAGGTGGCGGTCGACCCCGGTGCACCCGTCGGTCCGATGCACCCGGAGGGTCGCTACGAGGACCGCGGTGGTCGCCTCGACACCATCAAGCGCTACGTGCTGGTGACCAAGCCCCGCATCATCGAGCTGCTGCTCGTGACCACCGTGCCGGCCATGGTCGTGGCCGAGCAGGGCTGGCCGTCGACGTGGCTGGTGTTCGCGACCCTCCTCGGGGGGACGCTGTCGGCCGGCAGCGCGAACGCCCTGAACAACCACCTCGACCGGGACATCGACCGGCGGATGCGGCGCACGGCGGCGCGACCGACCGCCACCGACGAGATCGCACCCCAGGGGGCGCTGATCCTCGGTCTCGTGCTCGGCGTCCTCGGGTTCGTGTGGCTGACGGTGTTCGTCAACGTCGTCGCGGCCGCGCTCGCCACCGGTGCGATCCTGTTCTACGTCTTCGTCTACACCCTCTGGCTCAAGCGGCGCTCCTCCCAGGGCGTGGTGATCGGGGGCATCGCCGGCTGCGTCCCGGTGCTGACGGGGTGGGCGGCGGTCACCGGCGGTGATCTCGCCGACCCCCGGCCCTGGCTGCTGTTCGCGATCATGCTGTGGTGGCAGCCGCCGCACTTCTGGGCGCTGGCGATGAAGTACCGCGAGGACTACGCCGCGGCCGGGCTGCCGATGCTGCCCGTCACCCACGGCAACGAGGAAGCCACGCGCCAGATCCTGCTCTACAGCTACCTGCTGCTGAGCGTCGTGCTCCTCTACGTCGCCGGGTCGCAGGCGGGCTGGCTGTTCATCGTCCCCGCCGCGCTGCTCACGACCGTGTGGCTGCTGCTCGCCCACGAGCTGCGCCGGGCCGTGGACGTGCGCACCGCGATGCGGCTGTTCGGGTTCTCGACGCTGTGGCTCGCCCTGATCTTCGTGGCGGCGGCGGTCGACGCGGCCCTGTGACCGGCCCGCGGTGCCACCGCACCGCCGGTCGTCGGCCGCGCCGTGCCGGAGGCGATCGCGATCCTCGGCCCCGCCTGCCAGCCGGCGCCGAGCGTCACTCGCTCCCGGGCCGCAGCATGAGCCGGTCGGTGGCGGCTGCCTCCACCGCCGCTGCGGAGAACCGGATGGGGAGGGTCTCGCCGCGGGCCCACGGCTCGGCCTGGTCGGTGTAGTGCGGGCTGAAGGGACGCCCGGACTGCCCGGAGATGTGGATCCAGCGCCCGGCGTCCAGGTCGCCGAGGTCGACGAGGTAGCGCATCGACGGCACCCAGTTGACCTCGTAGCCCGACCGGGCGTCCCAGCCGGTGGCGTTGACGATGTCGCTGCCCCCGGCCAGCTCCAACGGCCCCCGGTTGAACAACCGCTCGAGCGGGCCGATGCCGGAGGTGCCGAAGGTCGAGTGGGTGAGCATGAGGGTGTGCATCGCCCCCCAACGCCAGGTGCTCGGGTCCGCGCCGAAGCGGGCCTCGAGCTCCTCGCCGGCCGCCGCCATGGCGCCGTGCAGGATCTCGTCCCGACCCTCGCGCTCGGGGGTGGTGACGTCGTCCCACCAGGCCGCCCGCGGGTCGTCGACGAGGGAACGCACCACCTCCCACCACCGGCCGCTGCCCGACGGCCAGGCCCACTCGGGTAGCTCGTCGTGGAAGGTCTTGGCCAGCAGGTGTCGCCAGGTCGCGTTGAAGGCGGCGGCGCCCGCGCGATCGACCTCGTCCTGCAGGTCCCAACCACCGAGCGCCTCCTGGACCGCGGCCACGCCCTCATCGTCGCCCGCGTCCACGCCGAGCAGCACCGGCACGAGCGTGGCCGCGTTGCCGTTGTGGGCGTCGAGCTGGACCTCGAGCAGGTCGTCCAGGGTGAGCCTCTCGTGCTCCTGCAGCAGCTCGGTGATGCGCGCGGCGCGGTAGCCGACGTTGTGGTCGAGGGACAGGAACGGCTCGCTGCCGGTCGGGACGACGGGCTGGTTCGCGGTGACGATCACGCCCTCGGGCGGGTCGAAGGACCAGGGCAGCTCCTCGAACTCCAGGAACCGCTCCCAGGTGGCCTCGCCGGTCCAGCCGGGTAGCGGCAGGGTGCCGTCCCCGCTGGCGCGGACCGGGATCCGGCCCGGTGCCTGGTAGCCGATGTGGCCGTCGACGTCGGCGTAGACGAGGTTCTGGGAGGGCACCTGGAAGCGCCGGGCCGCCTCGCGGAAGCTCGCCCAGTCCCGGGCCCGCATGAAGGAGGGCACCGCATCGACGGTCGGGACCGGATCGAGCGCGACCCAGCGCAGCGCCACGGCGTGCTCGAGGTCGTCGCTGGCGTCGGACCCCGCCGCGCCGAGGGGGCCGTCCGCCACCTCGGTGCCCGCCCCGGACACGTCGGAGAACAGCGGGCCGTTGCGGGTCGCGCGGACCGTGAGCGTGACGTCCTCGCCACCGGCGACCCGGAGCGTCTCGGTGCGCGTCTGCAGGGGCTCCCAGCCGTCCTCGGTGAGGTAGCGGTCCCCGTCGAGGCGCTCGATGACCAGATCCGTGACGTCCGCGCCGAGGTTGGTGAACCCCCAGGCGACCCGGTCGGTCTGGCCGATGATGATCCCGGGCATCCCGGCGAAGGAGTAGCCGAGCACGTGGTAGGGGCACTCCGGCCCGACCGGCTCGCAGCGCAGGCCGGACTGGTACCACAGCGAGGGCTGACTGGGGCCGAGGTGGGGGTCGTTGGCCAGCAGCGCCGCACCGGTCGCGGACCGCTCGGGGCCGACCACCCAGGAGTTGGAGCCGATCCCGTCCTCGCTGCCGTCACCGAGGAGCTCGGGGGCGGCCGCGAGCGCCTCCTGGGCCGCCTGCAGCGCCCGCTGCACCGACGGTGCGCTCGTCTCGAGGCTGCGGGTGGTGGCACCGGCGGCGACCAGCGCCTCGTCCCCGTCGGCCGCGCCCGGCGCCGCGGTGATGGCCCCGGTGGCGACCGGCGCATCGTCCGGGTCGGACGCACCGGACCCCGGCACGTACCGACCGTCGACGATGCGGCCTGCCGCGGTCAGGATCGGCGGGTGCCGGTCCTCGGGGAAGCCCGGGAAGAGGTCCTGCCAGGCGCGGTCGGGGCCGAGGTCGGTCGCGAGCAGGCGGGCGCGCAGGAGCTCGTCCTCGAGGTTGGCACGCAGGTCCCAGGCCATGGCCTTCAGCCACGCGACCGAGTCGGCGGGGGTCCAGGGCTCCGGGACGTACCCGCGGGCGCCGGACAGCGGGAGCAGCGCGTGCTCGAGCGACAACCGTGCACCGGAGCGTGACCCGAGCCAGGCGTTCACGCCCTCGGCGTAGGCCTCGAGCATGGCGAGCGTCTCGTCCTCGAGCAGGTCGAGCTCGGCCTCGGCGACCCGCCGCCACCCGAGCGTGCGGATGAACGCGTCCGTCTCCACCTGCGAGGCACCGAACAGCTCCGCGAGACGGCCGGCGGTGATGTGGCGCCGGATGTCCATCTCCCAGAACCGGTCCTGGGCGTGGACGTAGCCCTGGGCGCGGAACAGGTCAGCGCTGGTGCGTGCGACGATGGTCGGGACCCCATGCTCGTCCCGCAGCACCTCGACCGGGTGCTCGAGCGAGGGCACCGCCACCTCGCCGTCGGTCTGTGGTGCGCTGCGCTGCACCGTGATGACCCCGACGGCGGGGAGGACGAGCACCGCGAGCAGTGCGAGGCCGGCCAGCACGACCCCGAGGCGCAGCAGGATGAACAACGGGCTCCCTCCCCATCCGTGATGACCTGCGGCAGCCTACGCTCGAAGGCGACCGCGACGACAGGCGAGCCGATGACCCGGTGCAAGGTCGGGGTGCAGCTGCACCCCCAGGCGACGACCACGGAGGCGTTGGTGGCCGCCGCCCGGGCGGTGGACCAGCTCGGGTTCGACTCGCTGTGGACCTGGGACCACTTCTTCCCCCTCTACGGCGACGAGGACGCGGCTCACTTCGAGGGGCTCACCCTGCTGACCGCCTTCGCGATGGCCACCGAGCGGGTGACGATCGGCAACCTCGTCACCTGCTCCTCCTACCGCAACCCGCACCTGGTCGCGGACATGGCCCGCACCATCGACCACCTCAGCGGTGGCCGGGTCGTGCTCGGGATCGGGGCGGGTTGGTTCCAGCGCGACTACGACGAGTACGAG
>JBKHEJ010000169.1:0-6171 GCA_046540855.1 Nitriliruptoraceae bacterium
GCTGCCGGAGCTCGCCTGGATCGGCGAGGAGGTGACCGGTGACCGGCGGTACTACAACAGCACCCTCGCCAGCCGCGCCGACGACCGTGGATGACCTCGCGTTGGACCGCGGATGCGACCCACCACCGCTTCGACGGCACCGTGGTGGGCACGGCTCGACCGGCGCTCACCGGACAGCACTCGTCGTGCGGTGTCGCAGATAGAGCACCATCAGGGGCAGTGCGGCTGCGATGGCCAGGGTCTCGATCACGCCGGCCCCACCCGCCCACGGTGATGGGCCGTGGACCTCGAGGCGGACCAAGGCAGGCAGACCGCCCTGGAGGTTGAACAGGCTCGTGGCGCCGACGTTGTGGGCCCAGTGCAACCCGATGGACATGGCGAGGTTGCCGGTCCACAGGTACGGGATGGACAGGAGCACGCCGGCGAGCCAGAAGTGCAGGTACTGGAGGGCGGTGAGGGAGTCACCGTGGAACCGGGCGAACACCAGCGATGCGGTGACGACCGCGAGCACACCCGGAAGGCGGGACCGCCATGCCAGCGGCAGCAGGCCTCCTGCACGCGTGGTGCCGCAGCAGGCGAAGCCCTCGGAGGCGTTGGTGATGATGTAGCCCCGGAAGAGCAGCTCCTCGAGGAACGCGACGGCCGCGTAGTTCGCGGCCACGAGGGCGAAGGCCGCGAGGAACGAGCCGTCGGCCGCCAACCAGCCGGTGATCTGGGCCCAGCCGAGCGCCAGATAGGCGCCCAGCACGGCACCGGTGACGGCCAGACCGGCGGCCATGCCGACCAGGAGCTCCTCGAGATGTCCGCGCTCCCAGGCCAGTCCCACCTCGCGGAGCGGCCGGCGGTCGAGGAAGCGCGCCGACGCTCCCACCGTGACGAGTGCCGTCAGGACGATGGCCACAGGCACGCCGAACTCGGCGCGCTCACCCAGCCACGACTCGAGGACGGCCATCGAGAGGATCGTGACCAGCAGGTAGACGGCGAGCATCGCCACGATGCGCCAGGCTGCCCGCAGGCGTGCTTCTCGGGGGTTCCAGAAGGGCGCCGACCACCGGTGGCCAGCCATGCGGCTGCGCGGTGACGCGGTGGACATCGTGACCCCTCCGTCATGCCGGGGCGTGCGCCTGAGCCGGTCGTCATCAGCGAGCGTCCCGGGCCGGAAGCGCCCGGATCCCCGCCGTGGGGCCGCGAAGGACCGGGAGTTCCTACCGAGCGGGTCGCGATGCCGTCGATGAATCTACTTCCGCAAGACGCCGACGGCTCGCAGACGACCACGGCGGGCTGTTCGTCCGAGGTGGCGGTGCCGGGGAGGCCGATCATCAGACCCGCGATGGCACGGTCCGACGGCCCCGAGATGCGAACCTGTCCGAACAGACCAGGGCCGATCGGCCCGTTGACAGCCGGACCCTCGTCCGTAGGGTCAGAGGTAGACGCCCGCGCGGAGCGCCGGGCACGGTCGGGATCCCGCACCACGCGTTCACGAACCGAGCACCCCGTCTGGGACCGCCGACCCGGTTCGCTCCCCGGAGCCGTCCGAGAGGTCCGTCGTGGACCGAGGGGGAGCACCCGTGACCACACCGACCTTCTGCAACGGCACCTACGTCCGCATCGATGGCTCGTGGCGGTACTCGTGGGGGGAGATGGTCCCCGGGGCTGCCGACCTGACGCTGGGCGATCTGATCAGCATCGACGGCGAGGTGCAGTGCGCTGCGACCGCACGCCGGTTCCGGGACCTCACGGACGGTGAGGAACGCTGGCTGGCTGGTGACGCCTCCGCGGCTGATCAGGTGCTGCTCCGCCGCAGGCCGGGGTACCGGCCCCACACGGGCGACCTGATCATCGGCCTCATGGCGCCGGAACTCCACCCCCTCGCCATGCTCACCGTCGGGGAGATCGCGGAAGCCACCGGCGTGTCCAAGGCCACCATCGACAGCTACCGGTACCGGGGGTACCTCCCCGAACCGCAGACCGTGCGCGGCCGCACCCCGCTGTGGACCCGTCCCGTGATCCGGCACTGGCTCGGGTCGCGACCCGGCTCCGGGTGGCGGAGCGACCTCTACGACGGGCTGCGCAGCCGCAACGACAACGAGCACGTCACCGTCCCGCGGGACGATTCCAAGGTGACCGTCCCGACCTGAGGCTGCGGCTGCGCCAGGAGCTTGTGGCGCGCCGTCAACGTGCAGGGCCGAGCCGGAGAGGCCGCCGCTCCCCTCAGAGCCGGACCACTCCCGTCGGCTCCCGCCCCCTTCCCTCGATCCTCGCCCGGAGACGGGTGATCGGAGACCTGATGATCCCGTTCAACGCCTCACCCGACCAGGACAGCCACGACCGACGCACCTGCTTCGACGAGCTGCCCGCACTCGAGGCGGTGCTGCGCACCTGGATCCAGGGGCGCGCACGCCCGGACATCGTCCTCATCGATCCGGACCGCGGTGTGCAGGTCTCGTTGGACGAGCTGCTCCGCGAGCTCCGCGCGTCCTCGACGCCGCTCGGCACCGGCTACGCCGCGTCCCTGGGCCTGCCCGCTGATGCGACGGTCGGCGAGGCGGCCGCGGCGCTGCTGGCGGCCCGACACGACGTGGACGGACCGCGTTGCCGATCCTTCCGTTCCGCCAGCTACTTCCTCAACCGGCTGCCCCCGATCGCCGCGATCGACGCCGACGGTGAGCAGGAGTCCGAGGTCCGTCCCCACGCCGACGCTTGAGGGACCGGCGTCCGTCGAACGGGCCGGCTCGCGCGGGCATCTCAGGCGCGCTCGCACCTGCCCGCATGGGCTGCGCAGGTCGTCGTCGCGGGGAGGATCTCGAGCCGATCCGTGGAGATCGTCCTGCCGCAGACGTCACAGAGCCCGTAGGAACCACGCCGCAGACGGGCGATCGCCCCGTCGAGCTCCGCGAGACGCCGCTCCACCGCGACCCTGCGCAAGGCCACACCGTGCAGTCGCATCCGCTCCTCGGCGAGATCGGCGAGGTCGCCGGGGCAGACGCTCGCGACCTGGCCTCGAAGCTCGTCCAGCTCGCTCAGCAGCCGGGCTCGCTCCTCCTCGAGCGCCGGGGCCTGCGATCGCTGCATCGTCCCTCGCATGGCGCACCTCCCCGTCCTGGTCCCCGCCGGGTCGCCGCTCGGCCTCGTCCTCGTCGCCGCTCGTCCTTCGGACGGGACGCTGCCACAACACGCGGCACCGCGCGCTGCTTCGCTGGTCGGTTCGGTCGGTGACCCCGTCGAGCTCGCTACTGGCGATCTGCACGGCCACCCCTCCAGCCGGCGACGGTGACGCGCCGTACCGACACTGGACGAACGTTCGTGTCGGACAGGAGAGGTGACCAGTCCGACTGGACCGGGACCCGTACCGATAGCGGGGCTCTGCGGCTGACGTCCGGCGTCGTCTCACCCACGCTGCCGGTGATCGTGAGGTGGGGCAACAGATGAGCACACGACCTGAGGGACCCGGCCCGGCTCCGGGGGGCCAGGCCCGAACCCCGACCGGGATCCCGGGCGCCGGGTGGCGCGAGGTGGCTGGCCGCGTCATCGATGCTGTGAGGGAGGATCACGTCACGCTGCTCGCGTCCGGCTTGGCGTTCCGCTTCCTCCTCGCGCTGTTCCCGGCGATGATCGCTGCGGTCAGCATCTGGGGGTTGGTGGCGGACCCGGACACGATCACCACGCAGCTGTCGCAACTGACCGAGGTACTGCCGGCTGAGGCAGCAGCGCTGATCGAGCAGCAGCTCTCCGACATCGCCGGAGCGGGAACCGGTGCGCTCTCGGGTGCCCTGGTCGGCTCCATCCTCGTCGCGCTGTGGAGCGCATCGTCAGGGATGATGGGGGTGATCGAGGCCTGCAACGCGGCCTACGACGAGGTGGACGAACGCTCCTTCCTCCACCGCCGAGGGTTGGCGCTGGCCCTCACCATCGGGGGCCTGCTGCTGCTGTTCGTCGCGCTCGGGGCCATCGTGGTCCTGCCCTCGCTCCTCGGGCTGCTCGGCCTCGGTGCCGCAACCGAGTGGGCGATCCGCATCCTACGGTGGCCGGTGCTCGCGCTGCTCGTGCTTGGCGGGCTCGCGTTCCTCTACCGCTTCGCACCCGACCGGAGAGCGCCGAGGTTGCGGTGGACCAGCATCGGTGCCGTGGTCGCCACGGCCCTGTGGCTCATCGGCTCCGCGCTGTTCGCCACCTACGTCGCGGTGGCAGGCAACTTCGCTGCGACCTACGGGGCGTTGGCCGGCGTCGTGGTGCTGATGCTGTGGCTCTACCTCGGCTCCTTCGCGATCCTCCTCGGTGCGGAGCTCAACGCCGAGGCCGAGCGTCAGACCGCCGTCGACACGACCTCCGGCGCGGATCGCCCCATCGGGCAGCGGGGAGCCGCCGTCGCCGACAGCCGGCCACAGCGGTGACGAGGACGCGCAGGTCCAGGACGCCGTCGTCCAGCGGCAGCGCGGCCGGGTACAGGCCGGGGAAGGTGGAGCTGAAGGCGACATCTCCGGACCGACGCCGATCGACGAACCCCTCGGTGGTGCCGGGGGCGTACCCGAGGTCACGTGACCCGGGTTGTGGTCCGCCGTCAGGACCGCCCGCACGCCGTGCGGGCTAACGCCGCTCGGACCGCGTCAGCCCTCCGCCGGCGGGCTCGTCACCGGTCCGCCGGCGCGTCGCCACTCGGCGATGCCGTCGATGAAGCGGCGGGCGGGCCGGCCGTGGGCGGTGAGCCACCGCACGGCGTCGTCGGCGTAGACGCAGTAGGGGCCGCGGCAGTAGGCGACGATCTCGCGGTCCTCCGGCAGCCCCGGGAGCAGCTCCTCGAGCTGGTCGGGCGGCACCGGGATCGCGCCGGGGAGGTGACCGGCCCGGTGCTCGGCCTCGGGTCGGACGTCGATCACGAGGAATCGCTCCTCGTCGATGCCCTCCAGCAGCTCGTCACGGCTGATCGTGACGAGGTCGTGGCGGTCACCGAGGTAGTCGGCGGCGAGGCGGTCCATCTCTGGCACGAGCTGCACCGCCAACGTCCGGAGTGCGAGCCACGCGTCCTCGACCTGTGGTGAGGCCAGCCGGTACCAGACGTGGGTGCCCTCACGACGGGTGACCACCAGCCCGGCGCGGGCGAGGGTCCGCAGGTGATGGGAGGTGGTGGCCAGGGACTGGCCGAGCTCGCCCGCGAGCTGATCGACGGTGCGCTCGCCCTGCACCAGGAGCTCGATCAGCTCCGCACGTCGTCCGCTGCCGAGCGCCGCGCCGACCCGGGCGAACCCCTCGAACAGCGCGTCCTTCGCTGACCGTGACCCCGCGGCATCGACGGCGACCGCCCGGGCATCCCCACCGACGGCCATGACGGTCCTCACTCCACGGGCCTTGTCGAACGTCGACTTGACTCGGAGCGTAGCTCCCGCTCCACTACTCAAACATACCTTTGAGTGTTGGGTCGGTCCGAGGTCGTGGCGATGGACGGTGCAGGATCGCAGGTCCGACTGGGCCTGAGGGAGAACCTGCCGCAGTTCGCGCTGCTCGTCGGCGTCAACGCGCTCGTTGGTGGCCTGGTCGGCCAGGAGCGCACGGTGCTGCCGCTGCTCGCCGAGCAGGAGTTCGCCCTGTCCGGCTACACCGCGATGCTGACCTTCATCGTGGCCTTCGGCATCACCAAGGCGCTCGTCAACTACATCGCGGGCACCCTCGCCGATCGGTTCGGCCGCAAGCCGGTGCTGCTCGCCGGCTGGCTGGTCGGCCTCCCGGTCCCCCTGCTGCTGATCTGGGCGCCGACCTGGGGCTGGATCGTGGCCGCCAACGTCCTGCTCGGGGTCAACCAGGGCCTCGCCTGGTCGGTCACGGTCATCATGAAGATCGACCTGGTCGGGCCCGCCAAGCGCGGCACCGCGATGGGGTTCAACGAGGCCGCCGGCTACGGCGCCGTCGCGGCCGCAGCCTGGGCGACGGGGGTGCTGGCCGAGACATACGGGCTGCGACCTGCGCCCTTCTTCCTCGGCCTGGCCTTCGCGGGCCTCGGGCTCGGGCTGTCCGCGCTGCTCGTGCGGGAGACCGCCGGCCACGTCGCCCATGAGGCCGCTGCGCGGTCGCGCCACACCCCCGGGGTGACCCACACCGGCGCGAGGGGGTACGACGGTGGCCTGACCGGACGCCAGGTGTTCGCGCTGACCACCTGGCGGGACCGGTCGCTGTCGGCTG
>JBKHEJ010000170.1:0-6068 GCA_046540855.1 Nitriliruptoraceae bacterium
CATCGCCGGCTCGTCGTCGACGATCAGCGCCGTGCGCTCGGCAGGTGAGGCCCCGGCACGCGCCGGGCGGGTGGGCGCGTCGCCGGTCCGCGCGCCCGGGCTCGCCGCCTGCTCGACGCCTCCCGCAGCGACCTCGGGTGGTGCTGCCCCGATCGTCAGGGAGAACCGCACGATCCCGTCGTCGCTGACCTGAGCGGTGAGCGCGCCGGCCTGCGTCTCGAGGTGGCTGCGCGCGGTCGCCAGGGCGGTCGAGGTCCGATCCGTCAGATCCACCTCACCGACCGGGGTGCGCAGCGCGGCGAGCTGCTCGCTCGAGGGCGGTGCGCCGTCATGCTCCACCACGATCCGGCCGTGGGAGGGGCGGCACTCGAGGCGGATCGCGACCGGCCCGGAGCGCTCGGACGCGTCGTGCGCCGTCCGGACGGTCTCCGCGAGCGCCTGCGCGAGGTGCTCGGGGTCGATCCGGTGGTAGCCGTCGTACCCCTCGTCGAGGGTTGCGGTCACCTCGAAGCCGCTCAGTTGCAGCGTGGTGACCTCGTCGGCCAGCCAGTTCGCCAGGTCCACCTCGACGAGCTCCGCGGGTCCGGGGGTGGCCAACTGCTCGAGCTGCGAGGTCAGGTCCGCGGCGCGCAGCACCTGCTGCTCGATGAGGTCGATGAGGTGCCGACGGTCGTCGGCGTCGCTGGCCGACCGCAGCGAGTCCGCCGCCAGGGTGATCGCGCTCAGCGGGTCGTGCAGCCGGTGCGCGAGCTGGCCCGCGACCGTGCCGACCGTCGCGCGCTGCTGGAGCTGCGCCAAGCGCACCCGCCGTTTGCGAAGCTCCTGGTTCGCCTCCTGCAGCTCGAGGCTCACCTGCCGCCAGCGTCGGCCGCGCGCCTCGAGGCGCTCGAAGACCGCGTTGCCGAACCGAGGCATGGCGCCGGTCGCTGGTCGGCGTGGCGGGAAGCGGCGGACCGCCGTCGACAGCGTGCGGCCGGCCCTCGGATCCAGGTCGACGATGGCCGACTCGAGCAGCGCGACCAGCTCGCTGACCACGATCGGATCGAAGCTCCACACGGTCAGGAAGGAACGCTCGTGCTCCGGCGCGTCGCTGCGCGCGGCCAACTCGCGCCCGAACAGCATCGCCGAGAACCGTTCGGTGAGGGCGAGCACGAACCACTCCCGTGCGAGCGGGTGGTCCATCCCGACCTCGACGTAGGTGACGCGCGCCGGGAGGGGTGTCGTGGGGGCACCAGCCGCGAGGATGAGCGCCTGCCGACTCGGGTCCGCGCACAGCCGCGCGTACCGGTCACGCTCCACCTCCCAGTGCCCCGCGCGCTGGAAGCCGGCGACGATCACACCCGCGAGGTCCTCGTGCAGGACCTGGTCCTCCAGCGTGTGGCACAGCTCGGTGAGGGTCGCCTTCGACAGGGTCGTCGGGACCGCCCGCTCCGAGGCCGCCTCGAGCACGCTGCGCAGCACGGGCTGGCCGGGCGTGCCCTGCTGCCGCGGGGTGCCCGACTGGGCTGGCTCCCGCTCGTGCATCCTGGACCTCCTCGGCTCGGAGGTCGGCCGACCTCCGGCGTGCCCGGTGCCAGAGGGACTCTAGCCAGGCAGGGCCGGACGGCGGCAGGTGGTGGCTGGTGCCGCCTTACGAGCGGTCATGACGCAGCCGCCCCGCCGCCACCGCCTCCTCGCCGCGCACGTCGACGGGTCGCAGCCTTGGCGCGCCCGGCAGGACTCGAACCTGCGACCGTCGGATTAGAAGTCCGGTGCTCTATCCAGCTGAGCTACGGGCGCTGGGGACCACCAGCCTACGCGCCGGTGTCCGGCGGGCCCGGCCCGCCCCCTTCGTCCTCCGACACCGCCCCACGCCGCCGCCCCCACCGCCTGACCGCTTGACCCCGCTGCCGGGTGGCCGACCGGGGGTACGAGACGCGCCGTCGATGTGCGTGCCGTGAGGTGGAGGGCCCGGTGTGAGTGAGATCGACGAGATCGTCGCTGAGTTCCTGGTCGAGTCCTACGAGAACCTGGACCGGTACGACGAGGACCTGCTGGCGTTGGAACGTGATCCGGGTGACGCGGAGGTCATCTCGAGCATCTTCCGGACGATCCACACCGTGAAGGGGACCGCGGGCTTCTTCGCGTTCGATCGGGTCGGTGAGCTCGCTCACGTGGCTGAGAACCTGCTCGGCCGGCTGCGTGACGGGGAGCTGAGCGTCACCGAGGAGATCGCCTCGGCGCTGCTGGTGACCGGCGACACCCTACGTCGCATGCTCGGGGTCATCGAGGAGACCGGCGCGGAGGGTGACGAGGATGTCAGCGAGCTGACCGCGGAGCTGGTCCGCCTCCACGGGCTCGCCGTGGGGGCTTCCCCGGAGGCCGAGGAGGAGACGGCCGACCCCGCTGTCGCGCCCAGGGCCGATGAGGCCCCCGCGGTCCCCGACGCGGCTGGCGAGGAGCAGGAGGAGGCCCCTCCCGTCCCCCGCATCGGCGAGCTGCTCGTCACCGACGGCTCGACCACGCCTGAGGCGGTCGAGCTCGCCGCGCGCGAGCAGGAGCTCGGCGACGCCCGCAAGCTCGGTGAGATCCTCGTCGGGCAGGGCCAGACCAGCCCCGACGCGATCGAGCGTGCCGTCGAGGCCCAGGAGCAGAGCCGCGGCGTCGCCGACTCCTCGATCCGGGTCGACGTCGGGCTCCTCGACGAGCTGATGAACCTCGTCGGTGAGCTGGTCCTCGCGCGCAACCAGATCGTCCAGCTCGTCACCCAGGAGCAGGACTCCAGCTTCGCGAGCGCGTCCCAGCGCCTCAACCTCATCACGACCGAGCTGCAGGAAGGGGTCATGAAGACCCGGATGCAGCCGATCGGCAACGTCTGGAACAAGCTGCCGCGGGTCGTGCGTGACCTGTCCCTCTCCTGCGGCAAGCAGGTCCAGCTCGTGATGGAGGGCCAGGACACCGAGCTCGACAAGACCATCATCGAGGCGATCAAGGACCCCCTCACCCACCTCGTGCGCAACGCGGTCGACCACGGGATCGAGGCGCCGGCGGATCGCCAGGCGGCCGGCAAGCCCCCGCACGGGCTGCTGACCCTGCGCGCGTTCCATGAGGGCGGGCAGGTCAACATCGAGATCGTCGACGACGGTGGTGGCATCGACCCCGCGAAGGTCCGGAGCAAGGCGCTCGCCAACGGGGTCATCACGGCCGATCAGGCGGCGGCGATGAGCGACCGCGAGGCGGTCAACCTCATCTTCGCCGCCGGGGTGTCGACCGCGGCGCAGGTCACCAACGTGTCCGGCCGCGGGGTCGGGATGGACGTGGTCCGCACGAACATCGAGCGCATCGGCGGCACCGTCGATGTGCAGAGCGAGTTCGGCGTCGGCACCAGCGTCAAGGTGAAGATCCCGCTGACGCTCGCGATCGTGCCAGCGCTCATGGTGCGCAGCGGTGACAGCCGCTTCGCGATCCCGCAGCTCAGCCTCATCGAGCTGCTCCGGCTCGAGGGTGAGGACGCTCGTACCGGCATCGAGCTGGTCCACGGCGCACCCGTGCACCGTCTGCGTGGCCGACTGCTACCGATCATCGACCTCGCGGCGGAGCTCGGTCGCCCGGTCGAGCGTGCCCAGGAGCAGGCCATCAGCATCGTCGTCCTCCAGGCCGACGGGCAGAGCTTCGGCCTGGTCGTCGACGCGATCGAGGACACCGAGGAGATCGTCGTCAAGCCCCTCGGCTCGCACCTGAAGGAGGCCGTGCTGTTCTCCGGGGCGACCATCATGGGGGACGGGCGGGTCGCCCTCATCCTCGACGTGCTCGGCATCGCGCAGCGCGCCCGGGTCGTCTCCGAGGCCGCCGACCGCAACGCCGTCGCCGAGGCCGAGGAGGAGGCCGCGGTCGACCAGCACACCGAGCGTCGCACGCTGCTGCTGGTGGGCGTCGGTGACGACCGTCGGGCGGCGATCGCCCTGTCGGACGTCGAGCGGCTCGAGGAGTTCCCGGCGGCGAGCGTCGAGTACGGCGCGGGCCGGGAGGTCGTGCAGTACCGCGAGGACATCCTGCCCCTGCTCCGGCTCGGTGAGGCCCTGGGCGTCAGCGCCTTCGGTCTCGACGGATCCGACACGCTCAACGTCATCGTCAACCGCATCGGCGAGCGGATGGTCGGCGTGGTCGTCGGCCAGATCCTCGACATCGTCGACCAGGACGTCGACCTCGCCGACGGGGATGACCAGCGTGGGCTGCTCGGCACCGCCATCATCCAGGGCCGCGTGACCGACGTCATCGACATCGATGCGGTCGTCCGGCGCAACGACCCGGCCTTCGCCGGCTCCTTCGTGGGGGTCTGACCATGGGAGCGACACGTCAGTACTGCACCTTCAGCCTGGCCCACCTCACCTTCGGTATCGAGGTGGAGCGGGTCCAGGAGGTGATGCGCGCCCGGGAGCTGACCGAGGTCCCGCTCGCCAACGAGGTGGTCGAGGGGCTCATCAACCTCCGCGGGCAGATCGTCACGGCCCTGGACCTGCGACGTCGGCTCGAACTGCCGGACCGGGGCCCCGACGATGCGCCGCCCATGAACATCGTCGTGCGGACCGCGACCGGCGAGCTGAGCCTGCTCGTGGACGCCATCGGGGACGTCGTCGATGCTGATGAGGAGAGCTTCGAAGGCCCACCGGAGACGCTCGACGGCGTCGCTCGGGAGCTGATCACGGGTGCGTACAAGCTCGATGGTCGGCTGCTGCTGATCCTCGACACGGAACGAGCCGTCCTGCTCCCGACGGCGGTCTAGCCCCTCGGGCGTCCACGCCCCGCACGCCCGCGTCTCCAGCGCCGCCACCCGCTCCCGGGTGGCGGCGCTGCCATGTGCTCGTTCCTCGAGGAGGCCAGGGAGGCCCGGTGAGGGTCAGGCTCGTCCACGATCCGACGCAGGAGGTGGCTCCAAGCCCTTGAAACGCGCGGATCCGTGCCGACAGGAGCGCTGATGGCCCCGTCAGAACGAGCCGCCAACCTCGCGTACGGCTCCAAACGGAGGAGAACCCGATGTCGCTACTCAAGGGCGCGTCGCTGAAGAAGCAACTCACGAGCGGGTTCGTCGCGGTCATCGCGGCGTTCGTGCTGCTGTCCGCCTTCGTCGTCTGGCAGGTGCAGATCGTGCAGGACGCCTCGGACACGGTGACGAACCGCAACGATCAGCTCGACCTCGCACAGCTGTCGAGCCGTGCGGCCCTCTACATGAACCGCACGATGCTCGATGCGCTGGTGCAGGAAGGGGCGCAGCCCTACCTCGACGTCGCGATCGAGGACAACCTGACCCGCGGCGAGGAGCTTCGGGCCAACCTCGACGAGCTCGAGGACCTGGTCGAGACCGAGGAGGGGCTGCAACGGATCCAGCGGTACGGAGCGTCCTTCGAAGCGGTCGATACGCAGTGGGATGCGCTGCTCGCAGCGCTCGAGCAGGGGGATGTCGCCGAGGCGGAACGCCTCAACAACGAGGTCCTTCCCGACCTGCAGGCGGAGATGGCGACCGCGGTGGACGAGCTGGTCGACTGGACGACGCTCGGGGCCGAGGAAGGCACCGAGGCGCTGGTCGCGGCGCTCGCTCGGACCCGGACCACCATCGTCATCGCCGCGCTGGTGATCTCCATCGGTGCCGTAGCGTTGGCGCTGGTCCTCTCCCGCAGCGTCTCCGCCCGCCTCGCGGCGAACGCGGACGCGGTGGACGGGTCGGCGATGGACGTGGGCGCGGCGGCGGATCAGGTGGCCAGTGTCGCGGAGGAGACCGCGGCGCAGGCGAACGTCGTCGCAGCGGCCGGGGAGCAGGTCTCCTCGAACGTGCAGACGGTCGCGACGGCGGTCGAGGAGCTGTCGGCGAGCGTGCGGGAGATCGCGCAGTCCTCCTCGGAGGCTTCCGAGGTGGCGTCGAGTGCGGTCGTCACGGCGCATGAGACGAACGGGAAGGTGGAACGTCTGGGGACCTCGTCGGCAGAGATCGGGCAGGTCATCGAGGTGATCACCTCGATCGCGGAGCAGACGAACCTGCTGGCGCTGAACGCCACGATCGAGGCGGCGCGTGCCGGTGAGGCCGGGAAGGGCTT
>JBKHEJ010000171.1:0-6012 GCA_046540855.1 Nitriliruptoraceae bacterium
GTGAACAACCTCAACGAAGGCATGGCCTGGGGGCTGTTCCCGCTCTACTTCGCCCTCGCCGGCCTCGATGTCGGCACCGTCGGGCTCTTGGTCGCCATCGCCCCGGCGGTCTGGGGCGTCGGACAGCTGGGCACCGGCGCGCTGTCCGACCGCATCGGCCGCAAGGGGCTCATCGCCGGCGGGCAGCTGACCGAGGCGCTGGGCCTGGCCATCATCGCGGTGGGTGACGGCGTCGCGGTGTGGGCGGTCGGCTCGGCGCTGTTCGGCGCCGGCACCGCTCTGGCCTACCCCACCCTGATCGCCGCGATCGGCGACGTCGCCCACCCGTCCTGGCGCGGTGCCGCCGTCGGGGTCTACCGGCTGTGGCGGGACCTCGGCTTCGCTCTCGGCGCCGTGCTCGCCGGCACCCTGGCCGATCTGTACAGCCTCACCACCGCCATCCTCGTCGTCGCGGCCATCACCGCCGCCTCCGGCCTCGATGTCGCGCTGCGCATGGCCGAGACCCACCCACCCTCCGCACGGATCACCTCGAGGAGCACCCCATGAACGTCCTGCTGATCGCCAACGGTCCCGCCTACGGCTCCGAGCATCCCTTCAACGCCCTCCGCCTCGCCGGCACCCTCGCCAAGCGGGAGGACGTTCACGTCCGCCTGTTCCTCATGGGCGATGCCGTCGTCGCCGCCATCGACAACCAGGACCTGCCTGACGGCTACTACCACCTCGACCGCATGCTCAGGAACCTCGCCCGCAAGGGCGGCGAGATCGGTTGCTGCGGCACCTGCCTCGACGCCCGCGGTCTCAGCGACGACCAGCTCGTCGAGGGCGCCGAGCGCTCCACCATGGAGGAGCTCGCCGACTGGACGCTGGAGGCCGACCGCATCGTGACCTTCTGAGCGCGGAGCCGTAGGGCGCTCGCGACCCGCCTAGCGCCATCGAGGACCGGCCGGCCGCCTGCACGTCTGGCGGTGTCCTGCCACGCTGGCTCGCACGGCATCAGCGAGCGGTGCCGGGGTCAGGGGGCTCGATGACGATGACACCGGCGCATATCCGGCTGTACGGAGACCTCTCCGAGCTAGCCGGCGAGGTCGAGGTCGCCGTGCCCATCGACGCGCCGCGATCGGTCAAGGACGCCGTGGAGTCGTGCGGCGTGCCCCACCCGGAGGTGGGTCTGCTGGTCGTGGACTCGCGGCCCGTGGGCTTCGACCACCGCCTGGAGGGCGGCGAACGCGTCGCCGTCTTCCCGCCGTTCCGCAGCATCGAGGTGGCCGCGATCACCACGGTCGAGCCGGCGCCGGTGGCGCCACGCTTCGTCCTGGACGTCCACCTCGGCACCTTGACCCGGCGGCTGCGGGTGCTCGGCTTCGACTGCTGGTACCGCACCGAGGTCGATGACGACCAACTCGCCGAGGTGGCCGTGGCCGAGGAGCGGATCCTGCTGACCCGTGACCGGGGTCTGCTCATGCGGCGGGTCATCAGCCACGGGTACTGCCCCCGATCGGATGATCCGGACACGCAGGCGCTCGAGATCGTGCGCCGCTACCGGCTGTGCACGCAGCTCGCCCCCTGGACCCGGTGCGTGCGATGCAACGGTCGCCTCGAACGGGTCGCCCGACAGGAGGTGCTCGACGAGCTCCCGCCGCGGACCCGAACGGCGTACGACACCTTCGCCCGGTGCACCTCCTGCCGGCAGGTCTACTGGCCAGGCTCCCACGTCGAGGCGATGCGCGGCTTCCTCACCCGCATCGAGGCGTGCTGCGCACCGACGACCATCTGCTAAGGTGAACCTTACCTGTGGTACCGCATGACGAGGGGATCGTGCACACACGCTCGTACGGATCGATCCGTCTCAGAGGCTCCTGCATCGAGTTCTGCATCCCATCGGAGGACGGACGCGTCATCGAGTTCGACCTCGACGTCGGCGAGCACACCGCCCACGCGCTGCGCCACCTCGTCGCTGCCCAGCGCGACCCGCACACCGCACGTCACACCTCGGGCGGCCGCCCCTCGCTCCTCCAGCGCTCGCTGTCCGCCACGGGCGCTGCGGTCGAGCGCCTGGAGGTGCAGCCCGGCGACCCGCCCCGGATGCTGCTCGCCCTGGTCACCCCCAACGCCATCGTGCGTCGGATCGACCTCGATCTGCTCGATGCCGCCGAACTGTTGATCTGGCACCGGGTGCCGGTGGTCGCGGTCGGTTGGCCTGAGCGCGACTGGGACACCGGGTTGCACGAGCTCCTCGGATGAGCACGGGTGAGGGGCCGCTGTCGCCGGAGCTGCTCGGGGGCCTGCTCGGGCCACTCGGGACCCCGTGGGGCGTGGTCCTGCGGGTCCAGGACCCTGCGGAGGGCTCACGGCACCACGGCGACGCCGGCTGGATCCCTCTGGAGGCGTTCCTTGCTGGCCTGCCCGCTCGTCACGCGGCGGCCGTCGTGGACGACCCGGACCCTCAGCGGCACGCAGCGGATCTGGTCCCCTGGGCGCTCGGGCTTCCGGCGGCGGGCTTCGTGCTCCCCGCCCTGCTGCTCGACCTGCTCCCCACGACCGCGCGGACGACGGGCCTGGCGTCCTGGCTGGTCCACCGGCACCCGGACGGCTACCTCGACGGTGTCGCGCTGCCGTCGGGCACGTGGGGGCAGCACGGCCCAGCCGCCGGCACGGTCGCCGAGCGCGTGGTGGCCCTGGTCGACCCTTGGCTGCGTCAGCTCTGCCGCGTGCTTCCGATCACGGCTCGCACCGCGTGGGGTGGCGTGGTGGACGCGCTCACCGGGAGCACGCTGGCGGCGGCCCGTGCCGGGCTCGGAGCCTGCCCGGAGGTCGTCTGGCACCGACAGGACCGCCTCCTCGACGAGCTCGCTGCGCGGGTCCCACTGCCGGCCAAGCCCCGGCGCGTCGACGTCGCCCACACCGGGGGCCGGAGCATCTACACGGTCCGCTGCACCTGCTGCCTGCACTACCGCACGCACCCAGCTCCGGACCGGGATGGTGACGGCTACTGCGCGACCTGCCCGCTGCGTACCGACCGCAGTCGCCTCCAACGGCTCACCGCCCACGCCGAGCAGAGCCTGGAGCAGGCGTCGTGAGCACCGCGACCGCACCGTCGGGGACCTCGCGGCCCGACGTGAGCCGATCGGGGAGCCGGCGGCGCGGTGGGCTGCTGCGCAGCGTTGGCGTGCTCGCGAGCCTGGGTCTGCTGCTGCTGGCGGTCCTCCTGAGCCTGGGTGTCGGGAGCGTCAGCCTGGCACCGTCGACGGTCGTGGAGGCCTTCACCGCCTTCGACGGCTCCAACGAGCACCTGATCGTGCGGACCCTGCGCCTGCCGCGCACGTTGATCGGTCTCGTGGTCGGAGCGTCGTTGGCCGTGGCCGGGGTCGCGATGCAGGCGATCACCCGCAACGCGCTGGCCTCCCCGACCATCCTCGGGGTGAACGCGGGGGCGTCCTTCGCGATCGTCGTCGCGGTCTACCTGCTGGGCGTGGTGACCCCGACGATGTACGTCTGGTTCGCGTTCGCCGGGGCGCTCGGCGTGAGCGTGCTGGTGTACGGCATCGCATCCACGGGGCGCGGCGGGGCGACCCCGGTCGGTCTCGCGCTCGCCGGAGCGGTGGTCACGGCCCTGCTAGGAGCGTGGATCAGCGCGATCCTCGTCTTCGACCAGCGCACCCTGGACGAGGTGCGGTTCTGGCTCGCGGGGTCGCTGGCGGGGCGCGATCTGGACATCCTGATGCAGGTGTGGCCGTTCCTCGCGGTCGGCCTGGTCACGAGCCTGCTGCTGGCACGGCAGTTCAACGTGATCGCGCTCGGTGACCAGGTCGCCGCGGGGCTCGGTCAGCGGACCGGGCTGGTGCGCGGCGTGACCACGGTGCTGGTCGTGCTGCTCGCCGGCGCGTCGGTCGCGGTCGCGGGACCGATCGGGTTCGTCGGGCTGGCCGTCCCCCACGCGGTGCGCTCGGTGGTCGGTCCGGACCACCGTTGGCTGCTGCCCTACGCCGCGATCCACGGCGGCGTCCTGCTGCTGCTGGCGGATGTGCTGGGGCGGGTCGCGATGCGGCCGAGCGAGATCCAGGTCGGCATCGTCACCGCCATCATCGGGGCACCGGTGCTGGTCCACCTGGTGCGCCGGGGACGGAGCGCTGAGCTGTGAGCACGACGCTGCCGATGCGTCGGGACCGCCCACACCGGCGGGAGGCCGACCAGCTCCTGGCACTGCGCGTGCCACGGCTCGGCCTGTCCGTCCGGATCCGCCCCCGCATCGTCGCCGTCGGGACGATCGCGACGGTCCTCGCGGTCGTCCTGGCCGGGTGGACGATGATGCTCGGCGACTTCGAGATCCCCTTCGGTCAGCTGGTCGCGACCACCTTCGGTGGCGGCTCGGGTGAGTACGACTTCGTCGTGCGCACCCTGCGGCTGCCACGCACCCTCGCCGCGGCCGGTGTCGGGCTCGCCCTGGGGGTGTCCGGGGCGATCTTCCAGGGCCTGGTCCGCAACCCCCTGGTCGCCCCGGACATCATCGGGGTCATGACCGGCGCGTCGCTCGTCGCGGTCGCCTTCATCGTCCTCGGCAGTCCCTCCGGGCTCCTGCCGATCGGTGCCTTCACCGGCGCGGTGCTCGCCTCCCTGCTCGTCTACGGGCTGACCTGGCGCGGTGGGATCACCGGCAACCGGCTCGTGCTCGTCGGCATCGGCATCAACGCGGTGTTCGCCGCGCTGACGACCTTCCTGATCGTGCGCTTCCCGATCGAGCAGGTCGCACCGGCGGTGCTGTGGCAGACCGGCACCCTCTACGCGCGTGGTTGGCAGCACGTCCTCTGGTTGGCGGTCGGCCTCGCGGTCCTGCTACCCCTCGCTGGCGCGCTCGTACCGCGCCTGCGGGCGCTGCAGCTCGGTGACGATCTCGCGGCGGCGCTCGGGATCCGGGTGGAGCGAGCACGTGCCGCCCTGCTGGTCGTCGGCGCCGGGCTCGCAGCCATCGCCGTCGCGGTCGCGGGGCCGGTCGGGTTCGTGGCGCTGACCGTCCCACACGTCGCACGTATGCTGCTCGGCCCCATCACCGGCGGCGGGCTGGTCGTGGCCGGGCTGCTCGGGGCGGTCCTCGTGCTGGCGAGCGACCTGGTCGGCCAGCACCTGTTCTCGCCGGTCTCGCTCCCGGTCGGGGTGGTCACCGCCGCGCTCGGCGCGCCCTACTTCCTGTTCCTGCTGTACCGCACGACCCGAGGAGCCTGACGATGACCCGACTGGTCGCCGATGAGGTGACGCTCGCCTACGGCGACGACGCACCCGTCGTGATGGACCTCTCCCTGGAGGTCCCCGATGGGCGCATCAGCTGTATCGTCGGGCCGAACGGGTGCGGCAAGTCGACGCTGCTGCGCGCCTTCGCGCGGCTGCTCCGGCCCGCAGGCGGCGGGGTGCTGCTGGACGGGGAGGCCATCCACCGGCGGCCCACCAAGGAGGTCGCCCGCCACATCGGCCTGCTGCCCCAGGCACCGAGCGGCCCGGAGGGACTCCGGGTCGACGACCTGGTCGCCCGCGGACGCTTCCCCCACCAGAAGCTGTTCCAGCAGTGGTCGGAGCAGGACGAGGCGGCGGTGCAACGGGCGATGGCCGTCACCCACACCGACGAGCTCGCCGATCGCCTGGTCGACGAGCTCTCCGGTGGGCAGCGTCAACGGGTGTGGGTCGCGATGGCGCTGGCACAGCAGACCCCGATCCTGCTCCTGGACGAACCGACCACCTACCTCGACATCGCCCACCAGCTCGAGGTCCTCGACCTGCTCCAACGGCTCAACCACGAGGACGGGATCACCATCGTGATGGTCCTCCACGACCTCAACGAGGCCGCGCGCTACAGCGACCACCTCGTAGCCATGTCCGAGGGTCGGATCCTGGCGTCCGGACCGCCAGCGCGGATCGTCACCGAGGACACCGTCCGCGCGGTGTTCGGGATCGAGTCCCGCGTCGTCCCCGATCCGGTCACCGGCACCCCCATGGTCGTGCCCATCGGGGCCCGTGCCCGCGACA
>JBKHEJ010000172.1:0-5996 GCA_046540855.1 Nitriliruptoraceae bacterium
TGGCCTGTCGCGTCGGCATCGCGGTCTTCGCGGTCAGCGCTTTGCAGACGATCGTGGGCCCGGCGCTGTTGCTGCCGGCCAACCTCGTGGTGCTCGTCTCGCTGTACACGGTCACGGTGTACGGCCCGAGGTGGGCGGGTCGGGTGGCGATGTCGGGGATCGTCGCCGGGGCTGCGGTGTTGACGGGACGGTCGGTGCTCGAGTTCGGCTACGCCCTTCTTCCTCAGGGTGTGATCCTCGGGGGCGTGATCGTGATCAGCGGGTTGGCGGTCTGGGCGCTGGCGATGCTGCGGCGTGCTCGTCGCGAGATGTTGGACGCCTTGCATGACCGGGCTGAGCGTCTCGAGCGGGAGCGCGACCAGCAGGCGCAGATCTCGGCGGCGGCGGAGCGCGCACGCATCGCCCGCGAGATGCACGACGTCGTGGCGCACTCACTGTCGATCGTGGTGGCTCAGGCGGACGGGGGCCGTTACGCGGCCCGGGACGATCCAGCCGCCGCCGTCCAGGTGCTGGCGACGATCAGCGACACGGGCCGTGCCGCGCTGGCTGACCTCCGGCGCATCCTCGGGGTGCTGCGCGACGGTGCGGACGTGGCGGGGGCCAGGCAGGCATCGTCCTCGACGGCCGCCCGGGAGCAGCGCGGACGCCCCGTCGACGAGGTCGCGCCGCGCGTGCCTCAGCCTACCGTCGGGGACGCAGCCGAGCTGCTTGACGGGGTCCGTCGCGCGGGCCTCGGGGTGTCGGTCGAGGAGGTCGGGACGCCTGTGCCAGTGACTGCGGGGCTCGAGCTCACCGTCCACCGCATCCTGCAGGAGGCGCTGACCAACGTGCTCAAGCACGCCGGTCCCGCCCCGACCGTCTCGGTGGTGTATCGCTGGACCGCCGACCTCCTCGTGCTCGAGGTGACCGACGACGGGCGGGGTGCAGCCTCGGCGCACGTGACGTCGGGAAGCGGTCTCGGTCTGCACGGCATGCGTGAACGCGTCGGGCTCTTCGACGGCGAGCTCCATGCGGGCCCTCGCGACGGGGGCGGGTTCCGGGTCCGCGCCGAGCTGCCGCTGACGACAGCCGCTCTCGCGGCAGGACCGAATAGAGGCCCGTCGTGAGCGAGCCCATCCGTGTCGCGCTCGTCGACGATCAACCTCTGGTGCGCGCCGGGTTCGGCATGGTCATCAACTCGCAGCCCGACCTGACCGTGGTCGCCGAGGCGAGCGACGGTGGCCACGCGGTCGCGATCCTGCGCCACACGCCCGCCGATGTGGTGCTGATGGACGTGCGGATGCCGGGCATGGACGGGCTGACCGCGACGGGTCAGCTCACCGCACCGGACTGGCCTGGTCCGGCCCAGCCCCGGGTCGTGGTGCTGACCACCTTCAACCTCGACGAGTACGTGCTCGAGGCGATCCGGGTCGGTGCCAGCGGCTTCCTGCTGAAGGACGTGCAGCCCGAGGAGCTGCTCGCCGCGATCCGCACCGTGCACGCCGGTGACGCCGTCATCGCCCCGGCGAGCACCCGGCGCCTGCTCGACCACCTCGTGACCGCCCTGCCGGAGACGCAGGTTGCCGCGGACGGTGTCCTCGATGCACTGACCGCCCGGGAACGCGAGGTGCTCGGGCTCATGGCGCGTGGCCGCTCCAACGGCGAGATCGCCGCGGACCTCGTCGTCGCGGAGGCGACGGTCAAGACGCACGTGAACCGGATCCTCGCCAAGCTCGAGGTGCGCAACCGCGTCCAGGCCGTGGTCATGGCCTACGAGACGGGGTTGGTGCGCCCCGGAAGCTGACCTCTGACGGTCCGAGGGTGCACCCGCAGCCACGCGGTCTGCACCCAAGGGTGGAGTCGAGGTTCGACCCGGCGGCTGACGGTAGGCGTCGGCGGGCTCCGTAGCGTCGACGGCGTTCCGCACCGAACGGTGCCGACCTCCACCGATGACCGGATCCGCCGTGACGACCCCCGCCGTACGTGCCCGCTCCCTGACCAAGATCTACGGGCGTGCAGCCTCCGCCGTGACCGCGCTGGACGCGGTCGACGTCGACATACCCCACGGACGCTTCACCGCGGTGATGGGGCCGTCCGGGTCCGGCAAGTCGACCCTCATGCACCTGCTCGCCGGCCTCGACGACGCCACGGCGGGTCAGGCGTTCCTCGGCGAAGTCGAGGTCACGGGGATGGACGACGACGCGCTGACCGAGATGCGCCGTGAGCGCATCGGTTTCGTGTTCCAGGCCTTCAACCTCCTCCCCATGTTCACTGCCGAGCAGAACATCCGGCTGCCGCTCCAGCTGGCAGGGACCTCGGGTGAGGAGGCGTGGTTCCAGACGCTGGTCCACACCCTGGGGATCGCCGACCGACTCGACCACCGTCCGGCCGAACTCTCCGGCGGACAGCAGCAGCGAGTGGCCATCGCACGCGCCCTGATCGCCCAGCCGGACGTCGTGTTCGCCGACGAGCCGACCGGTGCGCTGGACTCGCGCTCCGGCGCGGAGGTGCTGTCGTTCCTCCGCCGCTCGGTCCGCGAGCTCGCACGCACCGTGGTGATGGTGACCCACGATCCTGCTGCAGCGGCCTACGCCGACCACGTCGTGCTCCTGGCCGACGGTCGGATCGCCGGCCAGATCGACGACCCGACGCCTGAGTCGGTCCTCGCCGGGCTCGACGCGTTGCGGACCGTTCAGCCCGTCGACGGGCAGGGGAGCCGCTGATGCTGCGCCTGACCTTCTCCCAGCTGCGTCACGGCGTCGGGCGGCTCGTCTCGGCGGGCATCGCCATCGTGATCGGGACGGCGTTCGTCGCGGCGACCCTCGTCGCCGGTGACGTCCTGGACCGGGCGAGCGTCCAAGCGCTGACCGCCCGCTTCGGGGACGCGGACCTCGTCGTTGAGGGCGATGCGCTCGACGCAGACCGCGTGCAGACCATCGGTGAGCTGCCCGGAGTGGCCGCCTCGCATGCTGTCCTGTCCGTCCTCGTCCGGGTCGAAGGTGGCGGGACGAGCGCCTTCGTCCCGGTCTCCCCGGCCGCACCGGACCCCGCCCTGGAGGGCGTGGACCTCGTCGCCGGGGGGACGCCCGCACCGGGCGAGATCGTTCTCGCCGAACCGTTGGCTGAACGGCTCGACGTCGCCGTGGGTGACGAGGTCCCGATCCGTCGCAGCGTGTGGCAGGAGCCGAGCGGCGCCGCACCGGACGGAGCCTTCGAGGACGCCCTCGACCGGGTACGTGTCGCCGGCCTGCTGCGCGACCCTGCCGGCGCGTTCTCCGCGACGGGCATCGCGCTGGGCGACCCCAACCAGGTGCTCACCTGGGCCGCCGAGGGTGACATCGAGGGGCAGCCACGCTACGACCACCTCCTGCTCGGCCTCGACGACGGGGCTCGGGCCGGCGCGGTGGCGGATCAGGTGGCGGCCATCGCGGACGACATCCGGGTCAGCACCCGGGAGCAGTATGCGGCCGCCCGCGCCGAGGTACTGACCGGCGCCGAAGACATCGTCGCGCTCGTCGGGCTCGCCTTCGGGGCGGTCGCGTTGCTCGTGGCGGGGTTGGTCATCGCCAACACCTTCTCGGTTGTCGTCGCCCAGCGCACCCGCACGCTCGCCCTGCTTCGCTGCGTCGGCGCGACCCGACGCCAGCTGCGCGGCTCGGTGCTCATCGAGGCGCTGACCCTCGGCGCGGTCGCATCGCTCGGGGGCATCGCGGTGGGCCTGGGACTGGCCCAGGCCGCGCTGAGCCTGCTGGCCGCGACGAGCGGCGGCGCCAGCCTGCCGGCGACGATCGCTCCCGGTACGGCCGTGCTCCTCGTGCCGTTCATCGCCGGTCTTGTCGTCACCGCTGCCGCCGCCCTGGTCCCGGCGCGAGCCGCGAGCCGGGTGTCCCCGCTCGCCGCGATGCGACCGTCAGGAACACCCGACGGAGAAGGGAAGGTGGGCCGCGGCCGCCGCGCGGCCTCGATCATCATGGGGCTCGCCGGGCTGGCGTTCCTGGTCGCCGGAGCAGCGATCGGTAGCGCCGGACAGATCGGGCCCGGCCTGCTCACCGGCATCCTCGGCGGCGCCACCTCCTTCGTCGGCGTGCTGCTCGGCGCCATGTGGTGGGTGCCGCGCATCATCGGCCTGTCCGCCTCCACCGTCGCTCGCCGCGGTAACGCGACCGCGGCCCTGGCAGCGGCCAACAGCGTCCGCAACCCCCGCCGGACAGCCGCCACCAGCTCGGCGCTGCTGATCGGGGTAACCCTGGTCGCGATGATGAGCTCCGGCGCGTCGATCGCCCGCGCCAGCTTCGATCAGGAGTTCGACCGCACCTTCCTGGTCGACGCCGAGGTGCTGCCCTTCGAAGGCACGGACGACCCGGCCACGCTTCCAGCCGATCGCATCCCCGCGCTGCAGGCGCTCAACGGCGTGGCCCACGCCGCCCCGACAGGCAAGGCCACCGTGCAGGTGGAGGCTGCCGATCATGCGACGATCCTCGAGGTGACCGTCGTCGATCCCGACGACGTGCGCCCCATCGTCCGCGACGAGGCACAACTGTCGAACCTCGGCGACGACGTCCTGCTGGTGTCCTCACCCCTGGCGGACACGCTTGGCATCACCGGCCAGACCGTCGCGACGACGCCGGTCGACGCGCCGGACCAGCCCTTCGACACCCCCGGCGAGTTGCGCGTCGAGACCCGCGCCGCGTCCAGCATCGAGGCGTTCATGACCGTGTCCAGCGCCGAGGTGTTCATGACCCGGACGACGGCCGAACGCCTCGACCTCGACGTGCCCTCGACGGGCGCGTGGGTGCGGTTCGCCGACGACGCCGAGGTCACGACGGTGGTCGGCAGCATCCAGGACACCGTCGCCGCCGACGGCGTCGTGGTCCGCTCCGCCGCAGCCGAGCGGGCGGCCTTCGACCAGGTCGTGTCCACGATTCTACGCGTCGTCATCGGTCTGCTCGGCGTGGCGGTCGTCATCGCCCTGGTCGGAGTGGCCAACACGCTGTCACTGTCGGTGATCGAACGCGGCCGCGAGTCGGCCACGCTGCGCGCGATCGGATTGACCCGCCGTCAGCTGCGACGCACGCTCGCGATCGAGTCGCTGCACATCGCCGGAGCCGGAGCGGTGATCGGGTCGGTACTCGGGACCTTCTACGGCTACATCGGCTCGCTCACCGTGCTCGGCTACCTCGCCGATGGCGTCCCGCTGGCGGTCCCGTGGCTGCAACTCACCGCACTGGTCGCGATCTCCTTGATCGCCGGCGTCACCGCATCGATCCTGCCAGGTCGCCGGGCCGCGCGCACCTCGCCCGTAGCCGCCCTGGCGACCGAGTGAGCACCGTTCGCCCGCCAGATCCGGGCGGGGCGAACCCCTCGCGCCTCACCCGCCCGACGTCGGACCAAGCCCCCGAGGAAGGACCACATGGGCAGATGCCACGCCCATCGGCACGCCACAACATCGCGATTCCGGGCGTTACCGGTCGATCCCGGTGGCTCACTCGGCGCCCTCGAGGCGCAAACTCC
Organism: Nitriliruptoraceae bacterium; assembly: GCA_046540855.1. Taxonomy (GTDB): domain Bacteria; phylum Actinomycetota; class Nitriliruptoria; order Nitriliruptorales; family Nitriliruptoraceae; genus T1Sed10-7. Next base: position 5,491 of record JBKHEJ010000172.1, read on the forward strand.
AGGTCTGGACGAGGTCGTCGCTGACCATGCAGGGATCGATGGTCTCGCCATGAGCTTTGCCCCCACCGAGCAGGACACGATCACCCACCTCGGCGAGGACACCGCCAGCCTCGTCGACGAGGGCCATGTCCTCTGTCCGGAGAAACACCGGGAACGCCCACACGATGGAGGACTTCTCGCCATCGGCTCCCTCGAGCCAGATGCAACCGCCATCCAGGTCGGCATCACCAGCCAACGTCCCATCGACAGACGCTGTCATAGCCGCGTCGCCGCCGTCGAACTGCGGTTGCGCCACCGTGCCGGCGGGTCCGGTGGCCCCGCACCCGGCGACGACGACGGATACAAGCGCGGTTCCAATGACCGCAACGAGTCGCTGGGTGCCTGCCGACCCGTGCTGCACTCATGCCCTCCTCGAAGCCCTACCGGCAAGGTATGACGTGCGGCGGAGCCTGACCGTTCCAGAGCCACCACCACGCGGTCACCCGACCGACATGGGCACAACCGCC
>JBKHEJ010000173.1:0-5938 GCA_046540855.1 Nitriliruptoraceae bacterium
TCGCCGGTCGGGGCGGGGAGGGTAGTGGGAGCCACGGCGCCTCCCCGGTAGCGTCCCCTCGCCGCCCATGACGAGCACCGCAGGACCGGCCGAGCGAGCACGACGGAGCCCCGCCCATGTCCACCGCAGCAGCGCTGGTCCTCGGCGTCGACCTCGACGGGGTCTGCGCCGACTACGAGGGGGCGTTCCGCACCTCGGTCGCCCGGCAGCTCGGCCTCGACCCGGCGCAGCTGCGCCCCCAGACCGTCATGGACGCCTACTCCCAGTGGGGGCTGACGCTGGAGGAGTTCGAGGAGGCACACCGCCGGGCCGTGGTCGAGGACCGGATGTTCCGGTCGATGGCCCCCATGGCGGGCGTCTCCGAGGCGCTGTGGGAGCTGTCGGACGAAGGCGTGTGGATCCGCATCATCACCCACCGCCTCATCTTCAACTGGGCGCACGAGATCTCCGCAGCGGACACCGCCGCGTGGCTGGACGCGCACCAGATCCCCTACCGTGACCTGTGCTTCATCGGCGACAAGCCGAACGTCGGCGCCGACGTCTACGTCGACGACTCGCCGACGAACATCGTCTCGCTGAGGGCCACCGGCCGCACGGCGATCGTGTTCGACCAGCCCTACAACCGCCACCTCGCCGGCCCGCGTGCCCACACCTGGGGGGACGTGCTCGCGCTGGTGCGGGCCGAGCTCGCCGCCCGACAGCGCCAGCTCCCCCTCCCCCTCGGAGACCTGCCATGACGACCCCGCCGCGGCCGGCTGGCCGAGCCAGCGGCCCCGCCGACGCCTCGACCGACCCTGCTGACGCCGCGCGCTCGGCGACGGGCACCGCGGCGTTCGTACGCTTGCTGCTCGACAGCGAGGTCGTGCGCTTCGGTGGGTTCGTGGGCAGGTCCGGCCGGCGCATGCCCTACTTCATCGACGCGGGCCGCTTCCGCACCGGCCGGCAGCTCGACCAGCTCGGCAGCGCCTACGCGGCAGCGATCGCCGCGCGCTTCGGTGACCGCGTCGACGTGCTGTTCGGGCCGGCCTACAAGGGGATCCCGCTGGCCGTCACCGCCGGGGTCGCCCTCGCCCGCGACCACGGCCTCGACGTCGGGGTGTGCTTCGACCGCAAGGAGCCCAAGGACCACGGCGAGGGCGGCACCCTCATCGGCCACCAGCTGGTCGACGGGGACCGCGTCGTCATCGTCGAGGACGTCACCACCGCCGGGACCTCGATCCGGGCGAGCCTGCCGATGCTGCGCGCACAGGCCGACGTCGAGGTGGTGGGGCTCGTGGTCGGCGTGGACCGGCGCGAGCGCGGCCGCACCGACCGGTCGGCGCTGACCGAGCTGAGCGAGGAGTTCGGGCTCGAGACCGTGGCCCTGGCCACCATCGACGACATCATCGCGCACCTGACGGCGTCGCCGGGTGCGGACGGGCCCCACCTCGGCCCCGACGACCTCGCGCGGATCGCCGCGTACCGCGCGGAGCACGGCGCGAGGTGACGGCGGCGTCGCGCCACCGGGCTCACCGCGGTGCTGCGGAGCTCACGAGCTCGTGACGAGCTCCGGGTCCGACCCGCGCCGTCGCCAGGCTGGCTCCTCGCGCTCGTCCCCGAAGGTCCGCTCCCCCGCCTGGTCCTTGACCGCGTCCGGCCCGAAGGCGGCCTTGAGCTCCCCGAACAGCCCCGCCCGCCGGACGACACGCAGGTCGTCCCCCAAGCGGTACAGGCGCCGGTGACCGTCCGGGTCGGCCACCTCGAGGTGGACCGGGACCACCCCGGCGTGGTCGGCGAGCACCTCCTTCAGGCGCCGGATCGCGTCGGGCGTGCACTGCGCCGCCGCGAAGGAGACCACCACCGGCTCCCCGCGCGCCTCGGACAGGTCCGGCACCGACACCTTGTTGACGGTCAGCTTCACCGACTCGTCGCGGACCTCGAGCCGGCCGGTGATCACGAGCACGGCGTCCTCGATGAGGACCTCGTGAGCCGCCCGGTAGGTACCCGGCCAGAACACCACCTCGACCTGCCCGGTGAGGTCCTCCAGGGTCGCGACGAGGTAGGTGTCACCCTTGCGGGTGAACTTCTTCGTCAGGCCGGTGAGCACCCCGCCCACGACGACCGAGGCGCCGTCCTCGCGCTCCCGCAGGCTCGCGCAGGAGGCGTCGGCGAGGCCCGCGAGCACCTTCTCGGTCCCGAACAGCGGGTGGTCGGAGACGTACAGGCCGAGCATCTCGCGCTCGTAGCGCAGCAGCTGCTGCTTGTCGTACTCGCCGGTCGCGATCGTCGGGGCCTCGTCGAGACCGAGCTCACCCGCACCGGGCGCGTCCCCGCCGAGACCGTCGAAGAGGGAGAACTGGCCCGCAGCCTCGGCCCGCTTGCGGGTGACGGCCGCATCCACGAGCTGCTCGTAGGCGGCGAGCAGCCCCTTGCGGCTGTGGCCGAGCCCGGCGAAGGCCCCGGCCAGGATCAGCGCCTCGAGCGTCTTCTTGTTGAGCACGCTGGCGTCGACCTTGGCGCAGAAGTCGGCGAAGTCCGCGAAGCGGCCCTCGGCCTCGCGGGCGGCCACGATCGAGGCGACGATGCCCTCCCCGACCCCGCGGACCGCGGAGAGACCGAACAGGATCTGCTCGCCCCGCGGGGTGAAGTCGCTGCCGGACTCGTTGATGTCCGGCGGCAGCACCGGGATGCCCATCCGGCGGCACTCGTTGAGGTAGAGGGGCTTGTTGTCCTTGTGGTTCTTGACGCTGGTGAGCAGCGCCGCCATGTACTCGACCGGGTAGTGGGTCTTCAGCCACGCCGTCTGGTAGCTGACCACGCCGTAGGCCACGGTGTGGGCCTTGTTGAAGCCGTACTCGGCGAACTTCTCGATCAGCCCCCACAGGTTGACCATGAACCGCTCGTCGTACCCGTTGGCGATGCCGCCCGAGATGAGCTTGTCCTTCTGCGCCTCCATGAGGTCGCGCTTCTTCTTGCCCACCGCCTTGCGCAGGGCGTCCGCCTCGGACATCGAGAAGCCCGACAGGTCGGTGGCGATCTTCATCACCTGTTCCTGGTAGACGATGACCCCGTAGGTCTCGCCCAGGATCGGCTCGAGGTCGGGGTGGTCGAAGCTGACCTGCTCGAGCCCGTTCTTGCGGTCGGCGAAGGCGTTGTGCATGTCCATGCCGAGCGGCCCCGGCCGGTACAGCGCGAGCAGCGCCGAGATGTCCTCGAACCGCGTCGGGCGCAGCTTGCGGACCAGCGCCTGCATGCCCGTCGAGTCGAGCTGGAACACCCCGAGCGTGAACCCGGTGCTGAGCATCGCGTAGGTGTCGGGATCGTCCATGTCCCCGAGCAGCGCCGGGTCGTCCATGTCGATCCGGCGACCGCGGTTGGCCGCCACGTGGCGCTCGGCGTCGGAGATCACGGTGAGGTTGCGCAGCCCGAGGAAGTCCATCTTCAGCAGGCCGATGCTCTCGGCCGCACCCATCTCGTACTGCGTGACGATCTCGCCGTTGTCGGTGCGCAGCAGCGGGAGGGTCTCGTGCAGGGGCTTCGCGCCGATCACGACCGCGGCCGCGTGGATGCCGTGCTGGCGCTTCAGCCCCTCGAGCTTCTCGGCGGTCTCGAGCACCTCCCGGTAGGTGGGGTCCTCGCGCGCGCTGCGCAGCTCGGAGGACTTCTCGTAGGCCTCGGCCAGCGGCGACTCCTTGCCCTGGACCGCCGGGGGCATCATCTTCGCGAGGTCGTCACCGACCTTGAAGGGGTGGTCGAGCACCCGGGCCGCGTCGCGGATCGCGGACTTCGCCTTGATCGTGCTGAAGGTCACGATCTGGGCGACGTGGTCCTCGCCGTACCGGCGGGCGGCGTAGCGGATCATCTCGCCGCGCCGCCGGTCGTCGAAGTCGATGTCGATGTCCGGCATCTGGATCCGGGCGGGGTTGAGGAAGCGCTCGAAGATCAGCCCGTGCCGGATCGGGTCGACGCGGGTGATGTCGGTGCAGTACGCCACCACCGAGCCGCCGGCCGAGCCCCGCCCCGGCCCGACCCGGATGCCCTCGGAGCGCGCGTAGGTGCACAGGTCGGCGACGATGAGGAAGTAGGCCGGGAAGCCCATCTGCTCGATCACCCCGAGCTCGTACTCGACGCGTTCGGCCACCGCGGTCGGGACCGGGTCGCCGTAGCGGGCCCGGGCGCCCTCCCACACCTTGCGGCGCAGGTACTCGGCCTCGCTCAGCCCGTCCGGGCAGGGGAAGGCTGGCAGCAGGTCGAGGTCGAACTCGATCGTGGCGTCGCACCGCTCGGCGATGTCGAGCGTGGCGTCGAGGGCGTCGGGGTAGGCCGCGAACTGCGAGCGCATCTCAGCCGCGGTCTTGACGTAGAACTGCTCCCCGTCGAAGCGGAACCGGTCGGGGTCGGAGATCCGGGACCCGGTCTGGATGCACAGCAGGGCATCGTGGGCCTGCGCGTCCTCGGCACGGGTGTAGTGCGAGTCGTTGGCGATGACGGTCCGCAGCGACAGCTGCTTCGCGAGCTTCTCCAGCAGCGGCCAGGTGCGTCGCTGCTCGGCGATGCCGTGGTCCTGCAGCTCCACGAAGAACCGTTCGGGCCCGTAGATGTCCTTGAACTCGCCGAGCGTCCTGCGGGCGGCGGCCTCGTCACCCTTGAGCAGGTGCTGGTTCACCTCCGAGCCGAGGCAGCCCGAGAGCACGATGATCCCGTCGCGGTGCTCGTGGAGGAGCTCGAGGTCGACCCGCGGCTTGTACCAGGTGCCCTCGAGGTAGGCGCGGGTCGACAGCGCGACGAGGTTGCGGTAGCCGACGTCGTCCTGGGCCAGCACGGTCAGGTGGTAGTAGCGCTGCCGCCCATCGGCCCCGCCCAGCCGCTGCTCGCGCCGGGAGCCGATCGCTTGGTACAGCTCCGAGCCGAGGATCGGCTTCACGCCCTCGCGCTGGGCCGCCCGGTAGAACTCCACCAGCCCGAACAGCACCCCGTGGTCGGTGATGGCCACCGCCGGCTGTCCGTCGGCGTGGACGTGCCGCACCAGCTCGTCGATGCGCGAGGCCCCGTCGAGCATGGAGTACTCGGTGTGGACGTGCAGGTGGGCGAAGCTCGAGCTCACGCGCTCCCCTCTCCTTCGGACCGGGCGGTCGGTGCACCGGCGTCGGTCGGCGGCGACCCCGCCGACGCGGGGGGCCACGGCCCACCCGCTCGCATGAGCGGGGCCGACCGCAGGCGTGTGACGGGGAAGAACCACACGCCTGTGGTTCGTGGTCCGGACCGTAGCAGGAAGGTGCGAGCCGCGGTGCCGACCTGCCCGCGGATCAGCGGTCCACGCCGAGCACGCCCGGCTCGGGCGGGGCGATGCCGGCGGCGTCCAACACGCTCTTCAGGTCCTGCGGGAGCGGCTCGAGGAGCTCCAGCGGCTCGCCGGTGATGGGGTGCGCGAAGGCGAGCAGCCCCGCGTGCAGGACGGGCCGACGGGCGCCGAGCGCACGGTCGAGCTCCCGTGCGCTGCCGTAGAGCGGATCGCCCACGATCGGGTGCCCGAGCGCGGCCAGATGGACCCGCAGCTGGTGCGTGCGGCCGGTCGCGAGCTGGCAGGCGAGCAGGGACACCGTCCCGCGGTGCTCGGGCAGGTCCGGGGCGTGCCCGGCGGTGAGCGTCCGGTACCGGGTCTGTGCCGGCCGGCCGTCAGCGACCACCGCGAACCGGACCCGCTCGGCGGGGTCGCGGCCGATGGGGGCCTGGATGCGTCCGCGCCGGTTGACCGGCGAGCCGGCGACCAGGGCGAGGTAGCGGCGGGTCACCTCGCGGGCTGCGAGCGCGCCGACGAGGCCCTGCTGCGCGGCGTCGGTGCACGCGACCACGAGCAGCCCCGAGGTGTCCCAGTCGAGCCGGTGGACGATGCCCGGCCGGCTCGGGTCGCTGCCTGAGGACAGCGGCACCCCGGCGGCCCGCAGCGCGTCCACGAGCG
>JBKHEJ010000174.1:0-5914 GCA_046540855.1 Nitriliruptoraceae bacterium
CTCCTGGTTGGCGATCGCCGCGGCCCACTTCAGCATCGCGTGGGCGTGGACGACGTCGAGGGGGACGGGGATGCCGGAGACCGGGAAGTTCTCCACGGCGCGCTGGGTGGAGGCCCCCCACAGCGCGTCGATCGGGATCTGCATCTCGCCCATGGTGTCCTTGGCGGTGCGGAACTGCTCGCTCATCGCTGACCTCGCTGATCGCAGCTGGTGGAGGGGCTCGGACGTGCCAGGGGCGCGCCGCGAGGCGCCGTCGGGGCTCGCTGTGACGCTAGTGAACCCCGCCCGACCCACCCCAGTTCGGGAGGACATCGCAGCAGCGGCGCCGCCGTGCTGCTGCGGCGCCCTTCGCTTCAGACCGGCTGCCGCCTGCCGACCTCGAAGGGGAGCAGCGTGCGCGAGGTGACCGATGCTCGACCAGGTGCGTTCTCCGCCTGTGGCGGCGGGCGGTGGGCACCTGCGTGCGCGGATCGAGCGCTGGCTCGCGGCCATCTTCCTCGTGGCCGGGCTCCTGCTCGGCTCCTACGCCTACCTCGCGGCGGCACGGAGCGGGGACGAGGCGGAGCGGGCGGGGTTCGAGCGGGTCGTGGAGCGCAGCACCGTCGCGTTCCAGGCACACCTGGATCAGATCGAGCTCGCGCTGAACGCGGTCCACGGGCTGCACACCGACACCCGGGTGACCACCGAGGCGTACCGCTCCTTCGTCGCGCAGCTGGCGGACGGGCAGCTCCTCACCGAGCGCTTCGACGGTGTCGAGGCGGTCGGGTTCGCGCACGAGCGCAACGGCCTCATCGCCTTCCAGATGGTCGAGCCCGCCGGCGTCAGCCTCAGCTTCGCCGACGTCCGCCGGCATCCTGAGCTCACCGAGGGGTTGTGGCTGAGCGCCCAGCAGGGCACGAGCCACGTCGTCATCCTCGAGGACGGTCTGCCGGGTTCGAGCGCGCTGGTCGCACCGCTGCTCGGCGAGGGCTCGGGATCACCGCAGGGGCGCGGGTTGCTCAAGGGGTGGTCGGTCGTGTTCGTCGACGAGCGTGAGATCCTGGACCTCGCGATCCGCGACGAGGATGTCCGTGCCACGATCCGGCCCGTCTCCGCGGGTCGCGCCACCGACGCGGCGACCACCGGGTCGGTGCGAGCATCCGAGGCCACGGGACCCGGTGGTGCCGGCACCAGCAGCCTCGTGGGGCTGGACGATCAGGCCTGGGAGCTGACGTTCTCCCACCAGGGCGAGGGGATCGGTCGGTGGCTCGCTCGGCGGCAACCTGCCATCTCCTCGGGGGTGGGCGTCGCGGTCATCGTGTGGCTGATGGGCTGGGCCATCCAGACGCAGCGGTCCGGGCGCCGCCGGGCGGAGAGCGCCGTGACGGCGGCGACCACCAGCCTGCGCGAGCAGGAGCAGCGCTTCCGCACCCTGGCAGCGGCCTCCCCGACCGGGATCTTCCTCACCGATACGCGAGGTCGGGTGTCCTACACGAACCAGCGGCTCGCCTCGATCCTGTCGGTACCCGCCGAGCGGCTGCTCGACGACGGACTGTGGACCTACCTCCAACCCGACCAGACGGACCGGGCCCGCCTCCTCGACCGGTTGACCGCCGACCCGGACCGTGCGGTGCGGTGCGTCCTGCCGGACGATGCCGGCGACGATCAGGTGCTCTCGCTGCGCGCGACGGCGATCGTCGACGCCGCCGGGCACGTCACGGGCTACACCGGGACCGCGGAGGACATCACCGACCAGGTCGCAGCGCTCGAGCAGCTCGCGGAGCGCGAAGCGACGAACCGGGCCCTCGCCGATCGCTTCGCCCATCAGGCGCGCCACGACGCGCTCACCGGCGTCCCGAACCGGGTCCAGCTCCTGGAGCGCCTGGAGGAGCTCTCCGAGCGCGAGGCGGGCAGGGTCGCCCTGCTGCTGATCGACCTCGACGGCTTCAAGCTCGTCAACGACACCCTCGGGCACGCTGCGGGGGATGACCTGCTCGTCGTCATCAGCACACGTCTCACCGCGGCCCTGCGGGACGACGACCTGCTGGTGCGACTCGGCGGGGACGAGTTCGCGATCCTGACCGGCGCCGGTCGGCAGCCGCAGGCCTCCCTCGGTCTCGCCGAGCGCCTCCTGGAGACGGTCCAGCGCCCGATCGAGCTCCACGGTGAGCGCGTCACGGTCGGAGCCAGCATCGGCGTGGCGGTGTGGTCGGGAGGGACGGCCAACCCCCAGGAGCTGCTGCAGCAGGCTGACCTGGCGATGTACGCCGCCAAGGATGCCGGCCGGGGCCGCATCGAGCTCTTCGTACCGGCTCTGGGCACGGCCACGCTGCAGCGGCACACCCTCGAACGTGAGCTGCGCCACGCGCTCGAGTCCGACCGACTCGCCGCCGTCTTCCAGCCCATCATCGAGGTCGCCTCGGAGCGGATCATCGGCGTGGAGGCGCTCGCCCGCTGGCACCATCCGGACCTGGGAGCCGTCCCGCCCGCGGCGTTCATCCCGATCGCGGAGCAGGCCGGTCTGATCCCGCTGCTCGGTCGGGTCATCCGCCGCCACGCGCTGCGCGGAGCGACCCGGTGGTGGCAACAGGACCGGATCCAGACCGGGATCAACGTGTCCGTCCGCGAGCTCACCGAGCCTGGGTACGCCACGATGCTGCTGCAGGAGCTCGCCGAGCACGACCTGCCGACCGAGGCGGTCGTCCTGGAGGTCACCGAGAGCCAGCTCGCGACCAGCACGGCCGCTTCGAAGGCGCTGCAGACCCTGCGGTCGCACGGGATGGAGGTGGCGATCGACGACTTCGGTTCCGGGTACTCATCGCTGGCACGGTTGCGGACGCTGCCGGTCGACGTGCTCAAGATCGACCGGAGCTTCGTCGTCGCGCTCGACGAGCCCGCAGGGCGTTCCCTCGTCGAGGCCATCGTGCAGCTCGGTGGGACCCTAGGATGCGAAGTGGTCGCTGAGGGTGTGGAGACGCGGGAGCAGGCCGAGGTGCTGGAGGCGGTCGGCTGTCGTCTGGCGCAGGGGTTCCTGCTGCACACGCCGATGCCCGCTGCGGCGATCGACGAGCTGCTGCAGGCACAGCGGGTCGAAGAGGAGCAGTCGCTCATCGAGGCGGTGGGATGACGCGGGGTCCGAGGGTGGTGGCGACCGTCATGGCGGCGGTGGTGGCCGCAGCCTGCACCGTGGATGGCTCGGTGCCCGACGACGAAGCCGCGACGGCTCCGGTGACCGACGACGACGACCAAGCGCCCGAGGCCGCCCTCACCGGGGCGCGCCTGGAGGTGGTGGGCGTCCCGACCCGCAGCGAGCAGGAAGCGATCCGGGCCGTCATCGACGCCGAGGTGAACGAGCCCTTCGGCGCCGACGTGACCTACACCGGCTCCGGTGGTTTCGAGCAGGAGATCCAGGAACGGATCGCGGCCGGCGACCCCCCGGACGTCGCGTTCTACCCCCAGCCCGGAGCCGTGATCGAGCAGGCCGCGGCCGGCAACCTCGTGGCGCTCGAGGACCTCGGCTTCGACATCGCGGAGCTCGAGGAGACCTTCGGCGCGGAGCTGCTCCGGCTCGGCGCCTACGACGGGCGTCACTACGGCCTGCCCACCAACGTCAGCCTCAAGAGCCTGGTCTGGTACCACCTGCCGACCTTCGAGGAACGCGGCTACGAGGTCCCCGAGACCTGGGAGGAGCTGCTCGCGCTCTCGGAGCGCATCGTCGCCGACGGCGGCACCCCGTGGTGCATCGGCAGCGGCGCGGAGGGCGCTACCGGGTGGGTGATCACCGACTGGCTGGAGGACATCGTCCTGCGTGATGCGGGTGCCGAGGTCTACGACCGCTGGGTCCGCGGCGAGGTGCCCTTCGATGACCCGGCCATCCTCGCCGCCGCGCAGCGACTGGCGCAGATCACCCACACCGAGGGCTTCGTCCTCGGCGGCACCGACGCGATCCCCGACATCGACTACCGGGACGCGCCTAACCCGCTGTTCGACGACCCGCCGGGCTGCCTGCTCCACCGGCAAGCCAGCTTCATCGTCAGCTTCTTCCCGCCGGGAGCCATCGGTACCGACATCGAGGTGTTCCCCTTCCCGGCCATCGGGGGTGACGACGGGGCCTTGATCGCGGGCGAGCTCGCCGTGGCGTTCTCGGACCGCCCGGAGGTGGGCGCCTTCCTCGAGGTGTTCTCCGGCCGTGACGCCCAGTGCGCCCAGGGCAGCTTCGCCGGGGTGTCGCGCATCTCGCCCAACATGGACACCTCGGCGGACTGCTACGACGACCCGGTCGTGGCGCTGTCGGCCGAGACGGTGCTCAGCGCCCTCGAGCAGGGCACCGCCCGCTTCGACGCGTCCGACCTGATGCCCTCCGCGGTGGGCGCCGGCACCTTCTGGTCGGGCATGAACGACTGGATGCACGGCGCGGAGCTCGAGGAGGTGTTCGGGCGGATCGCTGACAGCTGGCCGGAGTGACCGCGCCGGTCACCCCTGGGGCCGGCGAGTGGCGGTCGCCGCGGGGGCCGGCGAGTGGTGGTCACCGCTGGGGCCGGCAAGTGGTGGTCACCGCTGGGGCCGGCAAGCGGCGCTCGCCCCACCGGCCGGCGAGGGCCGGTCGCCTCACTAGGCTCGGAGGCGGGCAAACTGCCCGATCCGCGAGGGAGGGAGGCGGCGTGCAGCTGGTGGACCTCGCCGCGGTCGAGGCGGCCGCCGCACGCATCGAGGGCGTGGTCCACCGCACGCCGGTGCAGCGGTCGCGGGCACTGACCGAGCGGGTCGGGACCGAGGTCTGGCTCAAGTGCGAGAACCTCCAGCGCACGGGCTCGTTCAAGATCCGGGGCGCGTACAACCGGATCTCGCAGCTCTCGCCGGCCGACCGGGCCCGGGGGGTCGTGTGCGCCTCGGCCGGCAACCACGCCCAGGGTGTGGCGCTGGCCGCGAGCCTGCAGGGGGTGCGGGCGACGGTGTTCATGCCCGTCGAGGCGCCGCTGCCGAAGCTCGACGCGACGATCGGCTACGGCGCCGAGGTCCGCAGCGTCGGCGAGACCTTCGACGACGCCCTCGCCGCCGCTCACGCCTTCGCCGAGGAGGAGGATGCCGTCTTCGTCCACCCCTTCGACCATCCGGACATCATCGCGGGGCAGGGGACGCTCGGCCTCGAGCTCGCCCAGCAGGTGCCGACGCTCGCCACGGTGGTGGTCTGTCTCGGTGGGGGTGGACTGCTGTCGGGGGTGGCGGTCGCGCTGCGGGCCCTGCGGCCCGACGTCCGTCTCATCGGGGTCCAGGCAGCGGGCTGCGCCTCCTTCGCGCCGTCGCTGCAGGCCGGGCACCCGCTGCAGGTGCCACGAGCCACCACGATCGCGGACGGCATCGCGGTCAAGCGGCCGGGCGAGCTCACCCTCGCCCACGTCGAGGCGCTGGTCGACGAGGTGGTCACGGTCACCGACGAGGAACTCGCCAGCGCCGTGGTGCACCTGCTGGAACGCGCCAAGCTCGTGGTCGAGCCGGCCGGTGCCGCTGCCACCGCCGCGCTGCTCGCCGGCCGGGCGACCGGACCGGGACCGATCGTGGCGACCCTGTCGGGCGGCAACATCGACCCGCTCGTGCTCCAGCACCTGGTCACCAGCGGGCTCGCCGCGGTCGGCCGGTACGCGACGCTTCGGACCCGGGTCTCCGACGCGCCGGGGGCGTTGTCGAGGTTGCTGTCGCTGGTGGCGGCGCAGCGCGCCAACGTGGTCGGGGTGGCGCACCACCGGCTCGAGCACCGGTTGGCGCTCGGGCAGGTGGAGGTGGTGCTCGAGCTCGAGACCCGCGGTCAGCAGCACGTGGCGGAGCTGACGGCCGTCTTAGAGGAGGCCGGGTACCCGATCCAGCCGGTCTGACGGGTCCCGCGGGTCTGACGGGCCACCAGCCCGGCCGGACCGGGTCGGCCCGCATCGCCGGGGGG
>JBKHEJ010000175.1:0-5899 GCA_046540855.1 Nitriliruptoraceae bacterium
ACCCGCATCGGGCGGTGGACCCCCGCTCGGGCGGGCACCGCTGCCGGGCGGGAACCAGCCGGCCTCGGCGGCCCGCCGCTCGACGTCCACGGTGCGGTCCGGCAGGGCGTGCCGCAGCACGTCGGCGAGGGGGGCTCCGAACCGGTCCGCCGCCCACCGCAGCAGCGCGAGCTCGTCCTGCGTCACCCACACGTGCGGCCCGAGCACCCGCGCGACGGGGCGCAGCCGGTCCGAAGCGACGTCGCTCTCGCTCGGCAGGTCGACGACCAGGCCGCGCACCCGCCGCCCGGCGAAGGGCACCAGGACCCGCTGGCCGACCGCCACCTCGACGTCCGCGTCGAGCCGGTAGTCGAAGGGGTGGTCGAGGTGGAGGGGGGCGACCTCGACGACGACCCGGGCCAGCCGGGGCACCGGCTAGGCGCCGACGGCGGACTTCAGCGCGTCGGCACGGTCCGTCCGCTCCCAGGTGAAACGGTCCCCGGTGCGGCCGAAGTGGCCGTAGGCGGCGGTCCTGCGGTAGCCCGGACGCCGCAGGTCCAGCGCGTCGACGATCGCGGCGGGACGCAGGTCGAACACCTCCCGCACCGCACGCAGGATCGCGTCCGGGTCGGCCTGCTCGGTCCCGAAGGTCTCGAGGTTCAGGCTCACCGGGTTCGCGACCCCGATGGCGTAGGCGACCTGGAGCTCGGCGCGCGCGGCGAGCCCGGCAGCGACGATGTTCTTGGCCACCCACCGGGTGGCGTACGCCCCGGAGCGGTCGACCTTGGACGGGTCCTTGCCGGAGAAGGCACCACCACCGTGCCGGGCCATCCCGCCGTAGGTGTCCACGATGATCTTGCGTCCGGTCAGGCCCGCGTCGGCGACCGGCCCGCCGATCTCGAAGCGGCCGGTGGGGTTGACGAGGATGCGCACGTTCGAGGTGTCGATGTCGTCCGGCAGCAGCGGCCGGATGACCTTGGCCTCGACGTCGGGCCGCAGGAAGGCATCGAGGTCGATCTCCGCCCGGTGCTGGGTGGACAGCACGACCGCGTCGACCGCGACCGGACGGCCGCCCTCGTACACGATGGTGAGCTGGGTCTTGCCGTCGGGCCGCAGGTAGGGCAGCTCCCCGGACTTGCGGACCTCGGTGAGCCGCTCCGCCATGCGGTGGGCGAGGTGGATCGGCAGCGGCATCAGCTCCGGGGTCTCGTCGGTGGCGTAGCCGAACATCATCCCCTGGTCACCGGCACCCTGCAGGCCGTAGGGGTCGTCCTCGGCGCTGTCGTAGGCGTGGTCCACGCCCTGGGCGATGTCGGGGGACTGCTCGTCGATCGCGACCGAGACCCCGCAGGTCAGCCCGTCGAAGCTCATGTCGTGGGAGTCGTAGCCGATCGACAGGATCGTCTCGCGCACCACCCGCGGGATGTCCACGTAGCACTGGGTCGTGATCTCGCCCACCACCATGACCTGCCCGGTGGTGACCAGGGTCTCACAGGCGACGCGGCCCGAGGGGTCCTCGGCGAGGATCGCGTCGAGGATCGCATCGGAGATCTGGTCGGCCATCTTGTCCGGGTGACCCTCGGTCACGGACTCGGACGTGAACAGGTAGCGGGACGGCACAGGTCGCTCCTCGAGGCAGCGGGTGGCGGACGCCGGCGCGGATCGGGCGACAGCGGGCGTCGGACCCTTCGGGCAGGCGGGCGGCGGGGAGGGTAGCCGGCAGGGGGTCCGTGGCTGCGGCGCCCGCTCGCGCCCTCGCCCCAGGCCCCGGACGTGGCGCGGTGGTTCAGGAGCCGGGGTGCGTCCGCCGCCAGGCGACGATGCGGTCCCAGATCCGGTCGGCCACCTCCCGCTTGGTCCCGAAGGGCAGCGCCTCGTGGCCCCCGTCGCGGTCGAGCACGACGACGCGGTTGGTCGCGACCTCGAACCCGGCGTCGTGCGAGGAGACGTCGTTGACCACCAGCAGATCCGCCCGCTTCGCGGCGAGCTTGGCGCGACCGTGCTCCTCGACCGCGTCGGTCTCCGCGGCGAAGCCGACCAGCACGGGGGTCACGGCCGTCCCACGGCGCTGCCCGAGCTCAGCGAGCACGTCCGGGTTCGGCACGAGGGTGAGCGAGGGGGCGCCGGCCTCCTTCTTCAGCTTCGTCGGGGCGGCCCGCTCGGGTCGGAAGTCGGCGACCGCGGCGGCCTTGACGATGACCTCGCTCGCGTCGGCACGGGCGAGCACCGCCGCGTGCAGCTCCCGGGCGGTCGTGACGTCCACCCGCTCGACCCCGAGCGGGGTGGCGAGCTCGGTGGGCGCCGCCACGAGCACCACCTCGCCGCCCCGGGCGGCGGCGGCCTCGGCGAGCGCGAACCCCATGCGGCCGCTGGAGCGGTTGCCGAGGTAGCGCACCGGGTCGATCGGCTCGCGGGTCCCGCCGGCGGTGACGAGCACACGCACCCCCGCGAGGTCCGCCCGCCCCGGGACGTCATCTGCCCCGGGGCGCGCGTGGAGCACGCGCCGCAGGGTCGTGAGCACCTCCTCGGGCTCGACGAGACGCCCCGGCCCGGCATCGCCGCCCATCAGCGGGCCGTCGGCCGGGCCGACGAGCACCGCGCCGCGTTCGGTCAAGGTGGCAGCGTTGGCCTGGGTCGCCGGGTGCTGCCACATCTCGGTGTGCATCGCCGGGGCGAGCACGAGCGGGCAGGTGGCGGCCAGCAGCGTCGTGGTGAGCAGGTCGTCCGCCAGGCCACCGGCGAGCTTGGCGAGGGTGTGGGCGGACGCCGGGTAGACGACCGCCACCTCGGCGTCACGGCCGAGAGCGACGTGGGTGGAGCCCGCGATGTCCTCCCACACCTCGGTGCGCACCGCGTTGCCGGTGAGCCCCTCGAAGGTCGCGGCGCCGACGAACCGGGTCGCGCCACGGGTCAGCACGACCTTGACGTCCGCGCCGGCCTGAACGAGGTGGCGGGCGAGCAGGGCCGCCTTGTACGCCCCGATGCCGCCGGTGACGCCGAGCAGGACACGCCGCCCGTGCAGCGTGCGGCCGGACGGCGCAGGTACGTCCACGGTCAGGCCGGCTCGTCCTCGGGCTCGGGCACCGCCACCGGCTCGCGTGGCGCCGCGACCTCGATCTTGCCCTGCGCGATCTCCTCGAGCGCGATCGACAGCGGCTTGTTCGTGCTCGTGGTCAGCAGCGGCGGCACGAAGGCGCCCATGCCCTCGCCGAGCTGGGCGAAGTAGCCGTTGATCTCCCGCGCCCGCTTGGCGGACAGGTGCACGAGGTGGAAGCGTGACTCCACCTTGTCCATCAGGTCGTCGATGCGTGCGATGGTCGTCCCCTCCGTGCGCGGGTGGCAGCAGGGCGTCACGGTGTCCCGCGCGCCGGTCCGGCTGCCGAGGGTAGCGACCGCGGCCTCGACTAGCCTGCCGAGCGGTACCGGCCCCGCCGGCCGGCGGCGAGCGAGGAGGCGGCGTGCCCGGGCTGCAGACGATCGCGACCGCGCTCGGACCGCGCCCGCCGTCGTGGCTGCTGCTCCTGCTGGTCGTGGCGGTCGGCATCGGCTTCGAGGTCCGACGGCGGCGGCGGGAGCGGGCGGTGGTGGCCTCGCTCGGGCAGCTGGTCGAGCGCTACCCCGGCTGGCACCGGCAGGCGTGGCCGGCCGGCATCACCCTGGAGCTGCTGGCAGGCCGTTTCGCGGCGACGCCGCGTGGTGATCGGCGCTACGGCATCGAGCACGCCGTCGGTGGCCCCCTCGAGCTCCAGCTCGGCGGGACGGTCGCGACCTGCCAGGTCGCCTGCTTCCGGTGGTGGTACGAGCAGGGCCGACGGCGCACGGGGAGCAACCGCCGGCGGTCCTCCGGCTACGAGCGTCGGGAGGAGCTCGTCGTGCTGTGCCAGCTGCCCGTGCACGCCCACCGCAGCATCCGGGTGCTCGCCGCCGACCTGCTGGACCGCATCGGGCTGACCCGCGACGGGACCCAGGTGGAGTCCGACGCCTTCAACCGCGCCTTCGAGGTGCAGGGATCGGACCCGGCCCTGACCATCACCCTGCTCGACGCCGAGGTCCAGGAGCTGCTCGCCGAGGCGTACCGTGGCCGCGGCATCGAGATCAGCGACGACCTGCTCGTGCTGTCCGGTGCGCCCTCGCACCGGGACCGGTCCCTGGTCGGCATCGCGCAGACCTACCCCGCGATCGTGCAGGACCTGGCGCGCCTGCTCCGGTCGGTGCCGGCCGCCTTCTGGCGCCAGCTCGACCTCCCCGAGGAGGTCGACCTGCAGCCGGAGGGCGGGGGCCAACGCGACGAGGAGCGGTGACGTGGAAGCCGTGCTGGCTGGCGTGGGCGTGCTGGTCGTGCTCATCACGCTCCTGATCGTGTCCTACAACCGCTTCGTCGCCCAGATGGCGTCGATGGACGCGACCTGGGCCAACGTCGAGGGCGAGCTGCAACGCCGCCATGATCTGGTGCCGAACCTCGTGGCCACCGTGCAGGGGTACGCACGGCACGAGCAGGCGGTGTTCGACCGCGTGAGCGAGGCGCGGGCGGCGGCGATCGCCGCGCGCCCGACCACCGTCCCGATCGACCAGCAGGCCCGCGCTGAGGACGTGCTGACCCAGCAGCTCTCGAGCCTGCTGGCGATCACCGAGTCCTACCCGCAGCTGCTGAGCGACGCGGTCTTCCGCGATCTGCAGCGGCAGCTGGTCGAGACCGAGGACCGCATCGCCGCGGCCCGGCGGCTGTACAACCTCGAGGTCGCGGCCTACGAGCGCCGGCGTCGGGCCGTGCCCTCCAACCTCGTCGCCGCGGCGGCCGGGTTCGCGGCCCGCGAGATGTTCGAGATCTCCGACCCGGCGGCGGCGCACGCCCCGCTGGCCCAGTCCTGACCGCGCCGACGGCACCGCCCGGACCGGACCGCGGCGGCGGTGGCGGTGGCACGAGCCGGCATCAGCGGTCGGATCCGCGGCGTGCCGCTGCGATGTGCGCGAGCACCTCGGCGACGCACCGGTCCAGGTCGTCGTTGACGACCTGGACGTCGAACCGGTGCGCTGCGGCCAGCTCCTCACGGGCCCGGGCCAGGCGCCGGGCCACCGCGTCGTCGTCCTCGGTCCCGCGCCCCCGCAGCCGACGCTCCAGCTCCGCAAGGCTCGGGGGGCGGAGGAAGACCAGCAGCGCGTCGGGGTCGTGGTCGCGCACCTGCAGGGCGCCCTGCACCTCGATGTCGAGCAGGACGACGTGGCCGGCGGCCGTCGCCGCGGCGACGGGTTCGCAGGGGGTCCCGTACCGGTGCCCGGCGTAGCTGGCCCACTCCAGCAGGGCGCCGCTGGCTGCGAGCTCCTCGAACCTCGCGGGCGTGACGAAGTGGTAGTCGACGCCGTCGACCTCACCCGGACGGGGTGTGCGGGTCGTGACCGAGACCGACAGCACCGCGTCCTCGAGCGCCGCCCGCACGCGCGCGTGGACCGTGCCCTTGCCGACCCCGGAGGGTCCGGCGAGCACGACCACCAGGCCACGACCGCGGGTCACGAGTGCTCCGGGAAGGCGTCGAGGAGCCGCTCGCGCTGCCGGGGTCCGAGCCCACGCACCCGGCGTGAGGGCGCGATGCCCAGCCGCTGCATCCAGGCTGCCGCCGTGATCGGCCCCACGCGGGGCAGCGCGGCCAGCAGCTCGCTGACCTTGAGGTTGCGGACCGCTTCGTCGTCGCTGCTGAGGGCCTCGACGAGGCTGGCCTCACCGGCCTTGAGCCGGGCCTTGAGGTCGGCTCGCGTCCGGCGCGCCGAGGCGGCCTTGTCGAGCGCCGCACGGCGCTGGTCGGGATCGAGCTCGGGTGCGGGCATGTGGGACCACCTGGCAGCGGCGGCGTCGGCGGGCGGCCCCGCACCTCGCCGGTCGGGGCGGGGAGGGTAGTGGGAGCCACGGCGCCTCCCCGGTAGCGTC
>JBKHEJ010000176.1:0-5836 GCA_046540855.1 Nitriliruptoraceae bacterium
GGCGCGGTACTTCGCCCGATCGGTGCTGCCGAAGGTAGGCCTGCGGGCGCAGGTCGCCGCGGAGGAGGACGGAGCGTTGATGGGGGTGCCGGAGAGCGCCTTCTGAGCCGACCGCTGCGACGCGGTGACAGGGCCCGCCCGCGCGGCGGGCCCTGCGCTGTCCGTCGGGCGCCACGGCCACCAGCCCGGTGGACGCACGGCCGGGCCCGGCGTCCACCGACAGCCCCAGCGTGCAGCGGCGGGGCCCAGCGTGCACCGGCGAGGCCCAGCGTCCACCGGCGAGGCCCAGCGTGCACCGGCGTGGCCACCGACCGGCGGTCGGAGAGCCTCGGCCGTCGCGCGAACCCGCGCCGGTACCGTCGCGCGTTGGTCCGCTCGGGACCGGTCGAGCCGTCAGGTGACGGGTGAGGACGAACGACGATGGCCACAGCCCGCACGCCGGCGCCCCGCGCCGAGCGCCCCCGGCGTCGCTGGCGCCGGGTCCTCGTGCTGCTGCTCGTCGTCCCGCTCGTCCTGGTCGCCGCGGGCGGTCTGCTCGGCTTCTACCTGCTGTTCTCCACGGTGCCCCTGCCCGACGACATCGATGCCCGGACCTCGCTGGTGTTCGACCGCGACGGCGAGGAGATCGGGACGCTCGCGAGCGAGCTCACCCGCGAGGACGTCCCGATCGAGACCCTGCCCCCGCACGTCCCCGCAGCGGTCGTCGCCGCAGAGGACCGCGGCTTCTACGAGCACCGGGGCATCTCCCTCACCGGGATCGCCCGGGCGCTGTTCACGAACGTGCGCGCCGGCGAGATCCAGCAGGGGGGCTCGACCATCACCCAGCAGTACATCAAGAACGCCGCGCTCAGCCCGGAACTGACCTACCGACGCAAGGTCGAGGAGGCCGCCCTGGCCATCAAGCTCGAGCGGGCCTACGAGAAGGACGAGATCCTCGGCTTCTACCTCAACACCATCTACTGGGGCCGCGGAACCTACGGGATCGAGGCCGCCTCCCAGGCCTACTTCGACGTCCCCGCCAGCGAGCTCGACGTCAACCAGGCAGCGACCCTGGCCGGCATCATCGCCTCGCCCGAGAACCTCGATCCGGTCGACAACCCGACCCGCGCCGACGAGCGACGACGGTTCGCGCTCGAGGGCATGGTCGAGACCGGAGCGCTCACCCGCAGCGAGGCCGACGCCCTGCTCGCAGCCGGGCTGCCAGAGGTCAGCCCGCGGCGGCTCACCGCCCGCGGGCCGAACGCCTACTACCTCGACGCGGTCCGCCGCGAGCTGGCCGACCACCCGGAGTTCTCCGAAGGCCAGCTGTTCCGGGGCTTGAGGATCCACACCGAGCTGGACAGCCGCCTGCAGGCGATCGCTCAGCGGGTGGTCACCGAGGCGGTCGAGACCGGCCCCACCGACACCGGGGCGCTCGTCACGATCGACCCGGCCGACGGCGGGGTGCGCGCGCTGGTCGGGGGGCCCGACAGCACGCAGCAGCCCTTCAACACCGCGATCCGGTCCGTCCGCCAGGTGGGCTCGGTGTTCAAGGCCTTCACCCTCCAGGCCTTCCTGGAGGCCGGCCGCTCCCCCGACACGCGCTTCCCCGCTCCGGCCTCGCTCGAGCTCGAGGACACGGCGACCCCGATCCGCAACTACGACGACGCCACCTTCGGGGAGCAGAGCGTCCGGCAGGCCACCGCGACCTCGACCAACACCGTCTACGTGCTCATGCAGGAGGAGCTCGGCCGCGAAGCCGTGATCGACGCCGCAGGCCGGGCCGGCCTGCCGCGGGACGCGAGCGACGAGGTGTTCGACACCGAGCGTGCGCGGGGGCCGGCGATGCGACCGCTGGCAGGCCTGACCCTGGGCCAGGACGGCTTCAGCCCGCTGGAGATCGCCAGCGCCTACGGGACCTTCGCCGCCGAGGGGTTCCACGTGCGACCTCGGCTGGTCACCCGGGTCGAGGACAGCGACGGCCGGACGATCCACGCCCCCTTCCCCAACGAGACCCAGGCCATGGACATCCAGGTCGCACGGGCGGTCACCGAGGTGCTGGAGGAGGGGGTGCGGACCGGCTCCGGGCAGCAGGCCCGGCTCGACGACCGGCCCATCGCGGGCAAGACCGGGACCACGAACGAGGGCCGGGACGCCTGGTTCGCGGGCTACATCCCGCAGCTGTCGACCGCGGTCTGGATGGGCAACCTCGACAACCGGCCCATCGAGGCCGAGGTGGTCACCGGTGGCGCGCTCGCCGCGCCGGTGTGGGGGCGGTTCATGGCAGAGGCGACCGAGGGTCTGGAAGCTCGCGCCTTCACCCCATCCGCGCTCGAGTTCGACGACGGCGAGCCGGAGCAGGTCGAGTGCCCCGAGGGCTACCGGTTCGCGGAGCCACCCGCCGCGGCCGACGAGGACGGCTTCTTCCCGGACATCCTCCTCGACCTCACCGACGAGGAGGGCCGGCCGTGCGTGGAGATCAAGCCGGAGCTCGAGCCGTGCCCACCCGGCTTCGAGTACGGCCCGCTGCCCGACGGCCCCGACGAAGAGGGCCGTCTGCCCGAGGTGCTCGACGAGCCGGTCGACTTCCAGGGACGACGCTGCGTCGAGGTGCTGCCGGAGCCCGACCCCGGGTCGGACACCGACGATGACGCAGACGACGGCAGCGAGGATGATGGGGGCACCGACGACGGCACCGACGACGAGGGGACCGACACCGACCCGGACGAGGACACCGGCGCGTCCGACCCGGAGGAGGAGGGCGACGACGGCGGCCCCGACCCCGATGACGGCGGTGACGACGGCGGTGACGACGGCGGTGACGACGGCGGTGACGACGGCACCGGCACCGGCAACGATGGCAACGACGGCGACAACGACACCGGCGACGACACCGGGACCGACCGCGGGAACGACGGTGACGACGGTGCCGGGGGGGACGACGGCACCACGGACGACGACGCCGCCGACGACGGCGGGACGTAGACCGGCACCCACGGCACTCCGGCCTCCCCCGTCCCGGCGTCAGCGCGCGATCACCACCGCCGTTACCCCGACACCGCCACCCACCACGCACCCCAGCAGTGGCCACCACCGCAGCCGCCATCACCACCGCCACACGGCCGCCACCCACCCCAGCAGTGGGCCACCACCGCACCACGCCGGCCGCCGCCTCACGGCCGTCGAGCGGCGGGAGCGTCAGCGGGGTGCGCTCACGCGATCGCCCCGGCCTCCCGCAGGCGATCGCGTTCGTCCGCCTCGTAGCCCAGCGTCGCGAGGACCTCGTCGGTGTGCTCCCCGAACCCGGGTGCAGGACGGCGGACCGACCCCGGCGTCCGGGTGAGCCTCGGAGCGGGTGCCGGCTGGGTCACCCCGTCCACCTCGACGAAGGTGCTGCGGGCCCGGTTGTGCGGGTGCTGCGGCGCCTCCTCGAGGTCGAGGACGGGTGCGACGCAGGTGTCCTCGCCGCCGAGCTGCTCCACCCACTCGTCCCGGGACCGGCGCGCGAACATCTCGGCGAGGGCCGCGCGCTGCTGGGGCCACCGGGCCGGATCGTGCTGCTGCCACCGCGCCGGGTCGAGGCCCAGGCGACGGCACAGCTCGGCGTGGAAGTGCGGCTCGAGGGCCGCGACGGCCAGGAACCGACCGTCCGCGCAGCGGTAGGTCCGGTAGAAGGGCGCCGCACCGTCGAGCAGGTTGCCCCCTCGTTCGGTCGACCACGCACCCAGCTGCCGCAACCCGTGCAGGAACGCCGTCAGGGACGCCGTGCCGTCCAGCATGGCCACGTCCAGCACCTGTCCCTCACCGGAGTGTTGCCGTTCGATGATGGCGGCGAGCACCCCGATCGCCAGGAACGCCCCACCGCCCGCGAAGTCCGCCAGGTAGTTGATGGGCGGTGGGGGTGGCTGGTCGGGATCCCCGATGCCGTGCAGGGCTCCGGCGACCGCGGCGTAGTCGAGGTCGTGGCCGGCGTGGGAGGCCAACGGCCCCTCCTGCCCCCAGCCGGTGGCCCGGGCGTAGATCAGCCCGGGGTGATCGGCGCGTAGCTCATCCGGTCCGACACCGAGCCGCTCGGCGACCCCCGGCCGGAACCCCTCGACGAGCACGTCCGCCGAGCGCGAGAGCCGCCGCACCACCTCGACGCCCGCAGGCTGCTTGAGGTCGACGGCGATCGAGCGTCGGTTGCGGGACAGACCCACCATCGACGCCTCGGCACCGGGTTGCCCGCGAGCGGCCGCGACCCGATCGACGCGGATCACCTCGGCGCCGAGATCGGCCAGCAGCATCACCCCGTAGGGCGCCGGGCCGATGGCCGCGAGCTCCACGATCCGGATGTCATCGAGCGCGGGACGCATCGCGGTCCTTCGGTGTGCTCAGGGTGCTCGGTGGCTCGAGGCTCCGCCAGGGCCGTGCCTCACCGCAGCCGTGCCTGGAGATCGACCTTGCTCCCGGCGGGCACGGTCTCGTCATCCAGGGCAGCCCAACAGGCTTCCGCGACCGCGAGCGGGTCGGCCAACCGCCCCTCGGCGTGGCGCTGCCGGAACCGCTCGACCTGCGGGAAGTCACGGGGGTCCATGGTGCGGATCAGGTCCTGCATGGGGGTCGCGGTGGTGCCGGGGTTGAGCGCGAGGACCCGCGTCCCGCCGCGACGTGCCTGCTCGGCTGCGGCGGTGGCGACCCACCGGTCGACGGCAGCCTTGGCGGCCCCGTAGGACGACCACCCCTCGTAGTCCTTCTCGGCGGCTCCGGAGGTCACGATGGCGAGTTCCCGGCGGCAGCGCAGGTGCGAGACCGCGGCGAGGAAGCGGTGCCCGAGGGCGAGCGGCGCGACCGCGTTCAGGAGCAGGTTGCGCTCGTAGGCGAGCGGGTCGACCTCGCCCGCGAAACCGATCGGTTCCAGCGTCCCGGCGGCCTGCAGCAGGGTGATCCGGCGCCACTCGCGCTCGGTGGCGACCGCGTCGATCACGTGACCGACGCGTTCCCAGGCGCTCGGGTCGGCGAGGTCCGCCTCGAGGTAGCCGGGTGCGACGTCCTCAGCTGCCCGCCGGCTGACGGTGATGCGGTGCGAGCTTCCGGGAGCGGTCGCGAGCAGCGCGTGCCCGATCCCTGAGGAGCCGCCGGTGACGATGACGAGGTGATCCATGGCGGTGAGCCTACTGTCCGCCCGGCTCCGATCCGGCGCGCGCGTGTCCCTCTCCGGCCCGGACCGCACCGCAGGTTCCACGTCGTCGCGCCGTCACCGAGCGCAGGAGCGCCGTTCTGGGACCGATGCCGGCTGCGCTGCGCCGCCACCGTCCGCTCCGTCGCCCGCTGCCCCCGGCCCCACCTCCCCTCACCGCCTCCTCCCACCTCCCATACCGCCTTCCGACCCTTCCGTCACCTTGCGGCCAGGCTCACGTCGCGGGCGGGCCGTCACGGCCGGCGGGTTCCTCGAGGAAGCGCACGACGCGGGCCTGGAAGGGTCCCCTCGCCTGCTCGGGGAAGCCGTGTCCGAGGTCCTCGAACACCTCGATGGTCGCGTTCGGCAGCGCGCGTGCCAGCGCGAGGCTGCGCGCTGGGTGGACCACCTCGTCGCGACCACCGGCGAGGACGAGCGCCGGAGCGTGGACGGACGAGAGCACCGCGGTGGCGTCGTGGCCCGCGGTGGCCGCGCTCAGCACCAGATGCCGCGCGATCCGGTTCGCTGCTGGCGGCGGCAGGCTCGAGGCGGCGTCGAGCTCTTGGTGGGTGCGGCGGGCCGCTCCCGTCATGGAGGTGACGATGGCGTCCCGACGGAAGCGCTCGTGCAGGCCGGCAGCGAGCCACCCGTCCCACCGGGCGAGGACGGACCGCAGACCCGCATCCGCACGGTCCGGAC
>JBKHEJ010000177.1:0-5830 GCA_046540855.1 Nitriliruptoraceae bacterium
CCGGCGACGTGCTCACCCTCGGCCGGGGCCTGCTGCGAGCCGGCGAGGATGCCGAGGCCCAGCGCGCCTGGGAACGCCTGGCCGCGCGGCGGGCGGTGCCCGGGGCCGAGGAGGCTGCCGTGGCCGCCGCGCTCCACCTCGGCATCCTGCACGAGCGCCACAGCCGGACCGAGCACGCGATCGCGGCCTACCGGCTCGCCGCGGAGGCGAGCGGCGCCTCCCTCACCCCGCTCGCCTGGTTCCACCTCGGCGGGATCCTGGAGGTCGCCGGGCAGGGGGAGGAGGCGGCGACCGCCTACGGCCAGGCGCTGGTCGCCGGCCATCCCGATGCCTCGCCGCTGGCCGCCTTCAACCTCGGTTGGCTGCACGAGCAGGCCAAGCGCGTCGAGGAGGCCATCGACCACTACCAGCTCGCCGTGGACAGCGAGCATCCCGACGCGGCTCCCATGGCGGCGTTCAACCTCGGCTGGCTCCTGGAACGGCAGCGCCGGCGTCGGGAGGCCGAGCAGCTCTACCGGGCCGCGATCGACAGCGGCCACCCCGACATCGCGCCCATGGCGGCCGTCAGCCTCGGCGTCCTGCTCGAGCGCCTTCAGCGGGCACGGGAGGGCCGACGGTTCCTTGAGCAGGCTGCCGCGAGCGGCCACGAGGAGGCGGCTGCGGCCGCGAAGCTGCGGTTGAAGGGCACGCGCCGTCGGTGAGCGCTCCTGCCGGGATGGTCGCACGCGATACCGACGGGCCGCGCCCGGCTGAGGACCGCGAGCACAACTTCGGGTAGCGCTGAGCGGGGGTGACCTTCTATCCTCCCGTCACCGTAGGTAACCCTGACCACAGAATCGCACCCCACACCGATCCTGAGAGGCCCTCCCACGTGGCGATCTGCCCCCGGGCGATGCCGCGAGAGGGAGCCTTCCACGCTCGAGGTGGGCCGGCTGGGGGGCCTGCTGACAGTGCAAGGCGATGGGGAGCTCGATGCGTCGTACCGGATCCGTGGGAGCAGGGGCAGCGGGGGCCACGGTCCCGGTCCCGCGCGGGCCGCGGCGGCTGCGCCGGTCGTTCGCGCTCGCGCTGGGTGCGGTCGTCATGCTGACGGCCTGTAGCGACGAGGAGCTCCGCGACGCCGAGGGCACGGTCGTCAACGCCGGCACGGCCTCGGTGTTCGAGCTGCAGGCCGGTGACTGCCTGGCCCCGGCGCCGGAGCTGACGGGCGAGGTGTCGGACCTACCGGTGGTGCCCTGCGACGAGCCGCACACCCAGGAGGTGTTCGGCGTCGTGCAGCACCCCGACGACAGCTACCCCGGGGCCGAGGCGGTGGCCGCCTGGGCGGACGGCGCCTGCCTCACCGAGCTGGAGTCGACGCTCGACCTCACCCTCGACGATGGGGTCTTCGTCAGCTACCTCCTGCCCACCTTCGACGGCTGGAACACCGATGGCGACCGTGACGTGGTCTGCGTCCTCGTCTTCCCCGGCCAGGACGCCATGACCGGATCCTTCGTGGCTGGCACCGCCGACATCGAGCGGGTCGAGCCGCTACCGCCGCAGGTCGACGAGCCGTCGGGCGACCCGTCGGAGGAGCCGGCACCCGAGGACGACGTAGCGAGCGACGCATGAGGCCCCGACCGCTCAGCAAGGAGCCGCGCTGATGCCGCCGATCGTGACCATGGGAGCCCTGCTGACCTGTTCCTTCGGGGTCGCGCCCGCCTCGCTCGTCGTGACCCCGGAGAACCGGGTCAGCGGCGGCCCCATGCCGGCCGCCACGGTCATGGACAACATCCCCCTGAAGAACATCATGCCCTTCGGGATGTGCACGTCGCTGAGCAACCCGACGGTGGCCTCCGCCACGGCCGCCGCGCTCGGGGTCCTCACCCCGATGCCGTGCGTGCCGGTCATCCCCGCGCCCTGGACCCCCGGCTCTCCGACCGTCTCCTACGGCGGCAAGCCGACCCTGACCTCCGCCTGCCAGGCGCAGTGCGCCTACGGGGGCGTCATCACCATCTCCAGCCCCGGCCAGACGACCGTCCAGGCCCCCTGAACCGCAGACCTCGACCGACCACCACCGAGCCAAGGAGAGCGCCACACCCGGAGTCGACCCGGTCCGAGGGCTCGACCGATCGTCGTCGCTGCAGCGCCGCAGACCGCGATCCGTCGTGATCACGACCAGCACCACGACCACGCACGACCTGACCTGACACAGGACCTGACCGACGCACGAGTTCCTTCGGAGGAAACGCATGCCGAGCTACCTGACCCCAGGGGTGTACATCGAGGAGGTGCCGTCCGGCTCCGCTTCGCTGTCCGCCGGTGCGACCGCGATCGCCGCGTTCGTTGGCTTCACGGAGAAGGCCCCCGACGACGATCCCAACGACCCGGACGGCCTCAAGCCGCGCCTGGTCACCAACTGGCAGCAGTTCGAGTCGCTCTACGGCGGCTTCGTCCCCGGTGCCATGCTGCCCCACGCCGTCTACGGGTGGTTCCTCAACGGTGGGTCGGTGTGCTACATCGTCCGCATCCCGCACAACCGGGCGTCCGAGGAGCCGGGCCAGCTGAGCCTGCCCGCGGCCGACCGGGCGCTGGGCAGCGTGCTGGAGTTCGAGTCGGTCGGACCCGCCGATGGGCTGTCCATCTCCATCGAGCCGACCGAGGTCGAGGCGGAGGATGGCGAGGAGCCCACGCCCGCCTTCGACCTGTCGGTGCTGCAGGACGGCGTGGTCATCGAGAGCTACGCCAACCTCACCCTGACCGACGGCCCGACCAACGTCGCCACGGCCGTCAACGAGGCCTCCGAGCGGGTCAAGGTCGCCACCAAGGTGGAGATCACCGAGGACCTCGACCTCACCCTCGCGATGCCCAAGGCCGGGACCTACGCGGTCACGCCGGCCCCGCGTGAGCCCGTCGAGGTCAAGGCGCCGGCCTTCGCCGGCTCCGAGACGAAGCGTCAGGGCATCAACGGCCTCGTCATCGCTGACGACGTCACGATGGTCCTCGTGCCGGATCTGGTCACCGCCGCCACCAAGGAGGACGGCACGATCGACCTCGGCATGTGGAAGTCGGTCCAGACCGCGCTGATCAACCACTGCGAGGCGCAGGCCAACCGCGTCGCGGTCCTCGACGCCCCGCCCGGGATGAGCGTCCAGGAGATCAAGGAGTGGCGCTCGGACGTCGCGATGTACGACTCCGCCTTCGCGGCGCTGTACTACCCCTGGATCAAGGTCGCCAACCCCGTGCCGACCAACGGTGACGACGAGATCCTCGTCCCCCCGAGCGGGCACATGGCCGGCCTGTGGGCCCGTGTCGACGAGACCCGCGGGGTGTGGAAGGCGCCGGCGAACGAGATCGTCCGCGGTGCCCTCGATGTGGAGCGGTCGATCACGAAGGCCGAGCAGGGCCTGCTGAACCCGATCGGGATCAACTGCATCCGGCCCTTCGGCACCCGTGGCATCCGGGTCTGGGGCGCGCGCACCCTGTCCTCGGACACCGACTGGCGCTACATCAACGTCCGCCGGCTGTTCAACATGGTCGAGCAGGCCATCATGGACGGCACCCAGTGGGTCGTGTTCGAGCCGAACGACCAGAAGCTGTGGGAGGGCGTCAAGCGCACCGTCAGCGCGTTCCTGCGCGGGCTGTGGCGGGACGGCGCCCTGTTCGGCGCCACCGCGGACCAGGCGTTCTTCGTCAAGTGCGACGCGGAGAACAACCCGCCCGAGTCCATCGACGAGGGCAAGCTGATCGTCGAGGTCGGGATCGCGCCGGTGAAGCCGGCCGAGTTCGTGATCTTCCGGATCAGCCAGATCAAGGACAGCTCGGCCTAACAGCCGGCCCGGGGGTCGCCGCGAGCACCGCGAGCGGCGATCCCCGCACCAACCCGTGAGACCCAGCAGGACGAGGACAGGAACAGGACATGGCGAACGACCACGATCAGGAGTATCTCGGCTCACTGTTCGCCCTCGAGGTCGAGGGTGTGGAGATCGGGCGGTTCACCGGGGTGAGCGGGCTCGGCTACGAAGCCGAGGTCGTCACCTTCCAGGACACGCTCGGCAACGGTGACATCATCACGCGCAAGCGGCCCGGACGGATCACCTACCAGGACATCACCCTCACCCGGGGCCTGTCGGCGGACAACGCGCTCGTCGAGTGGTACCAGACGGTGCTGGACGGCGCGGTCGAGCGCAAGAACGGCTCGATCGTGATGTTCGACCCCGCCGGCGAGGAGAACGGGCGCTGGAACTTCGAGTCGGCCTGGATCAGCTCCTGGTCGGCCTCGGACCTCGACGCGGGCAGCGACGAGGTCGTCATCGAGGAGGTCACGATCACCCACGAGTACCTCGAGCGCGTCACCTAGGCCGTTGACGGCCCGGACCGGGTGAGCCGCCGCGCGCTCACCCGGTCCTGACCACCCCCACCTGGAGCCTGCATGCAGCAGCTGCGCACGGAGTTCCCCTTCACCCTCCCGAAGGGCTTCCTCGACGCGGACGGGAGACTGCACCGCGAGGGCACGATGCGGCTCGCGACCGCACGCGATGAGCTCGAGCCGCTCAACGACCCGAAGGTCTCCGGCCCCGACGACCCCTACCTCACCGTCATCGTGCTCGCACGGGTCATCACCCGGCTCGGGTCGCTCACGCGCCTGAGCCCCCGGGACATCGAGGGGCTGTTCGCCGCTGACCTCGCCCACCTCCAGGACGTCTACGCGATCGTGAACTACGGCACCGCGGCCGAGGTGGAGCGCCTGCTGGCCACCGCGCGTGGCGGGGCGAGCCCGCTGGCACCCTCGCAGCTCGCCGAGGGGCCGATCGCCAGCGCGGCCGCCGGTGGTGACCACCCCGAGCCAGGAGCGCGCGAGCAGGACACCGACGAGGCGCGGATGAGCGCGCCGGACCCTGCCTGGGACGCCGCGAGCGCGACCCCGGTCTCCGAGGCCGCTCGCTCCATGGCCGGTGGGGCCCGGCCGGCGGCGCCACCGCTCGAGGACCGTGAGACCCAGCCGACCCCGGCCCGGGGCAGCCGTCGCAGCCGCATCGAGGAGGTCGGCCGCTCCAGCGGGGGAGGGGCCGGATGAGGCGCTACCCCACCGAGCAGCTGTGGGAGGAGCTGACGGAGCTTGCCTACCACCTGCACTGGAGCTTCGGTGACCTGCTGGACCTGCAGCACCGTGACCGGACGCGCCTGCTCGCCTCGGTCCGTGCCCTCAGGCGACAGGAGAGCTGAGCCGTGGCCACCAAGGATCCTCACTTCCAGCTCGGAGGCGCCAACCGTGGCGTGTTCCTCGTGGAGATCGACGGCGTCGAGGTCGGCCGCTTCACCGAGTGTCAGGGCCTGCAGGTCGAGGTCGAGGTGGAGACCTTCACCGAGGGTGGGGTCAACGGCTTCGAGCACAAGCTCACCGGCCGCATGAGCTGGCCGAACCTGGTCCTCAAGCGTGGCCTCACCGTGGACAACCGGGTCTTCGGGTGGTTCCAGGAGGCGGCGGGTGCGACCCCGGCCGGCACCGGCAAGGTCACCCGTGGGACGCTCGGCATCACCCTGCTCAGCTCCCAGGGGGAGCGCCTGCGGACCTGGCGCGTGTACGACGCGATCCCGATCAAGTGGACCGGACCCACCCTGGCCAACACCGATGACGAGGTACCGACCGAGGAGCTCGAGATCGCCCACCACGGTTTCGAGGCCGAGACGCTGAGCAGGTGAGATGAGCATCGACGACCCCACCGCCGAACCCCCGGTGCTCGTGCCGGTGGCCCGCACCGCCCGCGGCGTGCGTGCCGCGCGGCCGGTGCCGGCGGGCACACCGACGGCCGGGACGTCCGTCCGCGCCGCCGCACACCTCGCCCGCCAC
>JBKHEJ010000178.1:0-5818 GCA_046540855.1 Nitriliruptoraceae bacterium
GGGACCTCGTGTGGGCCGTCCTCGTCACCCTCGTGCTGGCCCTGGCCGTCGCGGCGCTCGGGGCCCGGGCCTGGCTGCCGGTGGTGCCCGTCGGCCAGCGTGCGGTGCTGCTCCCGCTGTTCGTCCTGGCCGCCCTGCCCTGGAGCCTCGCCCTGGCGACCGCGCTGCAGGGGGAGCGCAGGCTGCGCGCGGCCCTGCGCTTCGTGCTGGTGCTGGTCGTGATCACGGCCGGGCTCGGCGGCGCCGCCACGGTGGTGCCCTCGCTCGGCTTCCTCGTGCTCCTGCTGCCGCTGATCCCCCTGCTGCTCACGGTCGCCGCGGTGGTCTGGGCGCCGCTGCAGCGACCCTGGGCGGGCGGGCTCGCGACCGCGCTGCTGCTCGGGTGGATGCTCGCCGTGCTGTTCCCGCTGACCTGAGCCGGCCGCCGGCGCCCCGCGCCCCGGGCCGGACCGACCGGAAGGTGCCCTGATGGAGCTCGACGGCTGCAGCGCGATCGTGACCGGGGGCCGCCGGCATCGGCGCGGCGCTCGCCCGCGGGCGCGGGGCCTTCGTCCACACCTGCTCGGCGGCGGGGCTGCTGACGATGGTCGGGGATGCCCCGTACACCGTCACCAAGCACGCCGCGGTCGCCTTCGCGGAGTGGCTCGCGGTGACCTACGGCGCTCGGGGCATCGAGGTGGTGGCGCTGTGCCCACAGGGGGTGGACACCGCGCTGCTCGCCGAGGCCGACGCGGGGCTCGCCGGCCGGGCCGTGCGCCCCGCCGGGCGGGTCCTGCCCCCCGACGAGGTCGCCACCTCGGCGCTGGCGGCGCTGCGAGAGCAGCGGTTCCTGGCCCTGCCCCACCCGGAGGTGGGCGAGCACGAGCGGGCGCGAGCCACCGACCGGGACCGGTGGCTCGAGGGGATCCGGCGGCTCAGCGCGGCGCTCGAGCGCTGACCGAGGGGGCGTGCCGGCGGTGGGTCCCGTGCCCGAGGAGCTCCTCGAGCCGCCGGTAGAGCGGGAGCGCCTCGAGCCAGCCGTCCGGCGCCCGGTCCCGCCCCTCCAGGGCGCGGTAGAGCGGGTGGCGCTGCTGCTCGAGCCAGGCGATCGAGGCGGCGAGGTGGTCGCGGGTCAGCGTGGCGGGATCGACCACCGTCCCCGTCCGACCATCCAGGAGGTAGTCGTCCCAGGCGTGCCGGAGCACCCAGGTGTCGGGGTCCTCGAGCAGGTCCCGCAACCGGTCGCGCTGCGCCGCGGTGAGCCGGAGCGGCACGGTGCGTCGCGATCCGGTCCTGGTCCTCGGCGAGCGGGAACGCATCTCGGCTCCTGGTCGTGTGGTCCGGGTCGGTCGGCCGGCGGTAGACGGCACGGTAGTCCACCGGCGCGGGGCGTTAGCCTCGCGCCACACCGCGGGTCCGCCACCTCCCACCCGACCCGCGCGAGGAGCCGACCATGGACATGCCGTACCGCCACCTGGGGCACTCGGGGCTGAAGGTCTCCGCGCTCAGCTTCGGGTCGTGGGTGACCTTCAAGAGCCAGGTCGACGTCGACGCGGCCGTGGACTGCATGGCCGCAGCCTTCGAGGCCGGGGTCAACTTCTTCGACAACGCCGAGGTGTACGCCGGCGGCGAGTCGGAGCGGATCATGGGGGACGCGATCCGCAAGCTCGGCTGGCGCCGCCACGAGTACCTCGTGACGAGCAAGTTCTTCTGGGGCATCCACGACACGCCGCACACGCGCAACACCCTGAACCGCAAGTACCTGCTGGAGGCGATCGACGCCTCCCTCGACCGGTTCGGGCTCGACCACCTCGACGTCATCTACTGCCACCGGGCGGACCCGACCACCCCGCTGGAGGAGACCGTCCGGGCCATGTCGGACGCGATCGACCGCGGCAAGGCCCTGTACTGGGGGACCTCGGAGTGGACCGCGGAGGAGATCCGCGGCGCCTGGGAGATCGCCGACCGGCACGGCTGGCACAAGCCGATCACCGAGCAGCCGCAGTACAACCTGCTGCACCGCGAGCGGGTCGAGAAGGAGTACGCGCGGCTGTACACCGACATCGGCCTCGGGACCACGATCTGGTCGCCGCTGGCCTCGGGCCTGCTCACCGGCAAGTACCTCGACGGGGTCCCCGAGGACAGCCGGGCCGCGCTGAAGGGGTACGAGTGGCTCGGCAAGCGCCTCACCGACGGGCGCTACGACGCGGCGCTGCGGCGCTTCAAGGAGGTCGCTGAGCAGGAGTTCGGGGTGACGATGGCCCAGCTCGCCATCGCCTGGGCGGCGGCGAACCCGAACGTCTCCACGGTCATCACCGGCGCCTCCCGCGTCGAGCAGGTGCGCGAGAACATGCAGGCGCTCGGCGCGCTCGAGCAGCTCGACGAGGACGCGGTCACCCGCATCGCCGAGATCTTCGCCTGAGGGCGGCTCGTCAGCCCGCGTCGGCCGGGAGCTGTCCGGTCTCCAGCCAGACCCGCAGCGCGGCCACGCGGGCCGGCGCGACCTCGCGCGCGAAGGTGCAGTCCGGCTCCTCGCCGCAGGCCGGGTTCCCGTCCTCGGTGTAGAAGTTGTAGAGGCAGTCCGGGCAGCGCACGTCCATGATCTCGGGCAGGTACGGGCACTCGCCGTAGTTGCACGAGCGCGGCCCCTCCCCGGTGGCGAAGTCGTGGGCGCAGTCCTCGCACTGCTGGAAGGTGACGGGGCGGGGCGTGCGCTCGCGGCGACGTCCGAACATCGCGCTCTCCTCCTGCGGGCGCTGCCTCCTGCCCGCCGGCGCTCATCCTGCGCGCCGTGGTGCGCGCCGGGCAGGGGAGGGGGTCCCGGTTGGCCGGGACCGACGGCGGGCGGGTGCAGGCTGTGGTCCCACCGCGACCGGCGGTCTCACCAGCCGCGCAGCAGGGGCTGGCCCTCGGTGTAGCCCGCGCGGGTCTGCACCCCGACCCGGGCACGGTCGGCGAAGCTGTCGAGGTCGGTCGCGCCGGCGTAGGTGCAGGCGCTGCGGACCCCCGCCACGATCCGGTCGACGAGGTCCTCCACGCCGGGGCGCGCCGGGTCGAGGTACTGACGACCGGAGGAGATGCCCTCCTCGAACAGGGCCTTGCGGGCCCGCTCGAAGGCGTCCTCGCCCTTGGTCCGGATCTCCACCGCGCGCGCCGAGGCCATGCCGAAGGAGACCTTGTAGGCCCGCCCATCCGCGTCGCGCTCCAGGTCGCCGGGGGACTCGGAGGTCCCCGCGAACCACGAGCCGATCATGACGTTGCTCGCGCCGGCCGCGAGCGCCAGCGCGACGTCGCGGGGGTGGCGGACGCCGCCGTCGGCCCAGACGTGGGCGCCGACCTCGGCGGCCGCCTCGGCGCACTCGAGCACCGCGGAGAACTGTGGCCGACCGACGCCCGTGGCCATCCGCGTCGTGCACATCGCCCCGGGGCCGACCCCGACCTTGACGATGTCCGCACCGGCGTCGACGAGGTCCCGGACCCCCTCGCGCGTGACGACGTTGCCAGCGACCACCGGGACCGTCGGCGAGAGCGCGCGCACGGTGGCCAGCGCCTCGAGCATCCGGTCCTGGTGCCCGTGGGCGGTGTCCAGCACGAGCACGTCCACCCCGGCCTGGAGCAGGGCTGCGGCGCGCGCCGCGGTGTCACCCCGCACCCCGAGCGCCGCAGCGATCCGGAGCCGGCCGTGCGCATCCAGCGCCGGCTGGTACAGCGTGGAGCGCAGCGCCCCGGGTCGGGTCAACAGGCCCTTCAGCCGCCCCTCGTCGTCCACGACCGGCGCGAGCCGGTGCCGGACCTCGGCGAGCTCGTCGAAGGCGGCCCGCACGGTGATCCGGTCGCTGATGACCTTCGGATCCGACGACATCACGGTGCCGACCTGGGTGAACCGGTCCACCCCCTCGAGGTCCACCGAGGTCACGACGCCGATCGGGTGGCGGCGGTCGTCGATCACCACCGCCGCGCCGTGTGAGCGCTTCGGGAGGAGGTTCAGCGCCTCGCCGACCGTGTCGGAGACCTCGAGGGTGATGGGGGTCTCGAACACCGGGTGGCAGGCCTTCACGCCCGCGACCACGTCGGCGACGATGTCGACGGGGATGTCCTGGGGGATCACGGCCAGCCCGCCGCGGCGGGCCAGCGTCTCGGCCATGCGGCGGCCAGAGACCGCGGTCATGTTGGCGGCGACGAGCGGCACGGTGGTCCCGCTGCCGTCCGAGGTGGCGAGGTCCACGTCCATCCGGGAGGTGGAGGCCGCCCGGTTCGGGACCAGGAACACGTCCTCGTAGGTGAGATCGTGGCTCGGGGGCTGGCCGTCGAGGAAGCGCATCACCGTCTCCTGATCGTGCCTGCGACCGTAGTCCCCGCGACCAGGAGCGGCCGGGGTGCGGCAGGAGGGCTTGCGCTGCCGAGGAAACTCAACTAGTGTTGCCTCAACGCTGATTGAGAGGAACTGGACGGTGGCGCAGGACGCGGGAGCGCGGCTCGAGGAGCGGGCGGCCGTGCACCGTGCGCTGGGCGACCCGCACCGCCTGGCCATCGTCGATGCGCTGCGCCTGTCCGACCGCACCCCCACCGAGCTCGCAGGCCTCACCGGCCTCGGCTCGAACCTCGTGGCCTTCCACCTGACGGTGCTGGAGGAGGCCGACCTCGTCGCGCGCATTCCATCGCAGGGCGACGCGCGGCGTCGCTACGTGCGGCTCCAGCCGCGGGCGCTGGCGACCCTGCTGCCCTCCGTGGAGGTTCCCGCGGGTGACGTGCTGTTCGTCTGCACGCACAACGCCGCCCGCTCGCAGCTCGCCGCGGCCCTGTGGCAGCGGGTCACGGGTCGCCCGGCCCGCTCGGCGGGCTCCGAGCCGCGCGACCGGGTCCACCCGCTGGCGGTCGCCGAGGCGGCCCGGCACGGCATCGACCTCTCCGCGGCCAGCCCACGCGGGTACGACGGTGTCGCGGGGGCGCCTGATCTGGTCGTGTCGGTGTGCGACCGCGCCCGCGAGGCGGGCGTGCCCTTCGACGCGCCGACGCTGCACTGGAGCGTGCCCGACCCGATCGACGGCGGACCGGAGGCCTTCGCGGCCGCCTACACCGAGCTCGCGGCCCGCATCGAGGTCCTGGCCGCCAGCGTCCACGCCGCCTGAGACGTCCGCCGGTCCCGGCGGCGCCCCCAACCGGAGCATGTCATGACCACCATGGAGCTCTCCCCGAGCCAGCGCCGTCAGATGACCGAAGCCGCCCTGCGGCTGCAGCAGGGGTTCGACGGCACCTTCAACCTCGAGACCATCCAGCGCTACCTCGACGACTCCCTGCGCAAGCTGTCGGGTGCGCACTACCTCGACTACGTGTCCCTGCTCGCGGAGCGGTTCGCCCGCGAGCGCCTCACCTCGATCGCGAAGATGGAAGGCCTGTCCGTGTCCGACACCCCCACCGTGCTGTTCCTGTGCGTGCACAACGCCGGCCGCTCCCAGATGGCCGCCGGCTGGCTGCGGCACCTCGCTGGTGACCGCATCGATGTCCTCTCCGGCGGGTCGGCGCCCGCGGAGTCGATCAACCCCTCCGCCGTGCAGGCCATGGCCGAGAAGGGCATCGACATCGCCGACGAGTTCCCCAAGCCCTGGACCGACGAGACCGTCGGGGTCGCCGACGTCATCGTCTCCATGGGGTGCGGGGACGCCTGCCCGGTGCTGCCGGGCAAGCGGTACCTGGACTGGGAGCTCGAGGACCCGGCGGGCAAGGGCGTGGACTCCGTGCGGCCGATCCGCGACGACATCGAGCAGCGGGTGAGGGGGTTGATGGCCGAGCTCGGGGTCGAGCCGGTCCGCTGACGCCGGACGGCTGGGCCGCCCGGCGT
>JBKHEJ010000179.1:0-5762 GCA_046540855.1 Nitriliruptoraceae bacterium
TCGGACGTCGAGGTCGAGCGGTCCGAGGTCACCCGGGCTGCTCGTGCGCCGCCGCCGGCCCATCGGTGCGCCGGAAGGCCCGCCGCCACGCGACCAGCAACCACACGCTCGCAACCAGCAGCAGCATGACCACGATGTCCTCGCTCGGCACGGCCCACTGGCGTGCGTACAGCAGCGCGTAGACCGCGATGGCAGCCGTGGGCGTCACGGCCGCCGCGAGGTACCGGGGCCAGGGGGGTCGTGCCGTCAGGTGCGTGACGAGCTCCTCGCTGGTTGTGTCGGTCGGCCGCCGTAGCGCCCGGATCGTCAACCACAGGAAGGGCACGATGGCGAGCGACAGCGGCAGGGCGGACGCCGCCATGAACACCGCCGAGGCACCACCGAGGACCAACCAGGTCCGCGCCTCCCACCTGCTCACGCGCAGCGAGGTCGTCCCCGCCTGGTCGACCAGCGCCATGCCGAGGATCCACAACGTCGAGGTAGCGGCCGCGTAGGCGGCGAACGCGCCAGGCTCGAGCGGCTGCAAGCGCTCAGGGTCGGTCCACAGCCATGTCGCCCACGCGCCCCAGGCGATGCCGGCCAGCGCGAAAGCGACGACCGCACGCCACCCCCGGTCGCTTCGCATCAGCCGACGCAGCAGGTACCAGCCGAGCAGCACGTCGACGAGGCTGTGCCAGGCGACGCTGGGCCAGACGATCGAGACGGGCACCGCTTCGTACACCAGGGGGATGATGATCCCTTCGATCGCCCAGCCCACGAGCGCGCCGACGAGGAACAGGTCGGTGATCGTGCGGACGGAGAACCACTGCAGGCTGCCGAGCAGCGCGTAGGCGAACAGCGTGTAGAACAGCACGAACTCGCCGAGCGCGGCGGCCAGGCCCAGCACGTCGCGTTCACCCAGCAGCCCGACGACCGTGGCGACCGGGGTCTCGTTCAGGAAGAAGAACTCGGAGAAGAACAGCAGGATCATCCCGGTGCCGACCAGGGTCGCCAGGTGGCGCGTCACTGCATGCCATCGCACGTGGTGCGCCCCCTGTTCTGGCCGACCTCGGGCACGGCCGCGGTCAGGATCTGGCGTCTGGTGCGCGTCACCGGCTTCCGCGTCGGGAGCAGGGCTTCCCGTGGGGTCTTCCCGGTGTGTCGGACACGGGGCGTCGCACCTGCCGGAGACGGTAGTCGCGGGGGTCCGACGTGGCCTCCGCCAGCGGTGGCCGGCACGCAGGCTGCTTCCGGCCGTCCGTGGCCGGCGACGGACCGGTCGCTGCTCGTTCCCCGTCCTCGGTTGCGCGACAGGTCGACGGTGGAGCCCGCCCCGGTCTCGCTGGTGTGTGCCGCAGCCGGGGCAGGGAAGACCTCGCTGCTCGGAGCCCTGCTCGACCGGTGCGCCTCGTGCTCGACGCGACGTAGCTCGATCCCTGATGCTCGCGTTCCTGCTGCCGATAGGCACCGTGGGTACCAGTCCACCGGCGGGGAAAGACCATGGGTGCTGTCCGTTCCGCAGTCGCTGCTCTGGCGGCGCTGTCGATGCTGCTGGCTGGGTGTGGCGCGGGGTCGTCGAACAGCGAGCCTGTGGTCCCAACGACCGGCGAGGAGCCGGGCTCGGTCGAGGAACGCGCCGGGGATGCCGTTGCCGATGAGGGCCAGGGGTCCGCTGCTGAGCAGGACGATCGGGACGAGGGGCGGGCTGCCGAGCAGGACGAGGAGCCGGCGGCCGATCCGGACGAGGGGCGGGCTGCCGAGGAGGACCAGGGCCCGCCGGCCGCTGGCGAGACCGGTCCGGGTGACGCGCCGCCGGTGGAGGGGACGCTCGAGGTCCACTACATCGACGTTGGCCAGGCCAACGCGACCCTGCTGCACCATGATGCCGCGACGATGCTGATCGATCAGGGCGACTGGCGCCGCGACGAGGTAGCGCCGTACCTGCGCGCCGTGGGGATCGACGAGCTCGATGTGGTCGTCACCACCCATCCGCACGCCGACCACATCGGCCAGTTCCCTGCCGTGCTCGACACCTTCCCGGTCGCAGAGGTGTGGTGGTCCGGGGCGGTCACGACCTCCCAGACCTTCCAGCGTGCCCTGGACGCGCTCGACACCTCCGACGCGGCCTACGCCGAGCCGCGTGCCGGCGACACGACCGATGTCGGCCCACTCGAGGTCGAGTTCGTCGCTCCGACCGACACCGAAGCCCGGTCCGACAACCTCAACGACACCTCGCTGGCGGCACGCATCACCTACGGCGAGGTCCGGTTCCTGTTCACCGGCGACGCCGAGGCCGGGGTCGAGGCCCGCATGGCGCGTGACCATGCCGACCAGCTCGACGCCGAGGTGTACCTCGCCGGCCACCACGGCTCGGCCACCTCCACGACCACGGCGTTCCTCGAGACCGTGGACCCGGCCATCGCCGTGTACGCGGCCGGGGCGGGGAACAGCTTCGGGCATCCCGACGCTGCGGTGCTCGACCGGCTCGCTGCCCGCGGAACCGAGGTGTACGGGACCGACATCAACGGCACCGTGGTGGTCACCACCGATGGCACCAGCATCGAGGTGGGCGTCGAACGGGACGGCCGTCCAGCACCGGGTGGGAGCGGCGACCCGGACGGGGCCGAACCGGACACGGGCGACGACCCGGCCGGCGCCGACGCGGCCCCACCATCCGAGTCCGAGAGCGATGGCTGCTCGCCGGACCAGGTCGATGTCAACACCGCCACGATCGACGAACTCCAGCGGATCATCCACATCGGGCCGGCCCGCGCCGAGGCGATCGTCTCCGACCGGCCGTTCGAGAGCGTGGAGTCGCTGACCCGGCTCGACGGGATCGGGCCGGCCCGCATCGCGGACATCATCAGCCAAGGAGTGGCGTGTGCCAGCTGACCTGCCCGGGGACCGGGCCATCATCGACCGCATCGAAGGTGGCGTCGCCGTGCTGCTCGTCGGCCCGGACGGCGGCCGTCACGAGGTGGCCACCACGGACCTGCCGGACGGTGCGGTCGACGGCGACGTCGTCGAGGTCGCCGTCACCGGCGGCGCCGTCACGGTCGGTGCGGTCGACCGGCCGCTCACCGACGCACGCCGCACCGACGCCCAGCAGCGGCTGTCACGCATCCTGAAGGAGCGCGACAGCGGCCGCTTCTCATGACCGGACCGACGGGACGGTCAGGCCCAGCACCCTCACTGGGCGAACGCCACGCCACCGTCAGTCCTCCTCGTCGTCGAACAGGTCGTCGGCCCAGGGCTCGACCCCCGGCGCGCCGTCGAGCGACCTTGACGGACACTGGCCGTACGGGCCGCGGAGGGCTCCGTGTCACACGACAATGCCGACACTCACATCCTCGCGAACGAGACCGCTGACGAGCGACGTCTCACGACGACGGAGGCGATCACATGGGCATCATCGGGTTCCTGGTCGCCGGTCTGATCATCGGGGCGCTCGCGCGGCTGTTCCGGCCGGGCAAGCAGAACCTCAGCCTGCTGATGACGCTGCTGCTCGGGGTCGTCGGTTCCGTCATCGGCGGGGTCGTCGCCAGCCTGCTCGGCACGGGCGACATCTTCGAGCTGAACGTCCTCGGCTTCATCGTGGCCGTGATCGCCGCCGTCCTGCTCATCGGGATCGCCGAGGGGATGGCATCAGGTCGCGGCCCCACCGCCTGACCCGCCGTCACCGCGCCGCGCCCGGCTCGCCCGCGCCAGCGGCGCGAGCCACGACCCTCACCCGCTCGCGGGAGCCGGCCGATCCTCTGCCGTCGGGACGAGGACCGTCACGGCGCCGGGTAGGAGCTCGAGCTCGAAGGGGGTCTCGCCCGCGGGATCGCCGTCCACCTGCACCTTCAGGGGCGGCGTCGCGGTGACCCTCACCCTCCTGCAGGTCGACCACACCACGTCGGCATGCTTCTCGCGCTCGCCGGTGGCCATCGTCAGCGCGGTCACCACCGCACCGGTGGCGCCTGGGTCGGTCACGACACCGACGTGGAGCGAGCCATCGTCCGGCTCGATCGTCTCATCGACGACGAAGGTGTCGCCGATGCGCCCGATGTTCAGGCACAGCACGGTGTGGCCCTCCATGTGCCGCACCTCGCCGTCGAACTCGAGCTCCAGTTCGACCTGCTGGAGATCGAAGAGGTTCTGGACCCCCGACGCGACGTAGGCGAAGGGGCCGAGCGCGTCCTTGCTGCCACGGTTGGAGTCGCGCACCAGCTGCGCGTCGAAACCGGCATCGGCCATGATGACCGCGTGCTCGCCCCTGCCGACGACATCGATGACGTCGATGCTCCGGCCCTCGCCGTCGACGGCCACCTCGGCCGCCGCGCCCAGGTCACCCACGGGGACCCCGAGCGCACGCGCCAGGAGGTCCGCGGTGCCGAGCGGAACGATGGCGACAGCCACGTCACCCCCGCCGGCCACGACGCCCGACACCACCTCGCGCACCGTGCCGTCCCCGCCCGCGACGACCACGAGGTCGACCTCGCCGCCGCCGGCTGCCTCCTGCGCCCAGCGGCGTGCGTCGCCCTCACCCTCCGTGCGGCGCACCTCCACCTCGACGCCGCCCTTGCGGAGCCGGTCGACGACCGTGGACTCGGTGTCGTCGGGGTCGTGGGTCCCAGCGGCCGGGTTGAGGACGAACAGGGCCGAGCGGTGAGAGGGCACGGTACGCGGTGCGATCGGATGTCAGCACGTCGATGACCGTACGCCGTCGACGGTCGCCACGCCCGCCCGGTACCGGTGCGTGCGGACGGTGGGCCGCGACGATGTGCCACACTGCCCCATGTCCGCCCGCGCCCCGACCACCGCGCTCGTCCTCTCGGGCGGGGGTGCCCGCGGTGCCTTCGAGGCCGGGGTCGCCCAAGCGCTCGAGGCCAAGGGCATCCGTCCGACCGTGCTCTCGGGTACCTCGGCGGGTGGGATCACGGGCGCCGCGCTCGCGTGTGGCTGGTCGGCAGCACGTATCACGGAGCTGTGGTGCTCGCTCCAGTCCCGACACGTCATGCGTCCCCGCAAGGACCTGCACCGCCTGATCGCACCATCGGGCCTGATCCTGGATCCGCGTGAGCTGATCGGCGGCCGACCGACGTGGGTCGACGGGCTGCTCCACCTCTTCGGGTGGACGTGGCTGTTCCAGCTCGGCCCGCTGCGCGCCCTGCTCGTCGAGGAGCTGGGCGGCGAAGCGCTGCCGATCGAGTCGGACCGGACCCTGGTGCTGTCGGCCGTCGAGGTCGACACCGGCCAGCCCGTGCGGTTCGCCAACCGCCCGAGCATCTCCGTACGCGGCCGTGATCCTGCGGAGACGATCATCACCGACCTCACCGTCGACCACCTCCTCGCCTCGTCCGCGATCCCGGGTCTGTTCCAGCCGATCGAGATCGACGGCAGGGAGTTCTGGGACGGCGTGCTGTCGCAGAACACCCCGGTGACGGGAGCGCTCGCCCACGACCCCGATCGGATGCTCGTCGTCGGTACCGTGCCGGCCGACCCGCCGTCGCGGCCTCCGAAGAACCTCGGTGACGTCATCTCGCTCGCGATCGCGCACGTGCTGCGCGACGCGGTGGTCCAGGACGTCCGGACCGCCGCACACGCCGACGACCAGGTCGACGGGGACGGCGACGGCGGCGATCACCTCGTGGAGATGCTGACGGTCCTGCCCGACACCCCGATCGTTGGGCTCGGCGATCTGCTCGACTTCGAGCCGCAGCTGGCACGCGTCCTCGTCGACTCCGGGCGTTCCCTGACCGACGCGGCGCTGGAGCGACGGGGCTGGTCCGCCTGACCGG
>JBKHEJ010000180.1:0-5714 GCA_046540855.1 Nitriliruptoraceae bacterium
CCGCCACGGCGGCGGTCACCCCCGCCATCCCCGCCAGCGCCGGCGGCACCGACCGCCCCGGTCACCGTCGGCCCGGCGTCCGGGGGGTTGCCGGCGCAGGGGCCGCACGCATCGGACGCGTCGAGGAGGTCGGCGACGACCGCCAGCAGCTCATCGAACATCACGGTTCCGTTCGGTCGGGGCAGGGTGGACGGGGCGCCCCACGGTCGCCTCAGTACCGGTAGGCGTTGGGGTTGCCGTTGGTGGTGAACCGCCACCGGAGCACCGCCGGGGCGTCATCGCGCTTGATGGACCCGACGCCGGCCGGGCACGCCAGGTGCAGCCGTGGCGCGTGCTCAGGCCGGGCCGCCGAGGATCAGCGTCACGCTCGCACCGGCGCCGTTGTCCACGACCTGCGCACCGAGCGTCTCCTCACCGCGCTCCAGTTCGAGCAGCAGCTGCCCGCCGGCGTCCTCGCGCTCGACCGTGGTCCAGCCCCCGGCCTGGGCGTTGGCCTCCAACTCGTCGATGAACCCGAGCGGTTCTGCACCCTCGAGCAGCCCGGAGACGATCACACCCGCTCGACCGTCCTCCGTGGCCTCGAACGTGTTCTGGGGCTGGAACCCGGCGGGTACCTCCACCGCCTCGGCGAGCTGCTCGGGGATCCCGTCGGCGGCGCCGAACGACGCCTCGTTGCCGTCCTCGTCGCGGGCCGTCATGCGGTCTTCGTCCAGGTCGACGTCGACCTCCTCGCCGTCCTCGGCGAGTGACTCGAGCGCTGCCTCGCCGACGCGCTCGGAGGCCGCGCCGCAGCCGGCGGACAGTGCCACCAGCGCGGCCAGGGCCAACGTCGTCCTGCGGTGGTGACGATGGGGTGTCGGGGAACGCATCGTGGATGCTCCTATCGGTCGTGATGAAGCGCCTCAGCAGGTGATGGTCGGTTCGAGCTCTCGTTCCACCGTCTCGTCGGTGGTGCGGGCGACGACGGCGGTGCCGCCACCCTCGGACGCGGCAGCACCGTCGCCCTTCGACGCGCGGTCGTCCTCGGAGGAGGCGTCCTGCGTGTCGCCGTTCGGCGCCTGCTCGGGCCTCGCACCGACGACGGGAGGACGGACGTGGTTCGACCGGTGACCCCGGATCATCAGGTGGACCCCCATGGCGGAGCTCCTCGTTGCTGGACGATCGATCGGTCGGCCACGCCGACCGAGGACGGTGCGCGGTGTCACCGGGTGCGGCCCGGCCGGAGCCAGGAGAGGCCGCCGGCCGCACCCGGTGGTCGGGGGCCCGCCGCAAGCGGGCCAGACCGCGCGGACACCACAGCCGCCTGAGCGGCGCGCGGCCGCAGGCAGGCAGGACGAGGCGGTGCGTCGTGCACGTGGAGGGCTCCTGGCTCCAGTGGTCGGGAGCCTGCAAGCACGCCGTGTCACGAGCGTGTCACGGTGACGAACACGACCGGCAGCGTGCCCAACCCGACCAGCATCGTGGGGATCTCGCCGACACGGGTCCCGACCATGCCGGCCGCGCCTGGAGGCCGACGAACCCGACGAAGGTGGTCAGCAGCGTTCTCAGGACCAGCAGCACACCTCGGTGCTCCCTCCGGCCGAGCCGGCGGCGCCCACCCAGCCTGTTGCGCACCGGGTTGGCCGGGGGAACGCCGCCCGGTCGAGGTCGTCGTCGGCGCCACCGAGCGTGGCGACCGGATCGCTCAGGCCGTGTCGGCGCAGGGACGAGAGAGACCGGGAGCGGAGCTGACCGCGACTGGCCGTAGCACCGGTCAGCGTGATCCGGCGGCAACGAGCCGGTTCACGGCGGCGACGCCTTCGAACCACCCCTGATAGCGTGCCCGCGGAGACGGACCTGGACGCCATCGGGACAGGGGCTGGCAGGCGCTGCGGGCCGCAACCCAGGGAGTGAACGTGCCAGCAGCGCAGCCGTCACGGCCGGTCCGAGGCACCTCCTCCGGTTGGCGGTCCCTGGCGGGACACCGCCGGTGGCTGGACAACGAGATGGAGCGCCTGGTCCGGTTCCCGACGGACCCGCGGCATCCCTGCGGAGGTTTCGCCTACCTCGACGCGTGCGGGAGGCCGCTCGAGGAGGAACCGGT
Source organism: Nitriliruptoraceae bacterium (assembly GCA_046540855.1). GTDB lineage: Bacteria > Actinomycetota > Nitriliruptoria > Nitriliruptorales > Nitriliruptoraceae > T1Sed10-7. Next base: position 2,084 of record JBKHEJ010000180.1, read on the forward strand.
CCACGCGTGGATCACGGGCAGGATGACGCACGTCTACGCGCTCGCCCATCTGCGCGGACTGCCGGGGGCGAGCGACCTCGTCGACCACGGTGTCGCGGCGTTGCGTGACCTCCTCCACGACCACCGGGAGGGCGGATGGTTCGGCGCGGTGCGGCCCGACGGCACACCGAACGACCGCAAGGACGCGTATCAGCACGCGTTCGTGGTGCTGGGCGCCTCGAGCGCGGCGGCCGCCGAGCGACCAGGCGCTCGCTCGCTGCTCGATGCTGCGCTCGAGGTGTTCGAGACCCGGTTCTGGGACGAGGAGGCCGGGCGGTTCGTGGAGTCCTTCGCACGCGACTGGACCGACGGCGAGCCGTACCGCGGCGCCAACAGCAACATGCACGCGGTGGAGGCCTCCCTCGCGGCCGGCGACGTCACCGGCGATGCGCGCTGGCACGACCGGGCGCTCCGGATCGCCACCGCCCTGATCCATGGCGTCGCCCGCGAGCACCGGTGGCGGGTGGTGGAACACTTCGATGCGGCGTGGGAGCCGCTGCTCGAGTACAACCACGACCAGCCAGACCACCCCTTCCGTCCCTACGGCACGACGGTCGGCCACTGGCTCGAGTGGTCACGCCTGCTGCTCCATCTCGAAGCGTCGCTCGCCGACCCGCCGGAGTGGCTGCTACCCGCAGCGCAAGCGCTGTTCCAGGCAGCCATCGACCTCGGATGGGCGCCGGACGGTTCGCCGGGCTTCGTCTACACCCTGGACCACGATGACCGGCCGGTGGTCGAGGGTCGGCTGCACTGGGTCGTCGCCGAAGGCATCGCCGCAGCGGCCTCGCTCCATGAGCGGACCACCGAGCCGGTGTACGAGCGCTGGTACCGCCGGTTGTGGGACCACGCCGAGGTCGCCTTCATCGACCGTGACAACGGCAGTTGGCACCACGAGCTCGACCCCGACCTGAGGGTCGCGCAGGGGACCTGGGGTGGCAAGCCCGACCTCTACCACGCCGTGCAAGCCACCCTGCTCCCGCAGCTCGCCCTGGCACCGTCGCTCGCGACCCAGCTGGCAGGTCACGCCACCTCACCGAGCAACGGGTTCTGACACCCAGCGCGCGCATGCCCGGGTCGACCATGGCCGACCAGCTGGGTGAGGCGGCTGAGACGGATCGACCGCTTCAGCCGCCGACGGTCGGTCCACGCGCTGCATGGCGGATAAGACCGCCCCGCGGATCGTCGGGTCGGGCGGATGGGACCTTGGCCACTGGTCGCACCCGGCTGTGGAGAGGACGGTGGAGGTGTCGACCCGGGAGGTGGGCATGTCCTCCGCCCTCGAACGGACGCAGGACGCGCCACCGCCCCGCGTCCCGACGCCGGTCAAGCGCTTCGGGTACCTCCTCGCCGCAGCGCTCAACGGGGCGCTGCTGTGGGTCGCCCACCAGCTGCTCGAGTGGGGTTGGCCGGGATTCCTCACCGAGGACCTCGACCTCGTGCTCGGGCTGATCACCGCCTCGTTGGTCGCGAGCATCGTCGTGAACCTCGCGCTGGCCGTCCATCACCGTGGCCGGGTCCGTGCCCTCGCCGACCTCGTGACCACCGCCTTCGCGCTGGCGGTTGGGCTGCGCCTGTGGGAGGTCTTCCCCTTCGACTTCACCGGCTACGCCACCGACTGGTCGACGCCGCTGCGCGTCCTCCTGGGCGTCGGGATCGCCGCGACCGGCATCGCGATCATCGCCAACCTCGTCACGCTCGTCGCCGGGCCTGACGACGCCTGACCATCTCGGAGACCGCGCATATGAACGCGCGCCGCCCCACCCGGCCATCGCCGCGGGTCCTCGTCGCCCACGCCAGCCGCCATGGCTCGACCGCACAGATCGCCGAGCGCATCGCCGAGCGCCTCCGCGGAGCAGGGCTGCTGGCGGTCGTGGTGGACGTCGACGAGGTCGAGGACGCCGCCGCCTACGACGCCTTCGTCGTCGGCGGGGCGGCGTACCTCTTCCACTGGCTCAGACCGGCGACGAGGTTCGTCCGGCACCATCAGGAGCTGCTCGCCAGCCGGCCGGTGTGGTTGTTCGCAAGCGGTCCGATCGGTGACGAAGCGGTCGACGAGGAGGGCAACGACCTGCTTGAGGTCTCCCGGCCCAAGGAGTTCGACGAGCTGCACGCGGCGGTGCAACCGCACGGAGAGAAGGTGTTCTTCGGCAAGTGGGACCCGAGCGAGCCCCCGGTCGGCTTCGTCGAGCGGATGATGCGGCTCCTACCCGCCGCACGCGACGGGATCCCGTCCGGCGACTTCCGCGACTGGCGGGAGATCGAGGCCTGGGCCGACGAGATCGCCGCAGCCCTGCTGCGGGTGGCCGAGCCCGGGACGACCTGACCCGCACACCGGTCCTCGGCTCGCACGAGAGGCGGGCGCGTGTAGGTCGGGGGCTCGGCCGTTCGCTCCCTCGGCCGGTCGCCCGGAGGAGCGCTCATGGCCGCATCACCGGGCTGGAACGACCTCCCCCGGGGTGTACGTGGCCACGGCTTCGTCGGGGAGCGGCTCGTCGTCTCCGGGTTCCTCGGTCCAGACCTCCCAGTACCGCCCGATGCGCCCGGCGAGGTCGTCCGGCGACTCGGCGAACACCCGCTCCCCGAGCCCGCGGGCGTCGAGCTGCAGTCGCGCCCGGTGGCGGTCCAGCAGGGCCGTGAACTCGCCGAGCACCACGGCGCCGCCGAACCGATCGGGGTCCTCGTGCAGCTGCGCCCGGAGCTCGGCGAGGTCGTGGTCGTCGCCCAGCAGGTCACTGAGATCGTGGATCTCGTCCCGGCGCGCCTTCATGACCCCCGCCCAGCAGTCCTGCAGGAGGCGCACGTGGTAGCGGTGGTACTTGACCCGCTTGCGCCACTCGTGGAACGCGGCCGTCGTCCGCTCGTCGTAGGCGTCAGCCATCCGGTCCCGTGCGCGCTCGTAGGTCCTCGCCAGCCCCCCGGCCAGCGCGTCGAAGCCCTCGTCCGGCACGTCCCAGTCACCGATGCGATCGCGCGCCGCCTCCAGGTCAGAGGTGACGCCGGCCAGCGCGTCGTCGAGGTCGCGTCCGGCCACCTCGTCGCGTTGCCGCACGAGCCCGTCGCGGACCGGTGCGAACCGGTCGGTGTCCACGACCTGCGGGTGGTGGTCCGCCAGGAGCTCGAACGCCTCGATGAAGCCGGTCGCGTCGCGCAGGTCGGAGATCCGGCGCGCGGCGTCCCGGTACGCCGCGTTCTCGCGCTCGTAGAGCGAGCCGTTGGACGAGCGGACGAGCCGGAGCAGCGCACGGACCTTCTTGCAGCGCTTGCGTACCTGGTGGACCGCCTCGTGGGGAGCCTCCTCGTCGAGTTCGGCCAAGGCCGTCTCGGTCTGATCGGCGGCGATGCGTCGAAGCTCGGCAGCGATCGGTTCACCACGGTGGAAGCGGTAGGACGCCACGACACCCTCCTCGTCACCCCGAGGTTGTGGGACCGACCCCTCGCACACCACGTCCGAACGACCGACCCGCACCGCAGCCGACCGAAGGGAGACCGCCGATGGGCCGCGAGATCGAGCGCAAGTTCCTCGTCACCGGGGACGGGTGGCGCGAGCAGGCCACGGGACCGTCCCACATCGTCCAGGGCTACCTGCACGTCG
>JBKHEJ010000181.1:0-5681 GCA_046540855.1 Nitriliruptoraceae bacterium
ATGCGACCGGGCTGCAGACGCCCACGGTAGCGCAGGTTTTCCGGGGGTATCTCCAGAGCACCGGTTTCAGATGCCAGCACCACAAGCCCGTCAGCTGTGACGCTGTAGCGAGCGGGACGCAAACCGTTGCGGTCCAACGTGGCGCCGATAAAGCGTCCATCAGTAAAAGCCATTGCCGCCGGACCATCCCAGGGCTCCATCAGCGCGCTGTGGTACTCGTAAAAAGCGCGCTTGTCCTCGCTCATGCGGCGTCTCCTCGCGCGGCGCTGGTCCTCTCGGGGACGTCCTCGGTCAGCACCGCATCCGGGTCGATCCCGAGCGCCCGGCGCAGCTGCGACGCATCCAGGTCGCCGACGCTCGAGGACTTCGGCAGGGCGATGTCAGCGATGCGGCGCTTGCCCGACACCACCTCCTCGACCCGCTCGTCGATCGTGCCGGGGCACACGAGCCGGTGCGCGACCACGGTGCGGGTCTGACCGATGCGCCAGGCCCGGTCCCGGGCCTGGTCCTCCACCGCCGGGTTCCACCACCGGTCGTACAGCACGACGTGGCTGGCGGCGGTGAGGTTCAGCCCGGTGCCCCCGGCCTTGAGCGAGAGCACGAGCGCGCCCGGGCCCGTGCCGGACTGGAACGCTGCCACCATCCGGTCGCGTGCCCCCCGGGCCAGCCCTCCGTGGTAGCAGGAGATGTCGATCCCGGTGCGTTCGGTCAGGTGCGCCGCGAGCCGCTCGCCCCAGGAGGCGAAGTGGGTGAAGATCAGCATGCGCTCCCCGGAGGCGAAGACGTTGTCGACGATCTCCTCGAGGCGGGCGAGCTTGCCGGAGCGGTCCTGGAGCGGCTGGTCGTCCCCGGTGTAGGCCGCCGGGTGGTTGCAGATCTGCTTCAGCGCGGTGATCGCGGCGAGCACGGCCCCCTTGCGCTTCGTGCTCTCCTCCTCGCTGCCGGAGCGGACGACGAGCTCGTCGAGGACCGCCTGGTAGAGGCCGATCTGCTCGCTGGTCATCGGGCAGTGGTCGAGGGAGTCGATGCGGTCGGGCAGCTCGGCGGCGATGGCCGGCTCGGCCTTCGTGCGACGGAACACGAGCACCCCGTTCAGCGTCGCGAGCGCCGACTCGGCACCCCGCTCCTTGTCGGTGATCCGCTGCATCTGGCTGACGAAGGTGGCGCGATCACCGAGCAGGCCGGGGTTGACGAAGTCCAGCAGCGCCCACAGGTCACCGAGCCCGTTCTCGATCGGGGTCCCGGTCAGCACCACCCGCATCCCGGCCTCCAGCCGTCGCAGCTGCTGGGCCGTCTCGCTGGCGGGGTTCTTGATGACCTGTGCCTCGTCGAGGACGATCCGGCTCCAGGCGATCGAGGCCAGGGCGTCCACGTCCCTGAGGGCGGTGCCGTAGGTGGTCAGCACCACGTCGGCGCGGGCCGCCTCCTCGGCCACCTCGTCGGCCTCGGCACGGTTGGTGCCGTGGTGCACGGTGACCTTCAGGTCCGGGGTGAAGCGGGCGGCCTCGCTCGCCCAGTTGCCCACCACCGCCGGCGGTGCGATCACGAGCGCCGGGGCGGTCCGCTCGTCCCGGTCGCGCAGGAACGCGAGCAGGGTCGGGGTCTTGCCGAGCCCCATGTCGAGCGCGAGGCACCCGCCGAGCCCGGCGGACTCCAGGAAGTGCAGCCAGGCGAGGGCGTCCGCCTGGTAGCTGCGCAGCTCACCCTCGAAGCCCTCCGGGGAGGTCGGCGGGTGGGCCGGGACCGCTGCGGCGCTCGCGAGCAGGTCCGCGGCCCAGCCCTCACCCTCCAGCTGGATCGGGCGGCCGAGCGCGGTGCCGTCGAGCCCGAGGGCGTAACGCAGCATGTCGGCGCCGGTGAGCTGGGTGCGGTTGGCCCGCTCCTCCAGGGCAGCGGCCGCCGCCTCGAGGTCGGCGTGCTCCACCGCGACCCAGCGCCCCTGGGACCGCACGAGCGGGCGGGACTGCGACGCCAGCTCGCGGATCTCGGCCGCGGTCAGCTCCTGGTCCCCGAACACCGCCGACCAGCGCACGTCCGACAGCTGCTGGGCACCGACGGCGCGCTCGGTGGAGCCGAGCGAGGTCAGCTTCAGCTGGGAGCTCGCCTTGCGCGTCGACAGCGGCGGCACCCGGACCTCGAAGCCGGCGTTGGTGAGCACCGCACCATCGTGGGTCATCAGCTCCCAGGCCTCGTCCTGGCTGAGGATGACCTCGCCCCGGCGGCGGTCCTTCCCACGTTGCAGCGGCGCGTACAACCCCTCCAGCCGCTCGAGCTCCCGCTTGATGAGCTCCTTGCGCTCGTGGTTGGCGCGCGACATCGCGGCCTCGACCGGCTCGTCGCGCCGACGCCCCCCCGGGACGAGGGTGCGCAGCAGCCACGCGTCGCCCTCGTCCGGCGGGTCCAGCTGCACGATCAGCTCGAGCTTCGAGGCGCCGGTCACGCCTTCCGCCCAGGACTCGAGCCCGCGGCGGATCTCCGTGCCCTGGGCGTGCGGGGCCTCGAAGGTGGACCCGTCGAGCCGACCGAGCACCGCCTCGGCGATCTCGGCGGGACGCTGCGGCTGTGGCGGGGGCGCGGGCACCTCCACACGCGCCGCCGCATCGCGGCAGATCGCGTCCACGAAGGACGCGACGATGCTGCGGGTGACGGTGCGGGCGTCGCGGCGCCCCTCGAGGGCGGCGACCGCGCCGGGCATCGCGCGCACCAGGTCGGTGAGCTCGTCGTGGTCGATCAGCGTCGGCTCCCACCGCACCGCGAAGTAGGAGCGGTTGGCGGGCGCGTCCCCGACCTTGCGCAGCTGCGGGACCATGCGGCCCTGCGCGACGAGGCGGACCGCGAGGGCCGCCGCGAGCCCGATCCACGTCACGCTCGGCGCCAGGTCCTCCTCGTCATGGGTGTCGGCGAGCGCCACGAGCCAGCCCAGCGTGTGGGCGATGTCCGCGGACAGCGCCGGTGCCGTCGCTCCGGAGGGCAGCGGGACGGGATCGGTCGGGTGGAAGGCGTCCACCGGAGCCCCCGCCTGCGCCAGCCGGGCACCCACCGCTTCGACCGGCTCGGGCTGAGAGCCGAAGCCCGCGCTCCAGGCGACGAGGTCCCCACGCTGCCAGGAGAGCTGAAGCCGAGGTGGCGTGGGCTCGTCGGCGACCGGTACCTCAGCGTCCCCCTCCGCAGCACCTGCGTCCACCTCCCCCGCGCCGCCGTCACCGGCCGCTTCCGCGCGAGGCTCGGCCCGCTCCTCCGCCCGGGGATCGATGCCGGTCAGGTCGGTGAGCGCGTCGTCGATGCGGTCGCGCTCGTCGGTGAAGTCGGCCAGCACCAGGGAGCGCTCCGGACCGGTGACCTCCCGCTCCAGCCGGTGCAGGGTGCGTTGCACGTCCCGTCGCAGCCAGCGCAGCGCGTCGATCCACCCGTCGCGATCGCTCTCGAGCAGCGCGAGGTCACGGTCGCTGGCGGTGCCATCGAGGTGGGCCTGGGCGAGCTCGCGGAGGTCCTCCGGCCTAACCCGCGGACCGCGGTCGATGCTGGCGATGGTGGTCCCTCCCTACGCCCGAGGCGACGGGCGCCGGATGGTGGCGAGGAGCGCTGCCGGCGCGACGGCGCGACGGCGCCGGCCTCCGGGAAGCTACGGGCGACGGCAGGTCAGGGTCGGGGCCCCTACCGTCGCAGCGGTCACGGCGGGCCACCCGGGAACCCGCTCCCGCGCGGTCGGCCGGTGCCAGGGCGGGCCGGGGACGTCGGGGAGTCGATCCCGTCCGACCAGGCCGTGCGTTCCGACCACCGGTCGTGGCCGTCGCATCCCGGGCAGCAACACTGTAGCGAGATGACGGCGCGCGTGCCCGGTGCGATCCAGCCCGCCCCGAGCGACCCCGTCGGCGCCGCCGCGCGTCACCCGCGCCCGGCGAGCGCCGGGTTGTGCGCGAGGGGGACCTCCTCACCGGGCGGGACCGGCCCCGGCGGCGTGCCGTCACCGAAGGGCCGGCCCCCGAGCTCCTCGCGGAAGTGCGGGGTCCGCCACCCGGTCAGGTCCGGGCCGAGCGGCACGATCCCGGTCGGGTTGATGTCGGTGTGGACCTCGTAGTAGTGCCGCTTGATGTGGTCGAAGTCGACCGTGTCCCCGAACCCGGGGGTCTGGAACAGGTCCCGGGCGTAGGCCCACAGCACCGGCATCTCCGTGAGCTTGGCCCGGTTGCACTTGAAGTGGTTGTGGTAGACCGCGTCGAAGCGCACGAGCGTCGTGAACAGCCGCACGTCCGCCTCGGTGATGGTGTCCCCGACGAGGTAGCGGCGGGTCGCGAGCCGGTCGGAGAGCTGGTCGAGCCGGGCGAACAGGCGCGTGTAGGCCTGCTCGTAGGCGTGCGCGGTCCCCGCGAACCCCGCCTCGTACACCCCGTTGTTCACGTCCCGGAAGACCTGCTCCATGACCGACTCGAGCTCGTCGCGATGGGCCTCGGGCAAGAGGTCCGGGGCCCCCTCACGGTGGTAGGCGCGCCACTGGCTCGACAGGTCGCGGGTGATGCGATCGAAGTCGTTGGTGACCACCGCCCCGGTGGGGACGTCCACGATCGCCGGCACGGTGATGCCGCGGTCGTAGCCGGGGACCCGCGCCTCGTAGGCCTCCTTCAGGCGTGCGATGCCCAGGACCGGGTCGACCCCGCCCTCGTCGAGGTCGAAGGTCCAGCTGCGCCAGTCGTGCGTCGGCCCGGCCACGCCCATCGGCAGGACCTGTTCGAGCCCGAGCAGGCGCCGCACGATGATGGCGCGGTTCGCCCACGGGCAGGCCCGGCTCACGATCAGGCGGTAGCGCCCGGGCTCGACCGGCCAGCCGCTGGTGCCGTCGGCTCTGATGCGGTCGTCGAGGTAGCGCATGTCGCGCTCGTAGACGTCCTCGACGTACCCGCGGCCGACGCCCGCCGCGGCATCCTGCCCGTCACCTGCGCCCATCATCCGGCCTCCTCGACCCTCCGGCAGCATGCCGGGCGTTCGGGGCGACCACCAGCCCGTCCGGGTACCGACGACGGGTGGCCCACGGATGTGGAACGCTCTCGCCCCGACCAGGAGCCACCGATGGACCCGCTGGATCTGCGCTTCGTCCTGAGCGCCAGTGACGTGCGCGAGCTGCCGCGAAGCCCCGCCGAGGTGGCGGTGGCCGGGCGCTCGAACGTCGGCAAGTCCACCGTGGTCAACGCCCTGGCGGGACGGACGAAGCTGGCCCGCACCTCCAAGACCCCGGGTCGGACCCAGCTGCTGAACTGCTTCGTGACCCCGCGCGGGGCGACGCTCGTGGACCTGCCGGGCTACGGGTACGCGAAGGTCTCGGCCAGCGAGCGCGAACGCTGGCAGCAGCGCACGCGGCGCTACCTGCTCGAACGCGAGGCGCTGGTCGCGACCCTGCTCCTCATCGACGGCGAGGTCGGCCCGACGGCGCTCGATCGGGAGATGCTCGCCTGGCTGCGCGGCGCGGACGTCGAGGTGGTGCTCGTGGCGACCAAGCAGGACAAGGTGCGCCCCTCGCGCCGAGCGCGGCGCGAGCGGGAGCTGGCCAAGGGCTGCGGCGTCGCGCGCTCCGAGGTGGTGTGGGTCGCTGCCGAGCGCGGGAGTGGGGTGGACACCCTCCGTGCGCACGTCGCCCGCCTGCTCGGGGAGACGCAGGAGCCGGCGCCGCGCTGAGGCACTGGCCACGG
>JBKHEJ010000182.1:0-5670 GCA_046540855.1 Nitriliruptoraceae bacterium
GACCCCGCCGAGATCGAGCGCACGGCGCTGATCGACGATCGGCAGGCTGAGCGGCTCGACGAGTACCTCGAGGCCGGCGTGACCCACCTGATGATCGGGTGCGCCGACCCCTTCGACCTCGGGCCCGCCAAGGCGCTGCTGGCGGCCGCGCGAGCCTGACCGGGGAGGGCCGGCCACCCCGGGGGCGGTCGTCCCTTGACATCGGTTGAACGCGCGTTCATGATGTTGAACATGCAGTCAGCACCTACGCCGCCGATCCCGGACGACCGGACCACCCCGGCCCGCATCCGCGATGCCGCCATCGTCTGCTTCGCCGAGGTCGGCGTGGCCGCGACCCCGGTCCGGCGCATCGCCGAGGTCGCCGGCGTGTCCCCGGCGCTCGTCATGCACCACTTCGGCTCCAAGGACGCGCTGCGGGCCGCCTGTGACCAGCACGTGGCGGCGGTGATCCGCGCGCGCAAGTCCGCGGTGGTCCAGGCTGGTCCGGGTCTCGATCCCGTGGCGACGCTTCGCGACCAGGGCGACGGCCCGCCGCTGCTGGCGTACCTGGCCCGCACGCTGACCGACGGTTCACCGCACGTGGCCGGGCTCCTGGACGAACTCGTCGCTGATGCGGTCGCCTACACCACCGAGGCCGAGGCCTCCGGGATGCTGCGAGAGAGCGACGACCCGCGGGCCCGCGCGGCCGTGATGCTGCTGTGGTCGCTCGGTGCCGTGGTCCTGCACGAGCACGCTGAGCGGCTGTTGGGTGTGGACCTGCTCGGCGAGCCCGAGCAGCTGCTGGGGTACGTGCGCCCGGCGTTCGAGATCCTCGGTCAAGGGGTCTTCACGCCGACGGCCCACGCGCAGATGTCGGCCGCCCTTGCGGCCGCGGACCCGATGTCGGCCGGTGTTCCGGCCGCGGACCCGATGTCGGCCGCCCTTGCGGCCGCGGACCCGATATCGGCCGGTGTTCCGGCCGCGGACGTCGCGGACGACCGCGATGCCAAGGAGTGATCGACCATGGATGTCGTGATCCGCACCGAGGGACTCGTCAAGGAGTACGGGCGGGGCGCTGGCCGCGTGCGTGCGCTCGACGGGCTGGATCTGGAGGTGGCGCGCGGGGAGGTGTTCGGCTTCCTCGGCCCGAACGGGGCCGGGAAGTCGACGACCATCCGCATCCTGCTCGACCAGCTGCGTCCGACCGCGGGCCGGGCCGAGCTGCTCGGGGCGGCGCCCCGGGACGGTGGGCCAGGCCAGCGGGCCCGGGTGGGCTACCTCCCCGGGGAGCTGGCGATGGGTGGCCGCTCGAGCGCCGGTGAGCTGCTCGGCCACCTGTCCCGCCTGCGCGGTGGGAACGGTCGCGATCGCATCGGTGAGCTCGCCGAGCGCCTCGACCTCGACCTCGACCGGCCGATCCGAGGGCTGTCCAAGGGCAACAAGCAGAAGGTCGGGGTGATCCAGGCGTTCCTGCACCAGCCCGAGCTGCTGGTCCTCGACGAGCCCACCAGCGGACTCGACCCGCTCCTGCAACACGAGTTCCTCACCATGGTCCGCGAGGCGCAGGCCGACGGCGCCACGGTCTTCATGTCCTCCCACGTGCTCAGCGAGGTGGAGGAGGTGGCCGAACGCGTCGCGATCGTGCGCCAGGGCCGCATCGTCGACCTCGATGATGTCGCCACCCTGCGGCACCACGCCGGCCAGCGCGTCGATCTGCGCTTCGCCGAGCCGATCGTCGCGGCGGACTTCGCGGATCTGCCCGGCGTCAGCGACGTCGAGGTGGCCGACCATCACCTGACCTGCCTGCTGCGCGGGGAGCCCGATGCGCTGCTGAAGGCTGCCGCCCGCTACCACGTCGTCCGCTGGTCGGCCGCCGACCGCGAGCTCGAGGACCTCTTCCTCGACCACTACCGCGTCCCCGTGACGCTTCAGGAGGTGGCCACCGATGGCCGCTGACCGCACCCACACCGCCGACCCGGCTGCAGCGACCACCACCTCGGTGCCCGCAGCCTCGTCCCCCGCACCCCGCGGCGGGGCTCCCGGCACCGCGACGGGGTGGCCCGTGCTCCGCTGGGTGCTCCGCCAGCAGCGTCGCACGCTGCTCGGCTGGGCGGTCGCGATGGCCGCGGTGAGCGCGATCTACGTGAGCCTCTACCCGCTGATAGGGGACACGGGGGAGCTCGAGGCGTTGATCGAGGGGCTCCCTGAGGGCCTGGTCATCGCGATGGGCTACGACCGGATCGGCAGTGCCGCCGGCTACCTCGAGAGCACCGTCTACGCCCTGCTCGGTCCGATCCTGCTGCTGGTCTTCGCCGTGGCCACCGGTGCCCGGCTGATCGCCGACGCGGAGGAGGCCGGGGAGCTGGAGCTCGAGTCCGCTGCCCCGATCTCTCGCGTGCGGGTCCTGCTGGAGCGCTACACCGCGCTGGCGGTGTCGATCGCGCTGCTCGCGGCCGTGACGGGGCTGGTCTCCGCCCTGCTGGTGACCACCCTCGACATGGACGTGGCCCTCGGCCCCCTGTCGGGCGCCACGGTCGGGCTCGCGCTGCTGGTGCTGGCGCACGGGACGGTGGCCTTCGCCGTCGGGGCGGCCACCGGCCGGCGGGCCTGGGCGCTCGGGGTCGGGGCCGGGTTCGCGGTGGCTGCCTTCATGGCCAACGCGCTCGGACCGATGCTGGAGGACGGCGCGTGGCTGGAGCGGGCCTCGACCTTCTGGTGGTACCTCGGCAACGACCCGCTGGTCGAGGGGCTCGCGCTTGCCGGCTCGCTCGCGCTGCTGGCCCTGACCGGGGTCGCGCTGGCACTGGCCGTGGTGGTCTACGACCGTCGGGACCTGGGGGTCTGAGCATCGCGCGGGTCCCGTGACGAGGACGGGGCCCGCCCAGCCTGCAGCGTCTCCGATGGGCGCACCGGAGATCAGGTCTTGACCTTGGGCCCGCGCTCGGCTGTGCTGCGCACACCGAGCGGAGGGAGACCGCGTGGGAGCCGAGGTACTCGAGGTCCGTGCGGAGCTGCTCGCCCGCACCGAGGGACGCACCCTGCTGGACGTGTTCGCCGCCACCTGCGACGAGCACTGGCACCGCCCGGCGCTGAAGATCAAGCAGGGCGAGGCGTTCGCGACCTGGACCTGGGGCGAGTACCGCAGCGAGGCCAGCCAGGTCGCCATGGCCCTGCGCCGCCACGGCATCGACCACGGCGACCACGTCGCCCTGATGATGACCAACCGGCCCGAGCACGTCATCGCTGACGTCGGCACGCTGCTCGCTGGTGGGGTCCCGGTCTCGGTGTACAACACCCTGCCGGCCGATCAGCTGCGCTACATCGCCGACAACTGTGGCGCCAAGGTGGCGATCGTCGAGGACGCCGGGTTCCTGGCGATCTGGGACGCCGTCCGCGACCAGCTCCCGCAGCTCGCGCTGGTGGTCGTGCTCGATCCGAGCGGGGTGGAGCTCGACGGCCGTGAGGACGTCGTGAGCTACGAGACCTTCCTCGCGCGGGGCGCCGAGGCGCTCGCCACCGGCCACGGCGAGCTCGAGAACGCCTGGCGTGCCGTGCGTCCCGACGACGCGGTCACGCTGATCTACACCTCCGGGACGACCGGGCCACCGAAGGGTGTGGTCATCACCCACCGGGGCCTGCTCTACCAGCTCGCCGTCGTCATGGACCTGCTCGAGATCGAGGGCGGCAACCGGGGGGTGTCCTACCTGCCGCTCGCGCACATCGCCGAGCGCATGACGACCCACTACGTGGGCATCCGCGCCGGCGGCACGATCTCGTTCGTCCGCGACGTCGCCGAGGTGCTGCCGACCCTGCTCGAGGCCCGACCGAACATCTTCATGGCCGTGCCGCGGGTGTGGGAGAAGATGCACACCCGCATCCTCGCCAGGATCCACGAGACCGACAACGAGCGCAAGCGGGCGCTCGCGCTCAAGGCCGTCGAGGTCGGCATGGCAGCGGTCCGCGCCGAGCTCGACGGCAAGCGGGTGCCGGTCACGCTCAAGGTCCAGCACGCGCTGTTCGACCGGTTGGTGTTCGCGAGGATCCGGGACGGGCTGGGGCTGGACGAGCTGCGCTACGCCCTGTCCGGTGCGGCGCCGATCTCGGCCGAGCTGCTCACCTTCTTCCAGGCCATCGGGATCCAGATCCTCGAGGTCTACGGCATGACCGAGTCCACCGCGGTCATCACCGCCAACACCCCGGGCAACGTCCGGATCGGGACCGTGGGGACGGCCCTGCCTGGCATCGAGGTGCTGATCGCCGAGGACGGCGAGCTCCTCGCCCGCGGCCCGATCATCACCCCCGGCTACCTCAACCGGCCCGAGGCGACGGCCGAGGCGATCGACGCCGACGGGTGGTTGCACACCGGTGACCTGGCGACCATGGCCTCCGACGGCACGGTCCGCATCGTCGGGCGCAAGAAGGAGCTGATCATCACCGCGGGCGGCAAGAACCTCTCGCCCAACAACATCGAGGAGACCGTCAAGCAGCGCTCGCCGCTCATCGGGCAGCTGTGCGCCGTCGGTGACGAGCGCCCCTTCGTCGCGGCGCTGGTGGTGCTGGATGCCGAGGCGCTGCCGATCTGGGCCGAGGCGAACGGCGTCGCCATCACGGGCGTCGAGGAGGCGGCGACGCACCCGGCCGTGCGCGCCGAGGTCCAGCGCGCCATCGATGAGGGCAACGCCACCCTCGCCCGCGTCGAGCGGATCAAGGCCTGGGAGATCGTGCCGGCGGAGTGGACCGCAGCCTCCGAGGAGCTCACCCCGTCGCTCAAACTCAAGCGCGCGGTCATCCACCGCAAGTACGCCGAGGCGATCGACCGCCTCTACGCCGAGGCGGCGGCGCGGGCGTCGTAGCCACCGCGTCCGATGCTCAGCCGGCCCCGTCCAGGGCCTCCTCGAGCCAGGCGGTGATGCGCTCGGGGACCCGTGGGTCGAGCTCCAGCCCGATGTCCTCGGGCTCCATGCGGGTGAGGTCCTGCTCGTCGAGTCGGGTGAGCGCGTGGGTCAGCTCGGGCAGGATCTCGAGCTCGCCCTGGGCCGGCAGGTGCTCGCGCCACGGTTCCACCAGGGCCGGGGGCAGGTTCCAGTCGGCCTCACCACCGAGCACGAGCACCGGGACCTCGGCGTCGGGGAGCCGGTCGGATGCGTCCTGGCCGGCGTCCATCCAGGAGGCCCAGAAGCGACGGCTGGCACCGCCGACGTCCTCACCGCTCACCGCCCCGTCCCCGATGGCGGTCACCTCGGCGGCGATGGCGCGCAGCTCGGCGACGGGTTCGTCGACCGAGGCACCGGGCTGGCCTGCCGTGGCGCCGAGCTCGGCCAGCTTGTCGGCCTGCGCGTCGAGGACCCGGTCGATCGTGACCGCGGGGGTCGTCAGCAGCACCGCGGCGTCCACGGCCTCGTGCTCGACCGCGAGCTGGGCGGCCAGCGTCCCACCCTGGCTGTGACCGAGGACGACCACGTCGGTGATCTCCTCGAGGTCGGCGAGCACCTCGAGCGCGGCGGCCGCGTCGGCGCGGAAGGCGTCGACGGTGAGGTCCTCGTCCGGCTCGGGGTACTCGTTGTCCCCGCACCGGTTGAACGGGCCGCAGGTGCGCTTGTCCCACACCAGCACCGCGTACCCGCGCTCGGCCAGCGCGACCGCGAGCTCCTCGTAGATCGGGATGGCGCTCGGGAAGGTCAGGCCGAGCTG
>JBKHEJ010000183.1:0-5571 GCA_046540855.1 Nitriliruptoraceae bacterium
GACGACCGCGTCCAGCAGCGCGGCGACCTGCCCCCGGCTGACGGGATCGTTAGGCAGGAAGCGGCCGTCCAGACGCCCGGTGGAGATGCCGGCGCTGACCGTCTGTCCGATCGCATCGGCCGCGGTGTCCCGGGCCGAGACGTCGGTGAACACCCCGTTCGTCGGGCTGGGCATGCTCTCCCCGAGGTCGTCGAGGACACGGGCGACGAGCATGGCGAACTGGGCACGCGTCACCGTCGTGGCCGGATCGAACCGACCGTCCCCGACGCCGTTGACGATGCCGCGTTCGACCAGACAGTCGATCGCGTGCGCGTGCCGCCCCGACACGTCATCGAACCGCTCGCTACGGGTGTCGACCGGTCCGGGGCACACCGGCGAGATGTCCACCGCTCCCGGTGCTGCGGTCCCGCTCGTGACGGTGGTCGCCGACCGGGCCTGGAACACGGCCGTGGCCCACATCCGACCATCCTGCCCGATGGTCACACCGAGACCGACGTGGGTGAACCGGTCATCGAGCACGTGCTGCCGGTGGTCGTTCGAGTTCAGCCAGGCGGTCAGCAGACGTTGGGCGCTGGGTCGAAGGACGGCTGCATCGTCCACGCCGGACCCGGAGGTGCCGATGTTGTTCGCGACCCGCGCGTCGCAGCACAGCGACCCGTTGATGGCCGGATCGTGATCGAGGCGTCCGAGCGACGCGAGCCGGTCGGAGGAGTCTCGGGCCAGCGCTGACAGCTCCGATGACCAGATCAGCTCCCCGGCCGGCGGCACCGTGAGCCCTTGGCTCGAGGGGTCTCGTCGAACCTCGTTGTGCAGGCCGAGCAGGAGTTGCTCGGTGTAGACCTCCAGCCCGGACCGGTCCGCGCCACCGCCCGTGGCCGGGCCCGCCGTCGCGGGCTGCGATCCCAGGACGAGCGCGATCACGAAGGCCGAGACCGCAACCGTCGTGGCTGCGAGCGAAGCGGAACGGGACGGCCGCGCCGCGGTGCGCCAGGATCCTCGCCCGGTGCGCATGAACATGATGATCCCCGGTGCGGTCCGGCACGCAGGCAGCGCGTGAGGCTGGCAGGCTCGTTCGCGGTGCCGCAGGATAGGGTGCGGCCCGAGATCTTCCGCGGACGTCCGTACAGGAGGGTGGACCACCGTGGCGGTGGCGAACCAGCGTCGGCCCGCGCTCCGGGCGGTCCCCGAAGGTCGTGCTGCCGTGCGTCCGCGCACCCGAATGCTCGCGCTGCTCATGCTGCTCGCGCTGCTCGTCCCGAGCCTGGCGAGCCACGCGCAGGAGACCACGACCTCCGCCGCGCGGGGTATCGACCGCGTCTGCCCCCCACCCGGACAGGCCGATGTGACCGATCCCTTCGTCGACCTCGGGCCGGTCCACGCCGACGCGGTCCTGTGCGCCGTGGGCTACGGGCTGGTCGACGGCTTCGCCGACGACACCTACCGGCCGGCGGCTCCGGTGACCCGGGGACAGACCGCGTCGGTGGTCGCTGGCTGGCTCGCTACCGCGACCGGGTTCCAGCTCGACGTGCCGGACGAGGAGCCCTTCACCGACCTGGGCACCACCCACGCGGACGCGGTGGCCGCACTGCACGCCGTCGACATCGTCGGTGGGCGCTCCGACGGCACCTTCGGTACCGACGAGGCGTTGACGCGGGGGCAGTTCGCCCGCATCGTGTCCAACGCCATCAGCTACGCCGACGTGTTCGCGGTCGATGGACCGCTGCCGCGCGAGCCCGACCCGGACCTGGAGGGCTTCAGCGACACCACCGGTTCCCGCTTCGAGTCGGACATCCTCGCCCTCGCGAGCGTCGGCATCACCACCGGGACCGGTGACGGGCGGTTCTCACCGAACTCGAGCGTGACCCGCGGGCAGCTGGCGACCTTCCTGCTGCGCGCCGCGGACTACCTCGACCGCTACCAGCGCTGGAAGCCGACGGCGGCCACGGCCGTGCTGCTCGCCGAGCTTCGACCGGTCGATGATCCGGATGGCGACGACGCGGAGCCCGACCCGGAGCGGGACGAGGAGGCGCCGCCAGGAACGCCCCGGCCGATCGGTGCGGTGATGACGCTCACCGTGAACGGGTTCAACGGCAGCCTGGGGTACCTCATCGACCTGACCGACGTCCCCCGGCGCCTGGTCGATGACGCCACCCTCGCGGTCCGGCTCGGCGCCGCCGGCGAGTCCGGCCCGCTCGTGGTCCGCCTCGCCGACGGATCCAAACTCGCCGCTGCGCACGGGCAGGACGGGCTCCTGGCCGGGACGGTGCCGGAGGCGGACAGCGAGGTCCGGCTCGCGGATCTCGTGGTCGCGGTACCGGACGCCTACGTGGAGCTTCGCGGCGCCGAGCTCACCCTACGAGGTCAGATGGCCCGGGTCGAGCCGGAGTGACGCCGACGTCGAGGTACGCGGCGGGGCGGTCGTCACCGCGGCGCGCGTCCGGCGACCGCGTGGAGGTGGGCCACGAACCCCGGCGTGACCGCGTCCCAACTGTGGTGCGCTCGGACGTACTCCCGCCCCCGCTCCCCGAGGTGGCGGGTCCCGGCCGGATCAGCGGCGAAGCGCCTGACCGCGGCCACCAGCGCGTCCGGGTCCTCGAACCCCACCACGACCCCCGCACCGCTGTCGGTGATCACCCGCACCGCCTCCGGCAGGGGCGTCACGATGGCCGGCACCCCGGCGGCGAGGTACTCGACCACCTTCGTCGGCATCGAGCGGCGGTAGTTCGCGAGATCCCGTAACGGCGCCAGCCCCGCGAGCGAGCCGGCGACGATCCCCATCGCCTCCTCGTTGGGCAGGTACCCGTGCCAGTGGACCACGCCCTCCTGCTGCGCCCGACGCACGGCCGGCTCCACGTCCGCGTCCGCCTGGCCGACGAGCTCCACCCGGGGGCTGTCGGGTTCGGCTGCGAGCAGGCGCGCCATGCGCAACAGCTCCGGCGTGCCGCGCCCGCTCGACAGCCGTCCGACGTAGACGACCCGGTGCTGGCTGCCCGCAGGCGGCGACGCGGCTGGGAGCCACGGCAGGTTCGGTACGACGGGGTGCTGCGCCCCGAAGCGTTCGGTGTAGGACCGCTCGGCCAGCAGGAGCCCCGCGAGGCGGTCGGCGGCGGACCGCTCGAGCCAGGTCGCGGCCCGCCGCACGATGGGGAGCAGCGGTCGCGGGAGCCAGGAGCGGTCCTCCAACGAGGCTGCGAGGTCCTCGTGGACGTCCAGGACCACCGGGGGCAACCGGTCGAGCAGGCCGAACGTGGCCAGCACGAGCTCGGGGTCGTGCAGCAGCACGAGGTCGTGTTCGCCCCCGCGCCGGCGCAGGAGGGCTCGTGCGGCGCCGAGCGCCCGCAGCCGGCGTCGACCGGCCGACCGAGGCAGGTCCACCACCTCGACACCCGGGATGACCCGGGAGGGATCGACGTGCCGGGCCCTCCACGGCGCGGCGTAGGTGACCGTGACGCCCGCGTGGCGCAGGGCCCGGATCTGGCGGTGGTGGATGCGGGCGTCCAGCGGCGTGTGCACCGTGGTCACCACGAGCACCCGGAGCGGCGCGTCCTCGCCGGCGTGCCCGGCCGCCGGTGCCGGGGTCACAACCGGGTGACGCCAGGCACGTCCAGGCCGAGCCGCCGGTAGACCCCGCGGGTGTCGAACACCTGCTCGGCGTGGGCAGCGATCCCCGCGTAGTCGAGGTCGTCGTGATCGGTCAGCACGATCGCGAGGTCGACCTCGCCGGCGTCCTGAGCCCGCTCCACGACCTCGAAACCGTGCCGTGCCAGACGCTCCGCCGGGACGTAGGGGTCGAGCACGTGGATGTCCGCCCCTCGGGCAGCGAGCAGCCGCAGGACGTCCACCGACGGCGACTCCCGGTCGTCGGCGATGTTGCGCTTGTAGGCGAGCCCGATCCCGAGGATCCGTGCCCCCTTCAGCGCTCGCCCCCGGGTGTTCAGCAGCCCCGCCACCCGAGCGACCACGTGGTCGGGCATGTGGAGGTTGATGTCCTCGGCGAGGTCGATGAAGCGCGTGGCGACCCGCAGCTCGCGGGCGCGCCAGGCGAGGTACTGGGGATCGAGCGGGATGCAGTGGCCGCCCACCCCCGGACCCGGGTAGAAGGCCTGGAAGCCGAAGGGCTTCGTGGCGGCGGCGTCGACCACCTCCCAGATGTCGATGCCGAAGGCCTCGGCGACCTGCGCGAGCTCGTTGACCATGGCGATGTTCACCGCCCGGTAGGTGTTCTCGAGCAGCTTCGTCAGCTCCGCCGCCCGGGCGCTCGAGACCGGGTGGACCTGATCGACCAGGCGCTCGTACAGCGCCACCGCCGCAGCGGTGGAGACGGGCGAGACCCCACCGACCACCTTCGGGATCGCACCGGTGCCCAGCGCGTTGCCCGGGTCGACGCGCTCGGGTGAGTAGGCGACGAACACGTCCTCGTCCACGGTGAGCCCGGCGGCCTCGACGGCCGGGACGAGGTGGTCCTCGGTGGTGCCCGGGTAGGTGGTCGACTCGAGCGAGACGACCTGGCCGGCGCGCGCCACCCGGGAGACGGTGGCGGCCGCTGCCTCGATGTAGGAGGTGTCGGGCTGGCGGTTGCGGCCCAGGGGGGAGGGCACCGCCAGCAGGAGGGCGTCCGCGGTGCGCAGCGCCGTCTCGTCTGCGGTGACCGTGAGACCGGCCGCGAGCGCTGCGGCGAGCTCCTCGTCGCTGACGTCGTCGACGTGGCTGGTCCCGGCGCCGAGCGAGGCCACCCGGTCCTCGGCCACGTCGAAGCCGACCACGGTGTGCCCACGCTCCGCCGCGGTGACCGCCAGCGGCAGCCCGACGTAGCCGAGCCCCACGACGCCGATCGTCAGCGGCTGGGTGCGCAGCGCCTGCACCCGTGGATGGTCATCGACCGGAAGGGATGCGGGGTCGTCGCTGGGGGGGACCGGGGAGGAGACAGGCAGCATGGCAGCTCTCGGCGAGGTAGAGGCGGGGGACGGCGACCAGCGGCGGCGGGTGGGATGCGGTGCCGGTCGGCGTGGGGATGGACGTCCGCAGACCCCGTCGGGGCCCGCGCGGACCCTCGCCTACTCTAGCGACCGCGACCGGTACGGCCCCGGGCCGGCCGGTGGCCTAACGACGGGCCGGCGGCCGGGCGTCGGATGCTCGTGATGCTCGGCTGCGAGGACGCTGGCGGGCTCGCCCGGGCAGCCAGCCGGCTCGCGCGAGGCACCGACCGGCTCGCAGCCCGAGGTGACGCTCGGCGCCTCCCGCGCCGGTCCGGTCCGACCCAGGAGGCTGAGGAACCCGTGCTACCCGATCCGCAGGCCCCTGCCCGGCAGGCGGCACAGTTGCGCTACGAGTTGGCCCGGCTCCGCGACCGGCGGACGGTGCGGGTCGCCCTGGCCCTGTCCGCCCTGCCGCGGTACGGGCCGGGTCCCGCGTGGGCCGCGATCCGCGGGCAGGGGGCGGATCTGGCGGGGCTCAGGGCCTTCTGCGAGCGCGAGCTCGGGCTCGTGCTCGGGACGGGGCTCGGGGAGATCGCGGATTTCTCCTTCAGGATCGGGCATATGGGCTGGCTGAACGCGGCGATGGTCATGGGGA
>JBKHEJ010000184.1:0-5422 GCA_046540855.1 Nitriliruptoraceae bacterium
CGACCCGACCCAGCCGCCCTTCGATCGCGCTGCGGTGGGCCGTTGAGCGCGACGCGCGGGACCGCCGCCCGCCGCGCACCCTGGCGGCGCTGCTGAGCCGGCCGGCCCTACCGGCCAGCGTCCGGGACCGCGGGCCGGGGGGTCCTACCCCTCCTCCGGGGCGCCGTACGTGACGCCGAGGGTGGCGGTGGGGTTGTTCTCCTCCTGCAGCAGGGAGACGTTGAGACTCTCGGCGCCGTCGTTGCGGGTCGCGGTGATGCTCCCGATCGCGCCGGCGACCGTGCTGTTGACCTGGACGTCGTCCCAGTCGCCGGCACGCACCCGTGCCTCGAGGTCGTCCATCATCGCCTGCCACTCCCCGTCGATCTCGCCCACGGTGGTGACGACCCGGTCCCCATCCTCGACGACGTCGGCGACCGAGATGATCCGGTACCCCTCCGGTGGATCGAAGACCGCAGCGAGCTGCTCCGGGAAGGCTTGGTCCTGCCCGGTGGTGATGGTCCCCTCCTCGGTCGTGATGGTGCTCGACCCGCCCTCCTCGTCCAGCTCCATCTCGAGGCGTTCGCCGTCCTCGTCCTCGACCGAGATGGAGCCGTCCTCGGGGTCGAGGTCGACGTCGCCCACACCCTCGACGCTCTCGAGCGCCCGTTCGGCGATGTCGGCTCCGGAACAAGCGGCCAGCAGGGCGGCGGCGGCACCGAGAGCGAGGAAGCGGGCAAGCGCGCGGCTACGCATGGGAGGACCTCCGTGGTGGCGTGAGACGGCGTCGAGCGAGGTCGGTCAGCGCCGCTCGGAGCGGGAAGCTGATGCTTCCACTGTCTCACGTCCCGGGTCGCTCGGGCAGGCCCGATCACCTACCGCACCGCCTCGTCCTTCACCTGAGCTCAGGCAGTAGCGTGCCCCCCGGACGCGGTCGTCGGCCCCGGTCGACGCCCTGGCCGTCGCGGTCGGTCGTCGCGGTCGGTCGTCGCGGTCGGTCGTCGCCGGTCGGCGCTGTCGGTCGTCGCCGGCGGCTTTCGCGGGCGGTCGTCGCAGGGAAGGAGCCACCGTGGCAGAGGAGTCCTCGGTGCCAGATGGTGCGGTCGCCGGCTCCGGCGCCCGAACTGGCCGCGGGCGGCGCGCGCGGCGTGCACGCACGGTCCTGCTCGTCGCGGCGGTGGTGCTGCTCGGGCTGGTCGCCGCCGCCTGGTCGCAGGTCGACCCGATCGACGGGCTCGCCGCGGCACCGGAGCGCGAGGTCTCGGTCATCGCGCACGGCGGCGCGCAGGGGCACGCGCCGCCGAACACGATGCTGGCCTTCGAGACCGCGCTGGAGCTCGGCGCCGACACCCTCGAGATGGACCTGCAGCTCACCGCCGACGGCGAGGTGGTGACGATCCACGACGGCACCGTCGACCGGACCACCGACGGCACGGGGCCGGTCGCCGAGCTGACCCTGGCACAGCTGCAGGCGCTGGACGCCGGCGCGACCTGGACCCCGCCGGATGCGCCCGAGGCCGACCCGCCCTTCGCCGGGCAGGGGGTGCGGCACGCGAGCCTGCGCGAGGTCCTCGAGCGCTTCCCCGACACCCCGCTCGTCGTCGAGCTCAAGACGGATGGCGGACCGGCGATCATCCAGCCCGTGCTCGATCTGCTCGTCGAGCACGGGCGTGGCGACGGATCGGTCGTCGTCGCCTCCTTCGACGCCGACTACCTCGCCCCCGTCCGGGACCGGCTGCCGGACGTGCCGACCAACATGCCGGAGTCGGAGACGACCGCCTTCTACGCCCGGCAGTTGGTCGGGCTGCACCCGTGGTGGACCCCGCCCGGGACCGTGTTCCAGGTCCCGGAGACCTTCGACGGCCGGCGGGTGGTCACCCCGCGTTTCACCCGCGCAGCCGAGCGGCTCGGCGTCGACGTGCAGGTCTGGACCGTCAACGACCCCGAGCAGATGCACCGCCTGCTCGACGCCGGTGCGCACGCGATCATGACCGACCATCCCGACCGGCTCGTGAGCGTGCTCGAGGAGCGGGCTGCCGAGCGCGGCGGTGCCGTCCGCGGACCGGACCCCGCACGCTACGAGGGGCAGCTCGACCGTGCCGAAGGGCTCCAGGAGACGGCCGGCTGGCTGACCCCGGTGTGGGAGGTCGTCACCTTCCTCGGCGACGAGGAGTTCTACCTCCTGCTCCTGCCCGTCACCTACTGGGCGCTCAGCCGGCGCATCGGGATCCGGCTCGGCGCGATGCTGCTGCTGAGCGCGAGCGTGAACGGGCTGCTGAAGCTCACCTTCACCACCCCGCGCCCGTCCTTCCTGCGTCCGGAGCTGGCACAGGTCGCCGAGACGAGCTTCGGGCTGCCCTCCGGCCACGCCCAGAACGCGACGGCCTTCTGGGGGGTGCTGGCCGCCAGCGTGCGCTCCTGGCCGGTCCGCGCCGTGCTGGTCGCTCTGATCGCCGCCATCGCCTGGTCGCGCATCCACCTCGGCGTCCACTTCCTCGAGGACCTGGTGGTGGGCGTGGGCGTCGGGCTCGTGCTGCTCGGCGCGTACCTGTGGCTGGAGCCGCGCGCGGTGCGCTGGTGGCAGCGGGTCGGGACCACCGAGCGGGTGCTGGCCTCGCTCGTGGCGGGGCTGGTCTGGATCGCCCCGGCCACGCTGCTCGCCGGCCGGCTCGTCGGTGTCAGCTTCCCCTGGCCGGGCGTGGAGGAGGTGGCCGAGCTGACCGGTGCGAGCTCCGTCGTCACCGCGGCCGCGACGCTGTCCGGGTTCGGGGTGGGGCTCGCGGTGCTGCAGGCCCGCGGCGGGTTCGACCACCGCGGCCCGGTCGGGCGCCGGGTGCTGCGCGTCGTGGTCGGCCTGCTCGGCGTGGCGGTCCTCTACCTCGGCCTGGCTGCGCTCCTCCCCGACGGCGAGGGGCCGGTGGCGCTGACCCTGCGGGCGGTGCGCTACGGCCTGATCGGTGCGTGGGTCGGCGGGGTCGCGCCGTGGCTGTTCGTCCGGGTCGGGCTCGCCGAGCCGTCCCCTCACGATGCGCTCGGGCTCGGGCTCGGTCCCGACCCGGGGCTCGGTCCCGACCGGGGACGCGGTCCCGACCCGGGACGCGGTCCCGCGGGCCCGCCCGTGACGAACGCCGGGGTGGCCGGCGAGGAGGAGCGAGCGTGACCCGTGTGAGGCTGAGCGAGCCGGACGCGGTCGTCGTCGGTGCCGGCCCGAACGGTCTGACCGCGGCGATCACCCTGGCGCGCCAGGGCTTCAAGGTCACCGTCCTGGAACGCGCCGAGGAGCCTGGTGGGGGCACGCGCGCTTTCGAGGATCCGGCCGTCCCCGGGCTCTGGCACGACCACTGCGCCGCGGTGCTGCCCTTCGCGGCCGCGTCCCCGGCGCTGGCGCCGTTCCAGCTCGAGCGCTACGGGCTGGTCTGGCGGCACGCGCCGATCGATTGCGCCCACCCGCTAGATGACGGCACCGCGGTGGTCGCACGCCGGTCCCTGGAGGAGACCGTCGCGGGGCTGGGACCGGATGGGCCGGCCTGGGACCGGTTGGTCGGTGCTGCCACGCGCCGGTTCGACGCGCTCGCTGCGGACGTGCTCGGGCCGATCGTGCGGGTCCCGAGGCACCCGCTGGCCACGGCTCGCGCGGGGTTGCCGGCGCTGGTGCCCGCGACCCTGCTCGCCCGCACCTTCGCGACCGAGCGTGGCGCGGCGCTGTACGCCGGGATGGCCGCGCACGCCATCAGCCGGCTGGATCTGCCGGTCACCGGAGCGGTCGGGGTGCTGCTCGGCGCGGCCGGACACCGGGCGGGCTGGCCGGTCGCCGAGGGGGGTGCGGCGTCGCTGTGGCGGGCGATGGTCGCGCTCCTCGAGGAGCTGGGTGGCGAGGTGGTGACCGGGGCGGAGGTGCGCTCCTTCCGGGACCTCCCGCGCACCCGGGTGGCCCTGTTCGACACCACCCCGACCGGGCTCGCGCACATCCTCGGCGACCACCTTCCCGCGCGCGACCGGCGCCGGGCGGAACGCTGGCGGTACGGGCCGGCGGCGTTCAAGGTCGACCTCGCGGTGCGGGGCGCCGTCCCGTGGGCTGCGCCGGACGCACGCCGCGCCGGCACGCTCCACCTCGGCGGGAGCCTGGAGGAGCTGGTCGCCGCGGAGGCCGCGGTCGTCGCGGGGCGGCTCCCCGAGCGTCCGTTCACCCTCGTCGCGCAGCCGCACGTCGCCGATCCGACCCGCGAGGTGCGCGGGATCACGCCGCTGTGGGCCTACGCGCACGTGCCTCACGGCTGCACCGACGACGTCGCGCCGCTGATCGAGGCGCAGATCGAGCGGTTCGCACCGGGGTTCCGCGACCGCATCGTGGCGCGGCACGTGACCACGCCTGCGGACTTCGAGGCCGGCAACCCCAACCTCGTCGGCGGGGACATCGGCGGTGGCGCGAACCTGCCGTGGCAGCTGGTGGCACGGCCGCGGTTCGCGACCGACCCGTACGCCACGGGGGTGCCCGGGGTGTTCCTGTGCTCCTCCTCGACGCCGCCGGGGGGCGGGGTGCACGGCATGCCGGGCGCGCACGCGGCGCGCTCGGCGCTGCGCGTGCTGACCGCCTGACCGGCGGCGGTGCTGCTGGCGGGCCCGAGGGGTGCGCCTGGCCGGGCCGGGGTCGGGTCCCTGGCCTTGTCCGGGAGACCGGGCCGGGGTCGGGTCCCTGGCCTTGTCCGGGCGTTCCTGCGGGTTGCTCCCCCGGTCCTGCTCGGACGTCCGGGCGGAAGGTGGGGAGCAACCGTCGAGCGTCCTGGCCGCGAAGCGCAGGTATGGCACCTCTCCCCGAGAAGGTCTGCGCGAGCTGCGGCCGGCGGTTCGCCTGGCGTAAGGCCTGGGCGCGCGACTGGGAGCAGGTGCGCTACTGCTCCGACGCCTGCCGTCGCCACAAGGTCCGCGCGGTCGACCATGCGCTGGAGGCAGCGATACTCGATCTGCTCGACCAGCGAGCCGCCGGCGCCACGATCTGCCCCTCCGACGCCGCCCGACGGGTGGCGGCGAAGCGGTCTGAAGCCGTCGATGCCGCCGCACGGCCGCCGGACGCTGCCACCGCCCGGTCGCCGGGCGATGCCGCATCGCGGTCGACAGACGATGCCGCCCCCCGGTCGCCGGGCGATGCCGCATCGCGGTCGACAGACGCTGCCACCGCCCGGTCGCCGGGCGATGCCGAGGGGTGGCGGGCGCTCATGGAGCCCGCGCGGCGTGCCGCACGACGTCTCGTCGCGCGCGGCGAGGTGGAGCTCACCCAGGACGGGCGCGTCATCGAGCCGTCGACGGCCCGCGGTCCGGTGCGCATCCGGCGTGTCACGCGGGGGTGACCCGCAGGCCGGCCGTCAGGAGTCCTCCGCCGAGCCGTACTGCTTGCGGAAGTCCCAGCTCGCCGCGCTGACCGGCTCCAGCCGCAGCCACCGGTGGT
>JBKHEJ010000185.1:0-5418 GCA_046540855.1 Nitriliruptoraceae bacterium
GCGTGCCCGGAGCGCCCGGATGTGCGCCGGTACGGTCGTCGGGACCGACCTTAAGGCCCTCTGGCGACGAACGCGTCGCGAGGGCCCCCGCACCCCTGGAGCGACGATGAACCGGCTCGCGACCTCGACCTCGCCGTACCTGCGGCAGCACGCGGACAACCCCGTGCACTGGTTCGAGTGGGGGGAGGAGGCGTTCTCCGAGGCGAGGCGTCGCGGGGTGCCGATCTTCCTCTCGGTCGGCTACTCCGCCTGCCACTGGTGCCACGTGATGGCGCACGAGTCCTTCGAGGACCCTCAGACCGCCGCGCTGCTCAACGACGCCTTCGTGAACGTCAAGGTGGACCGCGAGGAGCGCCCGGACGTCGACGCGGTCTACATGCGCGCGGTGCAGGCCATGAGCGGCCGTGGCGGGTGGCCGATGAGCGTCTTCCTCACCCCGGGCGGCGCGCCCTTCTACGCCGGCACCTACTGGCCCAAGGAGGCGCTGCACGGGATGCCGGACTTCCAGCGGGTCGTCACGGCCGTGCGCGAGGCCTGGGACGAGCGGCGCGACGAGGTGCTCGGCTCCGCGGAACGCATCGCCACGGCGCTGGATGAGCTGCAGGGACCGGAGGGAGCCGACCGCCTCGATACCGGCATCCTCGCCCCGGCCGTGGACGTGGTCGTGACCCGGGCCTGGGACCGGGAGCTCGGCGGCTTCGGTCGTGCCCCGAAGTTCCCCCAGGCCATGACGATCGCGTGGCTGCTCGACCACCACCGGCGCACCGGCCACCCGGAGGCCCTCGAGGCAGCGGTCCACAGCCTCGATGCCATGGCGCGCGGTGGTATCCACGACCTGCTCACCGGTGGGTTCGCGCGCTACTCCACCGACGCGCGCTGGCTCGTGCCGCACTTCGAGAAGATGCTCTACGACAACGCGCTCCTGCTGCCGGCCTACGCGACGGCGGCGGTCCTGGCCGACCGCCGCGATCTCGCCGAGGTCGCACGCTCCACCGCGACCTGGCTGCTCACCACGGCACGGGCCACCAGCGACGGCACCTTCGTGAGCGCCTTCGACGCCGACTCCGAGGGCGAGGAGGGACGCTTCGCGGTCTGGTCCTACGACGAGCTCGCCGCCGAGCTGGCCGCCCTCGGCGTCGACGTCGAGCGCTGGACGGGCATCCTGGGCGCGAGCCCGACGGGCAACTTCGAGGGCCGGAACGTGCTGCACCTGCCACAGCCGCTCGCGCAGGTCGCCGTCACCGACGGGTCGGACCCGCAGGAGCTCGCGACGACCTGGGAACGCATCCGCGCCCACCTGGCCGCGAGGCGGGCACACCGGGTCCAGCCCGGCGTCGATCACAAGGCGCTCACGGACTGGAACGCGCTCGCGGTGCTCGGGCTCGTCCGAGCCGGGCTCGCCCTGGACGAGCCGAGCTGGATCGACGCCGGTGCCGAGGTCGCCGAGGTGCTCCACGACCGCCACGTGGTGGACGGTCGGCTCCATCACGTCCGCACGGAGGGGACCACCGCCATCGAGGGGTTCCTCGACGACCACGCGCTGCTCGCGCTCGCCGACCTCGCGCTGCTCGAGGCCACCGGCGATGCGCGCTGGTACCACCGAGCGCTCGCGCTGGCCGAGCAGGTCCAAGCCCGCTTCCACGACCCCGAGCACGGCGGCTGGTTCACCACCGCCCACGACGCCGAGCGCCTGGTCGCCCGCCCGAAGGAGACCTTCGACAACGCGCAGCCGGCCGGCACCTCGGTCATGATCGAGGTCTGCCTGCGGCTCGCTGGTCTGACCGGCGACCTGGCCTGGCGGCGCCACGCGGAGGAGGCGCTCCGGCTCGTCCAGCCCCTGGCCTCCGAGGCACCGACGGGTGCCGGTTGGGCCCTCCAGCAGCTCGAGGCGCTCGCAGCCGGCTTGCGCGAGGTCGTGGTCGTCGGACCGGACGGCCCGGCTCGAGCGGCCCTCGTCGCCACGGCGCGCCGTCACGCGGGCCCCGGAACGACGGTCCTCGTGGCCGATGACGACCACGGCGACGAGGTGCCGGTCCTCACGGGCCGTCGTGGGCTCGACGGCCGCCCGGCGGCCTACGTCTGCCGGGAGCTCGCCTGCGAGCGTCCCATCACCGAGCCTGCGGCCCTGACGCCGCTGCTGATCGACGATCACCCGCAGCCGGCGTCCGGGGCTGCGCGGCCGGGCGGGCCCGTCCTCTAGGGTCCGGCGGCGCACCGGCACGAGGAGGAGAAGGGATGCTGCACCGCGACTGGGGGGAGCGGGACCCCGCCTGGGCCGGCATCCGCAGCGAGATCCTCCACGTCGCCGGGACGCCGGTGCACGTGCTCCGCGCCGACGGACCCGCCCAGGGCCCCACCCAGGTGCTCGTGCACGGCTTGGGCGGCACGGCGCTCAACTGGCTCGAGGTGATCGCTCCGCTCAGCGCGCGCGGCCCCGTCCTGGCACCCGACCTCCCCGGGTTCGGACGGACCCAGCCGCCCCGCTCGCGGGCCAGCCGGATCGACCACAACCTCGGCTTCCTGCGGGCTCTGCTGCGCGCTGAGGGGCTCACCCGCGTGGAGGTCCACGGCAACTCCATGGGCGGCATGCTCGCCACCTTGCTGGCCGCCGCCGAGCCGCGGTTCGTCACCCGGCTCGTGCTCGTCAACCCGGCCCTGGCGGGCCCGACCAGCCGCCTGCGTGAGCTCGACCCGGACACCTTGCGCACCTTCGGACCCTTCACGGTGCCCGGGCTCGGGGAGCGGCAGATGGCCCGCTGGTACGCGCGCAGCACCCCGCAGGCGCTGGTCGAGGAGAACGCGGCCTTCGTGCACGCCGACCCGGGCCGCATCCGACCCGTCCTCACCGAGGTGCTGATCGGCAACGCGGAGTACGCGCTGCGCCACCCGTGGCGCATCGAGGGTTTCTCCGCCGCGGCATCCTCCCTGGTCCGCGTGCTGCTGCAACGCCGTCGCCTCGATGCGGCGCTCGCCGCGGTGTCGGCCCCGATCCTGCTGCTGTGGGGTGACGCGGACCGGCTCGTCGGCCGACCGGTGATCGAGCGGACGCGGGCGAGACGACCGGATCTGACCTACGTGGAGCTCGAGGGCGTCGGGCACGCGCCGATGATGGAGGTCCCCGAGCGCTACCTCGCTGCGGTCACGGCCTGGCTGGCAGCCGGTACCACCTCGGCGGCCTGAGGCCGGTCCTCCGGGGGCGAGGTCCGGTCGAGCCAGTCCTCGAGCAGCGCCGCCACCCGCCGGGGAGCCTCGAACTGCGGGACGTGCCCGACCGCTGGCCAGGTCTGGACCTCGGCATGGGGCACGGCCGCGGCGACCCGGGCGGCGTAGCGGCTCGCCACGAGGCGGTCCTGCTCGCCGAACACCCACAGGCTGGGCACCTCGAGGGCTCGCAGCCGTCTCCAGTAGGCGGTCGGGCCGCGGCCACGCTCCAGGCCGAGGTGGCGCGCGGCCGCCAGCAGCGCGAGCCGGTAGCTGGGACGTTGCCAGGCTGCCAGCACGTCGTCCGCGGCGGCCCGGTGGTGCTCCGGTGGGAGCACGTCCGGATCGGCGAACAGGTCCCGCACGAGGCGCTCCACGACGGCGCGTCGCAGCGGCACGGGTGCGAGCCCACCCCACTGCGGTCGCGTGTACCGCAGCGCGGGGGCGAGCAGGCGTGTCAGGTCGAACCCGACGGCCGGGCCCAGCCCGACGATCGAGTGGGTCGAGCGGGGGTGGCGTAAGGCCACCTCCAGCGCGATGCGGCCACCCATCGAGTTGCCGACCAGGTGGGCTGCGTCCAGACCACGCGCGATGAGGTAGCCGTTCACGACGTCCGCGAACCACGCCATCGAGTAGCGCCGCCCTGCCGGGAGCGGCGCGGAGGACCCCCCGAAGCCGGGGAGGTCGAGCGCGTGGACCTCCGCGCGCTCGGCGAGCGCCGACAGGGTGGGCAGGAACGAGACCTTGTTCGCTCCCAGGCCGTGGAGCAGGAGGACCGGCGGGCCCGTGCCCTCCCCGGCCACCAGCGCTTCGAGGACGAGCCCACGCACGCGTGTGTGCGTGACCTCCACCCGTGGCTGGCCGGGCAGGCGGCGGAACAGCGTCTCGAAGCGGGTCGCGAGGTGGAGGTCACCGGTGACCTTCAGCGCCCCGGCGAGGAAGGCGTCCATGCCCCGGATGCGTCCCTCGACCAGGTCCAGCCAGACCGCCGCGTCCGACCGGTAGGTCACGGTCGGTCGGGCCGGCCGGTCCCCGGTGCGGATCGTGCAGCGGCCGGCACCCAGCCGCACGCTCGTCGGTCCGGCGTCGGCGAGGTCGACGAGCAGGGTCGCGTCGATCCCCTCGGCGCGCAGCGGATCGAAGCGTTCGACCAGACGCGCGTGAGCGCGGTGCACCTCGAGCTGCCGTGCGAGGTCCGGCCCCATCTCCCCTCCCAGGGCGGCACGTGGACGCCCGGAGCCTAGGTCCTCGCGGGTGGCGATGGCCGGCATCCGTGCCCACGGGGCACGCGACCGGCTGGTCAGGTCGCGCCGCTCACGAAGCGCAGCCCCCGGCTCGCGGGGACGCGGCGGACCAGCCCGGCGTCCAGCAGCGACGCCAGGTGCGTGCGCGCCCCCTCGGGCCCGACACCGAGCGCCGCGCGCAGCTCGGTGATGGTGAAGGCGGGGTTGGCGACGGCGAAGGCCACCGCCGCTGGCTCGGGCTCGGCATCGAGCACGCCGATCGCGCGGGCGGTGTGCCGCAGCCCCTCGGCGACGGCCTCGGCCCAGCGCTCCAGCCAGACCGTCGCGTCCCGGCGGCGCAGGGTGCGGGCCACCTCGTCGTGGTAGCCCAGCAGCTCCTCGGCGAGCGCTACCTCGGGGGCGGCGAGGTGGTCGGGGTCCAGGTCCCGGCTGCGCAGCAGCAACCGTGCGGCGGCCCGCGCCAGTCGGCCGTTCGCGGCGTCGTAGGGGTGCAGCCGCAGCAGCTGCAACTGCACGATGCCGCTGACGATCACCCCGTGCTCCCGCGTCCCCGTCGAGGACAGCCAGGCGCCCAGCAGGCCGAGCTCACGCGGCAGCTGCCCGGGCGGGGTGGTGCGGAACACGATCCTCCCCGTCGCGCCGTCGTGCACCGCCTGCTCGAGCACGCGGGGCCGTCCCGCCCGCTCGGCCGTGACGAGCCCCCGGGTCAGCCGCCGGTGCAGCTCGGCCAGCGCGCCAGGGGCGTCGGTCACCAGCGCACCGGTCAGGTCGTCGCTGTCATCCGCGGCCAGCACCCCGAGCAGCTCCAACGCCGCGACCACCTCGTCCTCGGGCTCGGTGAGCACCGGCAGCGTGTCGAGCCAGGTCGACCGGCCGGGCGGGGCGGCTGGCGCGTCGGCGGTGGTGGCGGGGGCCGGATCGGAGGTGGCGGGCGGCTCGCTCGCGGTGGTGGCGGGGGCCGGATCGGAGGCAG
>JBKHEJ010000186.1:0-5397 GCA_046540855.1 Nitriliruptoraceae bacterium
CCTCACCGCGGTCCTCCAGGAGCCGGCGGCCACGATCGAGCACCAGGGCGGTGAACGCGAACACCACGAGCGTCGCCGCGGACAGGGTCAGCCCCGCCTGCCGTCCAGCGGACCGGACCACGGGCGCCCACAGCAGCGGGGAGACGAACTGGCCGAGGAAGAGCGCGCTGGTCATCAGCCCCATGAGCCGGCCCCGCGCCGCCGGCGACGCCGCCTGGGCGACCCAGGCCACGAGGTTCGGCACGATCAGCCCGAGCCCGGCGCCACCGACGATGAGCCCGGGTACGACGGCGACCAGGCTGGTCGCGGTACCGACGGCGAGGTAGCCGGCGGCGGTCACCGTGAAGGCGAGCGCGACGACGCTGGCGCGGCGGTGACCGGACGCGACCCGGGCCGCGACCAGCGACGCGCTCGCGTAGGCCAGCGGGGGGAGCGCGATCAGCAGCCCCGCGCGGCTGGCCGGCAGCCCGAAGGTCTCCTCGAGCAGGAAGGGCAGCTGGACCGGCAGGAGGTAGAACACCACCTGCACGGCGGCGAGCAGGGCGATGGAGACCGCCACCACCACCGGGCCACCGCGCCGGCCGGTGTGCGTCGGCTCCTCGACCTCGTGACGTGTGGTCGTGGACACCGTGCCCGGTCCGGGGACGACGTCGTCGACCGCACGCCGCAGCGGGCGGGTCGCGCTCCTCGGCGGTGCCGGCAGCAGGCGGACGACGGCCGGCAGCAGCACCCACGCCGCCGGGTACAGCGCGAAGGACCAGCGCCACCCGATGCCGGCGAGCAGGCCGCTGAGCACGGTGAAGACGGTCCCGGAGGCCCCCATCACCGCCGCCTGACGCGCGAGCATGCGATCGCGATCCCCCCCGTGGTACAGGTCACCGATCAGGGTCGTGACCGCGGTCAGCACCGCAGCGACCGCCAGACCGAGCCCGACCCGGCCGGCCAGCAGACCCGGCAGGCTGGCGACGACGAGCCCGGTCCCGCCGGCAGCGCCGTAGACCGCGATCCCGGTGAGCAGGACCGGTCGGCGGCCGATGCGGTCGACGAGGTAGCCGACCCCGGAGGCGGTCAGCGCGATCACCAGGGCCGGGAGCGTCAGCACCAGCGGTACCAGGACGTCGACGCCGGCGAGGCCGTCGAACTCCCGGGCGATCGCCGGCAGCGCCGGTGCCACGATCGTGGGCGCCATCACGGTGAGCGTGCTCGCCGCCAGCAGCACCGCACCGGTGGCGGGCTGCGGGCGGGGTCTGGCGCCTTCGGCACCGCTCCGGTCGGCTCCCTGGTCCACGTCCGCCTCCTACGCAGGCCGACGAGACCGCCGGTGCGGCCCTCTCGACACCTCCGTGCCAGTGAAGCGCCCGCCGGGCACGTGCGCGAACCGTGCCCGGTCCGATGGTCACCCGGAGCCGGTGGGCGCAGCCGTCCGCCAGCGCTAGCGTTCCGAGCGTGCGTACCCGCGACCGCGCACCGGGAGGACACCGACCATGGGACTCAACATCCAGGACCTGGCGATCTCCAGCCGGGAGTTCGCGCCCTGCGGCCCGCTCGAGGACCGTCACGCCAACGACCGGGAGAACGAGGCACCCGGACTGCTCATCGACGGCGTGCCGGATGACGCCGAGGAGCTCGCTCTGATCTGCCACGACCCGGACGCCCCGCTGCCCGATGGGTTCACCCACTGGACCCTGTACGGCATCCCGGCGGACGTCACCGAGCTGCCCCCGGACGCGGACCGGGACTACCGGCCGGGACCGAACGACTTCGGGTCCACCGGGTACGGCGGCCCCCAGCCGCCCGAGGGCCACGGGGTGCACCACTACTACTTCTGGGTCTACGCCCTGTCCCGTCCGGTGGAGGGCACCCCGTCACGCCGGGAGTTCCTCGACACCTACGCCGACGCGATCCTCGAGCAGAACCGCGTGGTCGGCACCTACGAGCGCTGACCCGCGCGAGCTCGCCCGCACCCGACGTCACCGCCCCGGAGGCGCCGCATGGAGCGCAACGACACCCTCGAGACGGACCCACGCTGGCTCGACGAGGACGTGCTCGGCTCGATCCGGGAGCAGGTCCCGATGGTCTACGTCGAGGCCATCCCGGTCCGGGTGGACCACCTCGGCCGGATCGACAAGGTCGGTCTGCTGCTGCGCGCGCAGGCTGACGGCACCATCTCCCGGGCGGTGGTGGCCGGGCGGGTGCTGTTCGGTGAGACCCTCCGCGAGGCGCTGTGGCGGCACCTGTCCAAGGACCTCGGACCGGACGCGAGCCCGCGGCTGCCGACCGGCGTGGCGCCCTTCACCGTCGCCGAGTACTTCCCCGACCCCGAGCGCAGCGGGTTCCACGACCCGCGCCAGCACGCGGTGGCGCTCGGCTACCTCGTGCCGTGCGACGGGGAGTGCGTGCCCCCCGACAACGTGCTCGACCTCGCGTGGCTCTCCCCGACCGAGGTGGTGGACCCCTCGATCGCCGGGGAGATGTCCTTCGGGCACGGCCGGCTCGTGCGGCGCGCGCTGGCCTTCGCCGGTCAGCTGCCCTGATCCACGCCTCGCGCCGGCCGGGACGCCGCGCCCGGACCACGGCGGCTGGTCGGGCAGCGACCGCGACCCGCGGCGAGGTCGCGGACCTCAGCTGAGGGTGACGAGGGCCACGCCGGCGCCCGCCAACGTGGTGACGGCGGCGACGGTCGCGCGGGCGGTCAGGGAGAGGCCGACCAGCACCGCGTCGTCCTCGAACCAGCGCCGGCGGGCGGTGCTGCGGGAGGAACCCTCGAGCAGCGCACCGAGGGAGATGACGAGCAGGCCGGCGCACAGCGCGGCGACCACCGGCGTCTCGCGCACCACGGCGAGCCGGAGCATCGCGGCGGTCGCGGTCGCCGCGGCCAGCCCCGTCCGGCGCCAGGCGAGGCTGGTCCGCTCCGGTTGCAGCCCGGGGTCACCGCTCATGCTCGGCCGCTCACCCGAACACGCCGACCAGCGCGATGGCGCCGATCACCGCCAGTGCCACGATGGTCGCCAGGATGACGGCGGTCCCGAGCCCCGCCGGGAGGGGCTCACGCTGCCGCAGGGCCCGCTCGACCCGCTGCCACTGCACGTAGCCGAGCAGCGCGGTGACGCCCCCGCCGAGGAAGGCCGTGATGGCCGTGAGGTCCGCGAGCCACGGCGGGGTGACCAGGTCCGACAGCGCGACGACCGCGACCCCGGCGACGACCAACGCCAGCGCCGTGCGCAGCCACGCCAGCAGGGTGCGCTCGTTGGCGAGGGTGAAGCGCGGGTCGGGCTCCTCGCCCACGTCGAACACCCGTCGGGGACGGCGACTGTGGCTCACGGACGGCTCCTGGACGGACGCGCCCGCAACCCTACGGCGTCCCGGCCGCACGAGCCGCCTCCGCTGCGGCCCGGCGGATCAGGGTGACCGCCGTGGTGACCGTCGCCGCCGTGGTGCGGTGGGAGAGCACCGCCAGACGCAGCACGACCCGCCCCTCGAGCCGGGTCGAGGACAGCCGGACCCGGCCGTCGGCGTGGATGCGCGCCAGAGCCGCATCCTGCGCCGCGTCATCGCCGGGGACCCGGAAGGTGAGGATGCTCAGCTCCGGGCGCGACACCACCTCGACGTGCGGATCGGCGGCGAGCTCCTCCGCCGCCCAGGCAGCGAGGTCGAGCACCTCGTCCAGCGCCGCCACGAAGGCGTCGGTGCCGTGCAGCAGCAGCGGCAGCCACAGCCTCAGCCCGCGCCACGGCCGGGTCAGCTCCGGCCCGAGCCCGGCGAGGTCCGGCAGCGCGAGCTCGTCGTCGACCGCGTCCCGCAGGTAGTCGGCCTCCTCCCCGAAGGCCGTGAGCAGGTGATGTCGGTCGCGCACGAGCAGCGCCCCGGTCCCGAAGGGCAGGAACAGCGACTTGTGGGGGTCGAGGGTGATCGAGTCGGCCCGGTCGATCCCCTCCAGCCGGGCCCGTCCCCGCGCCGTCAGCCGGAAGAACCCGCCGTAGGCGGCATCGACGTGGAACCAGCACCCGTGCTCGGCTGCCACCTCGGCGAGCGCGGCGAGGTCGTCCACCGCGCCGGTGTTCGTCGTCCCTGCAGCACCGACGACGGCGACCGGCAGCAGCCCGTCGGCGAGGTCCTGCTTGATCCGGATCCGGACCGCCTCGGCGTCGAGGTGGAGCCCGTCGACGGTCGGGCACACCCGCACCAGCTCCGGGTCGAACCCGGCGAGCCGGGCGGCCTTGCGCACCGAGGCGTGCGCGTGCTCGCCGACGTAGAGGCAGGCGCGCGCGAGCTGTCCGGCGGCGCGGGCCTCCCGCGCCACGATGAGCGCGGTCAGGTTGGCGGCGGAGCCCCCGGACAGCAGCAGGGCCTGCGCGCTCGGGGGCAGGTCGAACCGCTCGGTCAGCCAGGACAGCACCGACTGCTCCAGGGCGACGGCGGCGGGGCTGAAGGCCGACAGCCCGGTGTAGCGGTTCGCGGTGCCCGCGAGCAGGTCGGCGACCGCGGCGGTGAGCAGCCCGGAGCCGGGGATGTAGGCGAGCTCGCCCGCGGCGGCGTTGTCCGTCCCCGTCGCCAGCACGGCCCGCAGCAGGTCGAGCACCTCCTGAAGGGGTCGCCCCTCGGCACCCGGGCGTAGCGCCAGCAGCTGCGCTGCGAGGTCGTGGCCGAGCGGGCGCCCGAGCACGGCCCCCTCGCGGTGCTCGGCGAGCAGGTCCTGGACGAGCCCGCCGGCGGCGTGCAGCAGCGCGTCGGCCCCGGCCGCATCCGGCTCGAGCGGGAGCGGTGCCCCGGGCCGGGTCTGCTCGGACATCGACGGGCCCTCCTCAGGCGGATCGGGCACCAGCAGCAGCCGGCGCTGTCGTGCCCACGTTACGCATCACGAGCTGTTCGTCGCGTGCGATCGGAGAACGAGCGACGTCTCTTCCTCTAGAGTGCGTTGACGACGACGTTCTGCACGACGACGCGACCGATCGGCACCGGGATGTCCACCACCCTCGACGAGCTCGACCAGCGGCTGCTCGCGGCGCTGCGCGACGACGGTCGCCGGTCGATCACCGCCCTCGCGGCGCACCTGCACCTGTCCCGCAGCGCCGTCCACGCCCGTCTCGACCGGCTCCGCGACGACGGGGTGCTGCACGGCTTCGCGCCGGTGGTCGACCCGGCCAAGGTCGGGGGCAGCATCGCGGCCTTCGTGCTGCTCTCGGCCGGCCCCGGGTCCCGGCTCGAGCTCGAACCGCTCCGGGCGCAGCTGCTGGGGCTGCCCCACGTGGAGTACGCGGCGCTGGTGACCGGTGAGGCGGACGTGCTGCTGCTGGTCCGCACCGACGGCCTCGACCAGCTGCGGGCGTTCCTGCTCGACGAGCTCGGGGCGGTGACCGGCCTGCGCGGCACGCTGACCCTGCTGGTGCTCGACGAGGT
>JBKHEJ010000187.1:0-5296 GCA_046540855.1 Nitriliruptoraceae bacterium
GGCGGTGGTGCGGGCCTTCAGGCTCGCGGCGTCGGTCAGCAGCGCGGTGGGCGGCGCAGCGCGGGCAGCGGCGTCCAGGACCTCGGCGACCGCTGAGGTCGGGACCGCAGCGATCACCAGGTCCGCACCGGCGACGGCGCTCTCGAGCCGGTCGGTGACCCGCGCCAGCGCGAGCTCGCGGGCCTGGTCGCGGACCGCCGGGTCGGCGTCGGTGACCACCACCTCGACCCCCGCATTCGGGCCGGCGGCCTCGGCGACGGCCCGGACCGCGAGCGCGATGGAGCCCCCGACGAGACCGGCGCCGAGCACGGCGACCCGACGGATGCCCCCCGGCAGCTCCGGCCCGGTGGCGGACGGTTCGGACACGGACGTGCTCACTCCGGCAGGTCGGTGCGCAGCTGCCGGGCGTCGTGCAGGTAGACGTGCCTGAGCTCCTTCGCGCCGCGCGGGGTGTAGGCGTGCACGAGCACCCGCACGCACCGCTCGATGCCCCCGTCGATGTCCAGCTCACGGGTGCACAGCAGCGGGACGTGGGTGATCCCCGCCTCGCGCGCGGCTTCCGCCGGGTAGGCGGCGTGGACGTCGTCGGTGGCGGTGAACACGATCGAGATGAGGTCGTCCTCGTCGAGGTCGTTGCGGGTCAGCAGCGCGGCGATGAGCTCCTGGGTGCGCTCGAACAGGTGCGTGCGCTCGTCCCGCTCCAGCGTCGTCGCGCCGCGCAGCGCGCGGACCCGGGGGGCCTGGTTCACCGTCGCTCTCCTGGTCGTCCGGTGGACCGGGGCGAGCGGCCCTGTCCCACCGCAGCGTGCAGCCGCGCCACCTCGGCCTGGTTGAGGAAGCGCCACTTGCCCTGCCTGAGGTCCCCGAGCTCGACCCCGCCGTAGGCGATGCGGGCGAGCCGCTCGACGTGGAGTCCGAGCGCACCGAGCATGCGCCGGACCTCGCGCTTGCGACCTTCGGTCATCACCACCTCGAGGAGCACCTTGGAGCGCTGCGCCTCGAGCACGCGGGCGCGGACCGGCTTGGCGAGCCCGTCCTCGAGCTCGACGCCGGCCGTGAGCTGCGCGAGGGTGCGGCCGCGGACCGGGCCGGGGACGAGGGCGACGTACACCCGCTCGACCCCGAAGGAGGGGTGGGTGAGCGCGTTGGTCAGCTCCCCGTCGTTGGTGAGCAGCAGCAGGCCCTCGGTGTCCTGGTCGAGCCGACCCACGGGGTAGAGCCGCTGGGGCAGGTTGATCAGATCCATCACCGTGGGGCGGCCCTCCGGGTCGTCCACGGTGGTGACGACGCCCTGCGGCTTGTTCAGCATGAGGTAGACCCGGTCGGGGTCGATGTTGACCCGCTCGCCGTCGACGGTGACGACGTCGCGCTCGGGGTCGACCTTGCGGCCGAGCTCGGCGATCTCGCCGTTCACCTCGACGCGGCCGGCGACGATGAGCTCCTCGCTGGCCCGTCGCGAGGCGATCCCGGCCGCCGCCAGGACCTTCTGCAGGCGCTGCTCAGCCATCGGTGGGCTCCTCGGCGGGCTCCTCGGTGGGGTCGTCGCCACCGTCCGGCGGCGGGTCGTCGCTCTCGTCGTCGTGTTCACCCGACGGCGGCTCCTCCGCGGCCACCGCGGCGCGCAGCCGGCCGAGCGCGCTGCGGGCCGCGGCCTCGAGCTTGCCGCTCAGCTCCTCCATGTCCGCCGCGGCGGCCGGCCCTCGGGTGCTCGTCGGCGGCGGCATCGCGTCCTCGTCGTCGTCCGGCTCCTCCGCTGCCTCGGGCCGGGGACCGGTCTCCCCCACGCCGGCGCTCCGGCCGGCCGGGCCCGGCAGGTCCTCCCCCGCGGCGAGCCGCCGCCGGACCTCCTTGAGGCGCTCGAGCGCCGGCTCGTCCGGCGCCGGGGCCTCCGGCAGGTGGTCGGTCAGGGGCGGCAGCTGCTCGAGGGAGTCCAGCCCGAGCCGCTCGAGCAGCAGGGTCGTCGTGGCGTACAGCACCGGCTGGCCGGGGCCGGGATCGCGCCCGGCCTCGGTGACGAAGCCGCGTGCGACGAGGCTGCGGACCGCGGCATCGGCGTTCACCCCGCGGATGTCGGAGATCGCCTGGCGGGTGACGGGCTGCTTGTAGGCGATCACGGCCAGGGTCTCCAGGGCGGCCGGGGTGAGCCGGCCGGCGCGGCCCTGGAGAGCGAAGCGGCGCGCCACCGCCGCACCGGCCGGCGAGGTGTACAGGCGCCACCCGCCGGCGGCGCGACGCACCTCCAGCCCGCTGCCGGTGCGCCGGTAGGTCTCCGCGAGCGCCTCGAGCTCGGCCTCGGTCTCCGCCACGGTGGCGTCGACGAGCTCGGCGAGCACGGAGAGTTCGACCGGCTCATCGGCGAGGAAGAGCACGGCCTCTAGGCCCGGTCGGCGGCCCGCCGGCGGGATCGGCTCACCGATGGGCACCGGGCTGCGGCTGCCCGCCGCGGTGGGAGCCGGCTGCTCGCTCACGAGCGGACCACGACCGGCTCGCCGCCGGCAGGCACGGCGGTGGCGTCCCCGCGCGCCGTGGCGTCCCCGCGCGCGTCCGCGTCGACGTCCGGATCCTCATCCGCGGCGACGAGGGAGTCGAGGTCGACCCCGCCGTCGCGCCGGGCGACCAGCAGCGGGGCGGTCGGCGCCGGCTGGTCGAGGTCCACGTGCCCGAGCTTGAACAGCTCGAGCAGGGCGAGGAAGAGCACGACCCGGTCCCCCCGCTCCCGGTCGGCGGACAGCTCCGCGAAGGCGGCCCGGGCACCCGGCTCCTCGAGCCGGCCGAGGACCTCGAGCGCAGCCTCCCGGATCGTCAGGTAGGACCGCCGGATGTGGCTGAGGTCGACCTCGGCCTCCGGCGTGGGCGCCAGGGCGGCGGCAGCGAGCCGGGCGAGCCCGACGGCGTCGATCGGCAGCGGGGTGGTCGGGACCAGGCGTTTCAGCCACCCCTCCAGCGGCACGTCCCGCGCGAGGGTCGTCTCGTGATGGTGCAGGCGGTGCTCCAGGATGCGGGCCACGTCCCGGAAGGCCCGGTACTCCAGCAGCCGCGCGTAGAGCCGGTCCCGCGCGTCGCCGAGGAGATCCTCGAGCTCCTGACGCTCCTCGGCCGGCAGCAGCCGGGCGGCCTTGAGCTCCACCAGCGTGGCGGCGACCACGAGGAAGCGTGTGGCGGTGTCGAGGTCGAGCTCCTCGAGCCCGTCCCCGAGGTGGGCCACGAAGTCCGCGGTGATGTCGGCCAGGTCGATCTCGGTGACGTCGACCTGCCGGCGCGAGATGAGGTGCAGGAGCAGGTCGAAGGGCCCCTCGAACACCTCGAGCTTCACCTGGTAGGACATCGGGCGCGGCGATCCGTGACGGGCTGGGGGCGGGACCGTGTGAGCCTAGCGGTCGCCCTCCAGACGCCCGGGCGCCAGCGCGCCTCTCTGGACCGCCGCGGCCACAGCGGTCAGCGCCAGCTCGCTCGGGACCCCGGGCGGCGGCGGCGGGGCCACCCGTGGGACGAGCACCGCGGCGAGCCGGTCGGCGGTCGCCGTCCGTGCCGGCTCCCGCAGCTCGGGCAGGCGCCGGAGCGTGTCCCGCAGCAGCGCGTACTCGCGCGCTCCGATGCGCGAGACGTCGGCTCGCGCGACCCACCCCTCGGCGCCGATGGGGGCGCGGAAGGTCAGCACCTGCGGTGGTGGGGCGTGCCGGCGTTCGCGCACCACGACGGTCCCGGCGGCCAGGTCCCCGAGCCGCTGGCCCCGCCGCGAGGCGAAGGACGCCGCGCTGGCCACGAGCCCCGAGGTGCCGAGCAGCTCGAAGGTGGCGGTGGCGGCCCGGATCGCGGCGTGCCGCAGGCCGACGGGGGAACCCTCGACGGTCACCACGCGCAGCCCCAGCGCGGCCTTGCCGAGCGTGCGGCCCCGCCACAGGGTCTCCATGGCGATCGGGTACCCGAACTGCCACGCGAAGGCGAGCACGAGCCCGACGGCGACCCCGAGCCCGCTCGTCAGCCACGTCCCGTCGGTGAAGGCGAACTGGACGACGCTGAGCACCAGCGCGACGGTGAGGAACAGCACGAGGTCCAGCAGGTAGGCGATCCCGCGTGAGCCGACCGTGGCGACGTCGAGGTCGAGCGCGACCGCGTCCGGGGTGATCAGCACCCCCTGTCCGGCGTCCTCACCCACCTCGACCACCTTCCCTGCGACCTCCTACCCTGCGCGACGGTACCCACGTCCCGACCCGGGAGCGGAGCAGGCGGTGCGCACGGTCGATGCCTTCATCGCCGCCCACCAGGATCGCTGGGCGCGGCTGGACGAGCTCGTGGGCCGGGCCGCCGCAGCACCCCGCTCGCTCGCGCCCGAGGAGCTCGACGAGCTGCTCGCCCTCCACCTCGCCACCAGCTCGCACCTGTCCACCGCCCGCACCCACCTCGGCGACCCCGACCTCGTCGCCGCGCTGTCGCGCCGGGTGTCCCGCTCGGCGGCCGTGGTGCACGGGACCCGTGCGCGCAGCTGGCAGGCGGTGCGTGACGCGGTGGTCAGCGCCTTCCCGGCGGCCGTGTGGCACCTGAAGCGTCCGATCGCGGTGTCCACGCTCGTGTTCGTCGCGAGCTTCGCGGTCATGGCGATCTGGCTCGCGGTGTCGCCCGCAGCCGTGGAGGCCTCGGCGCCGGCGGCGGTGCGTCAGGCCTACCTCGAGGAGGACTTCGAGGCGTACTACTCCTCCGAGCCCGGCACCGCCTTCGCGGCGCGGGTGTTCACCAACAACGCCGCCGTCGGGGCGCTCGCCTTCGGGACCGGGATCGCCTGGGGCATCCCGACGCTCGCGGTGCTGGTGCTCAACGGGGTCAACGTCGGCCTCGCCGCGGGCCTGTTCCACGCGGCCGGCGACGCGGTGACCTTCTGGACGCTGATCCTGCCGCACGGGCTGCTGGAGCTGACCGCGGTGTTCATCGCCGGCGGCACGGGCCTCGCGCTCGGCTGGGCGGCCGTGGCACCCAGGGACCGGCGCCGCACCGAGGCGCTCGCCGAGGAGGGACGCCGCGCGATCGTGGTGGTGCTCGGGCTCGTGGTGGTGTTCCTCGTGGCCGGGCTCCTCGAGGGCTACGTCACCGCCGCACCCTGGCCGACCTGGGCACGGGTCGGCACCGGCGCGGTGGTGTGGGCAGGCTTCCTGGTCTGGGTCGTCACCGCCGGTCGCCGGGCCGCGGCGGCCGGCCGCACCGGTGCCATGGGCGAGCACCGGCCCTGAGCCGAGGTGGCGCCTCGGACCGGTCACCACCCGCCGTGGACCTTCACGTCGAGGTAGGCGTCGCACACCTCGGC
>JBKHEJ010000188.1:0-5242 GCA_046540855.1 Nitriliruptoraceae bacterium
GTCCGCGGCGACGGCACGGGCACGCCCCCCGAGCTCGTCCGCCAGCGCCGACGCCGCCTCGGCCGCCTGGTCCACCAGCACCACCTGTGCCCCGAGGTGGTGCAGGCGCCGGGCTGCGGCGGCACCGAGGCCGGAGGCGGCGCCGGTGACCAGGGCGACGTGCTCGGACGTGAGCTGCATACGGCCCTCCCTCGCGCTCGCCACCACGGGCCGGATCGGTCGCTGTCCTCCATGAGGCACCGGTCGGCCCGACCGGCGGACGGGACCCTACCGACCCCGGGCCGCCAGGAAGCGCTCCCGTGCCGCACGGTGCTCGACGATCGGCGGCGGGTACTCCCCCGAGCCGGCGAACAGCGACCCGGCGGCCTGCCAGGGTGCGTGGATGTGGGCGTCGTCCACCTCGGCGAGCTCGGGCACGAAGCGGCGGACGTAGGCCCCGTCGGGGTCGTAGCGCTGCCCCTGGGTGACCGGGTTGAACATGCGGTTGGGGCGGGAGTCGGTCCCCGTGCCGGCCATCCACTGCCACTGCCCGAAGTTGTTCGCCACGTCCCCGTCGACGAGGTGCTCCATGAAGTGCCACGCCCCGACCCTCCAGTCGAGGTAGAGGTGCTTGGTGAGGAAGGAGGCCACGAGCATCCGGGCCCGGTTGTGCATCCAGCCCTCGTAGGTGAGCTGGCGCATCCCGGCGTCGATCACCGGGTAGCCGGTCCGGCCCTCCCGCCAGGCCTCGAGCGCCTCGTCGTCCTCCCGCCAGGTGTCGTGCTGGGTGCGGATGTCGGTGTGGGTCAGGTCGGGCCGGGCCGCCAGCAGCTGGTGGTTGAAGTCGCGCCAGCACAGCTCCTGCAGGAAGGCCTCCTGGCCTGGGCTGCTGCGGTCGACGCGGGCGGCGAGCTCGGTGGCGGACAGCGTGCCGAGGTGGAGGTGGTGGGAGACCCGGGAGGTCCCGTCGACCGCGAGCAGGTTGCGCGCCTCGTCGTAGTCGTCCACCGGG
Source organism: Nitriliruptoraceae bacterium (assembly GCA_046540855.1). Taxonomy (GTDB): domain Bacteria; phylum Actinomycetota; class Nitriliruptoria; order Nitriliruptorales; family Nitriliruptoraceae; genus T1Sed10-7. The sequence continues at coordinate 992 of JBKHEJ010000188.1, forward strand.
CCGTCGAACCACCACGCGGCCCGCTCGCGCGCGGCCTCCTCCCCCAGCGGCGGCAGCTGCGGGGCGAGCCGGTCCACGTCGGTCAGCTCGGCGAGCGCCGGCAGGCGGCCGGTCCGCAGCGTCGAGGGGGTGGGGATCCGCGCGGGTGCGCTCAGCACCTCCCGGCGTGGTGCCTCGACCCAGCGGCGCCAGAAGGGCGTGAACACCTTGAAGTGGTCCCCACCGCTGGCCTGCAGCTCACCGACCGGCACGATGGTGACGCCGTCGTGTGCCTGCACCCGCAGCGCACCGCCGAGCTCCTCGGCTCCGAGCCGGCGCAGCTGCTCCTCGCGCCGCCGCCCGAAGGCGCTCGCCTCCGCGCTGAGGTGGAGCTCGTCGGCCTGCACCTCGCGCGCGAGCGCGGCCACCTCGGCGACGACCTCGCCCTGCCGGAGCACCAGCTCCCCGCCGCGCGACTTCAACGCCGACCTCAGCTCGCGGACCGCGGCGTGCAGGTGCGCGACGCGGTTCGGGGCGGCGTAGCGGGAGGCGAGGATCGCCTCGTCGAACACGAACAGCGGTACGACGACCTCGGCGCGCTGGCAGGCGGCGTGCAGCGCCGGGTGGTCGTGCACCCGCAGGTCACGGGTGAACAGCACGATGGCGGTGGTCACGGCCGTGCTCCTGGTCAGCACCTGGAGGGTTGCGCCTCGAAGCGGTACGGACCACCCCCCGCGCACGGACCGGGTCCGGGCGGCCCCAGGGGGTAGCGTCGCCGGCCATGACCGAGGCGGTTGCGCGCTTCTCCGACCCCGTCCGCGCGTGGTTCTCCACCACGTTCGCGGCGCCGACCGCTGCCCAGGCCGAGGGGTGGCCCGCGATCGCCGCCGGCGAGCACACCCTGATCCTCGCCCCCACCGGGTCCGGCAAGACGCTGACGGCGTTCCTGTGGGCGCTGGACGGGCTCACGCGCACCCCGCCGCCCACCGACCCGCTCCGACGCTGCCGCGTGCTCTACGTCTCGCCGCTCAAGGCGCTCGCCGTGGACGTGGACCGCAACCTGCGCAGCCCCCTGGAGGGCATCCGGCTGGCCGGGGAGCGGCTCGGCATCGACGTGCACCGTCCCGAGGTCGGGGTGCGCACCGGCGACACCCCGGCCCGGGAGCGGCAGCGCATGCTGCGCCACCCGCCCGACATCCTCATCACCACCCCGGAGTCGCTCTACCTGCTGCTGACCTCCCAGGCACGCGAGATCCTGCGCCCGGTCGGGACGGTCATCATCGACGAGATCCACGCGCTCGCCGGCACCAAGCGCGGCGCCCACCTCGCGCTGAGCCTCGAGCGGCTCGAGCACGAGGTCCGGTACGGCGGAACGGCGGAGGGCAGCGACGGCGCGGACGGCGACGGCACCCACGCCACCGAGGACACCCAGCCCGCCGAGCGCCCCGCCCCCCAGCGCATCGCCCTGTCGGCGACCCAGCGGCCGCTCACCGAGGTCGCGCGCTTCCTCGGCGGCCACGACGAGGACGGACAGCCCCGGCCGGTGACGATCGTCGACGCCGGGGTGACGAAGCCGCTCGAGCTCGAGGTGGTGGTCCCGGTCGAGGACCTCAGCAGCCTGGGCGAGCCCCTGCCTGCCGGTGAGGACCTCGGGGCAGCCAGCGGGCCGGCCTCCACGGGCCCACCCCGCCGCTCGATCTGGCCAGCGGTGCACCCGAAGCTCCTGGACCTCGTGCTCGCCCACCGCTCGACGCTGGTCTTCGTCAACGCCCGGCGGCTCGCGGAGCGGCTCGCGGCCTCCCTCAACGACCTCCACGCCGAGCGGACGCGCGAGGCGGCGCTCCGGGCCGACGGCCTGGAGGGGGCCGAGCTCGAGCGGGCGCTCGCCGAGGTGGCGAACGACCCGCCGGAGGAGCTCGTCAAGGCCCACCACGGCTCGCTGTCACGCGAGCGCCGGCTGCAGGTGGAGGACGAGCTGAAGACCGGTCGGTTGCGCGGGCTGGTCGCCACCTCGAGCCTGGAGCTCGGCATCGACATGGGGGCGGTGGACCTGGTCGTCCAGGTCGCCTCCCCGGGGGCGGTCAGCCGGGGGCTGCAGCGCATCGGCCGGGCCGGCCACCAGGTCGGCAGCCCCTCGCGTGGGGTCCTCATCCCGAAGTTCCGGGGTGACCTCGTCGAGACCGCCGTCGTCGCGCGCCGCATGCACGACGGCGCGATCGAGGAGACCCGCATCCCGCGCAACCCGCTGGACGTGCTGGCCCAGCAGGTGGTCGCGATGGCCGCGCTGGAGACCTGGCCGGTGGCGGCGCTCGGACGGCTCGTGAGGCGCGCCGCCCCCTTCGCGGAGCTCGGCGACGAGTCCCTGACCGCGGTGCTGGACCTGCTGGCGGGGCGCTACCCGTCCGAGGAGTTCGGTGAGCTCCGACCCCGGCTGGTCTGGGACCGGGTCGAGGGCACGGTCCGTGCCCGGCGGGGCGCCCACCGGCTGGCCGTCACCAACGCCGGCACGATCCCCGACCGGGGCCTGTTCGGGGTGTTCCTGCCCGACGGGACCCGGGTCGGCGAGCTGGACGAGGAGATGGTGCACGAGTCCCGCGCCGGCGAGACCTTCGTCCTGGGCGCCTCGACCTGGCGGATCGAGGACATCACCTTCGAGCGGGTCGTGGTGACGCCGGCCCCAGGCGAGCCCGGCAAGCTGCCCTTCTGGCACGGCGACGGACCCGGCCGCCCGGCCGAGCTCGGCGCCGCCATCGGCGCCTTCGTGCGTGAGGTCGGCGCCCGCGCCGCCACCGACCGTGACGCCGAGCTCGCACGCCTGCAGCGCGACCACGACCTCGACGCCTGGGCCGCGGACAACCTGCTCGCCTACCTCGAGGAGCAGCGCGCGGCGACCGGCGTGGTCCCCGACGACCGGACCCTGGTGGTCGAACGCTTCCGGGACGAGCTCGGGGACTGGCGCGTCTGCCTGCTCTCCCCCTTCGGCGCGCAGGTCCACACCCCCTGGGCGATGGCGATCGAGCGGCGGCTCAGCACCGCCGGCTACGACCCGGAGGTGCTCTGGGCCGACGACGGGATCGTGATCCGGCTCCCGGATACGACCGCGACCTTCGGGATCCCCGGCGCCGGTGGGTGGGACCTCGGCGACGACCAGGCGGGCGGTGCCGGTGGGTCGTCGGCGGCGGGTGGTCAGCACGTCGCCGAGGAGGGCGCACCGACCCACCCGCTGGAGGACGCGACCCTGACCGCCGACCTGCTCCCCGATCCGGGCGAGGTGCGCGACCTGGTGGTGGACCAGCTCGCCGGCACGGCGCTGTTCACCACGCTGTTCCGGGAGGCGGCCGGCCGTGCCCTGCTCCTGCCCAAGCGCCTGCCGGGCAAGCGCACCGCCCTGTGGCAGCAGCGGCAGCGGGCCGCCGACCTGCTCCAGGTCGCCAGCCGCTACCCGAGCTTCCCGCTGCTGCTCGAAGCCACCCGCGAGGCGCTCGCCGACGTCTTCGACCTGCCGGCGCTCGAGCAGCTGCTCACCGACGTGCACGCCCGTCGTATCCGGCTCGTGCCCGTGGAGACCACCTCGGCCTCGCCCTTCGCGCAGTCGCTGCTGTTCGGGTGGGTCGGGCAGTACCTGTACGAGTACGACGCCCCCCTCGCCGAGCGCCGGGCCCAGGCGCTGGCGCTGGACCGGGACCTGCTGCGCGAGCTGCTCGGCTCCGACGAGCTGCGCGACCTGCTCGACGCCGAGGTGCTCGCCGACCTCGAGCGGCAGCTCCAGCGGCTCGCACCCGCCGGGGAGGCCGTCGACCGCCGTGCCCGCGACGCCGACGAGCTGCACGATGTGCTCCGCGAGCTCGGGCCGCTGTCGCGCAGGGCGCTCGAGGATCGCGCCGTCGCCGACCCCTCGGCGTGGATCGGGACGCTGCTCGAGGAGCGACGGGCCATCGAGGTCCGGCTCGGTGGCACCGAGCGGCTCGCGGCGGCCGAGGACGCGGCGCGCCTGCGCGACGGGATCGGTGTGGCGCTGCCGGCGGGGCTGCCCGCTGCCTTCACCGACCCCGTCGACGATCCGGTCGCCGAGCTCGTGGCGCGCTTCGCGCGGACCCACGGCCCCTTCGACGAACGGGCCTGTGCCCGCGAGCTCGGGCTCCCGCTCGGACGGGTGCTCGCCGCCCTGCGGTTCCTGGCCCGGCAGGACCGCGTGCTCGAGGGGGCGTTCCGGCCCGGTGGGCAGGGGCGGGAGTGGATCGACGCCGAGGTGCTGCGCCGGGCCAAGCGCCG
>JBKHEJ010000189.1:0-5230 GCA_046540855.1 Nitriliruptoraceae bacterium
AGCGCCCAGGCGCGGCGGTGCGCGTGGTCGATGGTGCGGGTGGCGAGGTAGAGGTCGCGGAGCAGCCCGTGGGGCGCCAGGTCATGCTCGGCCAGGTCGCGGTACCCGAGGGCACGGGCGACCGCGTCATGCCGGTCCAGCCGGAGCACGTCGGCCTTGCCGCCCTCACCCGCCGCGACCAGTTGCAGCGCGACCCGCACCGCGAGCAGGCGGTCCTCGGCGGCCACGAGCCTCGGCCGGTCCGGGGCGCCGAGGTAGCCCGCGGACACCAGCGGGTCCAGACCGACCGTCCCGACCAGCGCCGCGGCCACCCAGCGCAGGGACTGGACGTCGCGCAGGCCCCCGGCACCGTCCTTGAGGTTCGGCTCGAGCACCTCGGCGGCGTCGCCCGCGGCGGCCCGGCGCTGCTGGTCGGCTGCCCTGAGCGCCGCCACGAACCGGTGCGGGCGACGGCGCAGCCGGCGGATCAGCTCCGCCCGGACCAGCGAGACGAAGCCTGGGTCGCCAGCGAGCACGCGCAGATCGAGCATGGCGGTGGCGCTGTCGAGGTCGTCGGCGGTGCCGATCGCCTCCCGGCGGTCGCGCACGGCGTACCCGACCGCGAGGCCCGCGTCCCACAGCGGGTAGACGATGCCACGCACGGCGCGCTCCAGGGCCTGCGTGTCGAGGCGGTCGTGGAGCAGCACCAGATCCACGTCGGAGCGCGGCGCGAGCTCACGGCGCCCGTACCCGCCGACCGCGACGACGGCGAGCCGCTGGTGGTCGGTGTGCGGCGCCGCCAGGGTGCTGATGGCGCCGTCGACGGCCCGCGTCGCCGCATCCAGCCAGGCGCGGCCGGGCAGCGGACCCTCCGTGACGAGCTGCGCCCACGCCGCCTTCAGGCCCGCCGCCACCTCAGCGGTGTCGATGGCGGCGAGCTCGTTCGGCGTGGGCACGTGCGGATCGCTCCTCGTCGGATCGTGGGGGTGGGAGGGTCAGCGACCGCTGACCGACGGCACCGTTCGGACGCACCGGACCGTGGATCTACCGGGCCCTCGGGCCGCCGACGCACCGTGGCCTCGAGCCGCCGAGGGAACCAGCCGCCGAGGCGTCCCGATCGGTGCGGGTGGGTGAGACAGGCCGAGAGCGGGGCCCGGGGCGACCCCGTGACCCCGCTCCCGCGGACCTCTCGGGCCTCAGAGCGCCTCGACGTTCTGCTCGGCGGTGCGGATGCGCACGATCCGCTCCACGTCGGTCACGAAGACCTTGCCGTCACCGACCTGCCCGGTCTGGGCGGACTTGACGACCGCGTCGAGCACGTCGTCGAGCATCGGGGTGTCGATCAGGATCTCGAGCTTGACCTTCGGCACGAACTCCACCGTGTACTCCGCACCGCGGTAGACCTCGCTGTGGCCACGCTGCCGTCCGTAGCCCCGGACCTCGGACACGGTCAGGCCCTGCACACCGAGCGCCTGGAGCGCTTCCTTGACCTCGTCGAGCTTGTGGGGCTTCACGATCGCCGTGACGAGCTTCACATCGTCCTCCTCGATGATCCGACCACCACGGGCCGGGGGATCGCTTGTGGCGCACCGCCACCGCGGCCGGTGTGGCCGACCGGGCGAGAACGGAGCGCACCGTCTGGTCGGGGTGGCTGCCCACCCTGAGGTGCAGATCCTCGCGGGCAGGTGTCTCCCGGCGGTGTCACGATCGTTTCGCGACGGTTACGCCCTGCCCGATCCGGCCGCTGGCCCACGACCAGGCGCCGGCAGCCCGGCACGCCGGACCCGCCGACACACCGGCGGCGCAGCGCGCGGGACCCTGCTGAGCTACCGGCGAGGTGGCGCGCGGGACCCTGCCGGCGCAACGGCGGCGCGGCGCGCTGGACCTCGGCGACGGAGCGGTCCACGTCAGGACAGGCGCTGGATCATCAGCTGCGCGGCCTCGGAGGGGTTCATCGCCACGGCGATCCCGTACCCCTCGAGGATCTCCTTCTTCTCCGCGGCGGACTCCCCTCCGGGGCCACCCTCCTTCACGATCGCCCCGGCGTGGCCCATCTGCTTGCCCTCGGGCGCCTCGAACCCGGCGATGTAGCCGACCACGGGGGTGTCGGGGATGTTGTCCCGGATCCACTCGCCCGCGAGCTGCTCCTCGGAGCCGCCGATCTCGCCCACGAAGGCGATGGCGTCGGTGTCCGGGTCGGCGGCGAAGGCCTTGATGACGTCGAGGAACTGGGTCCCGATCACCGGGTCACCGCCGATGCCGACGCAGGTCGAGATGCCGATACCGGCCTGGGCGAGCTCGTGCATGATCTGGTAGGTCAGCGTGCCCGAGCGGCTGACGAGCCCCACCCGGCCCGGCATGGTGATGTCGGCGGGGATGATGCCGACGTTGGCCTTGCCGGGGCTGATCAGGCCCGGACAGTTCGGGCCGACCAGACGCGCACCACCTCGACGGACGACCGTGTCGTACACCTCGGTCATGTCGTGGACGGGGACGCCCTCGGTGATGGCGATGATGGTGCCGATCCCGGCGGCATGCGCCTCGAGGATGGCGTCCTTGGTGAACGGCGCGGGGACCATCACCATGGAGGTGTTCGCGCCGGTCGCCGCGACCGCCTCGGCGACGGTGGCGAAGACCGGGACGCCGAGCTCCTCCCAGGTCGTGCCGCCCTTCTTCGGGTGCACGCCGGCCACCACCTCGGTGCCGTAGTCCTGGTTGCGCTTGGCGTGGAAGGTGCCCTGGGAGCCGATGCCCTGCACCACGACCTTGGTCTGCTCGTCGATGAAGATGCTCATGTCCTCGTCCTCCAGCGCCACCTCGGGCGCGTCGTGGGGTGGGCTCAGGCCTCGGCGGCCAGGCGCACGGCGGTGGCGGCGGCCTCCTGCATCGTGGCGGCGGCGACCACCTGGTCGAGGTTGGCCTCCTCGAGCATGCGCCGGCCCTCCTCGGCGTTGGTGCCGTCGAGCCGGACGACCAGCTTCTGCGGGAACTCCCCGAGGCGCTTGGTGGCCTCGATGATGCCGCCGGCCACCTCCTCGCCGCGGGTGATCCCGCCGAAGATGTTCACGAACACGCTGCGCACGCTCGGGTCCTTCAGCACGAGCCCGAGGGACTCCGCCATGGCGTCGGCGGAGGCCCCGCCGCCGACGTCGAGGAAGTTCGCCGCGCGGCCGCCGTTCTGGGCGACCACGTCGAGGGTGGCCATGACCAGCCCGGCGCCGTTGCCCAGCACCCCGACCGTGCCGTCGAGCTTGACGTACTGGATGCCCTTGGCCTTCGCCTCGGCCTCGAGCGGGTCGACGGCCTCGAGGCCCTCGATCTGCCACTCGGCGTAGCCGTCGTGCCGGAAGGCCGCGTTGCCGTCCAGCGAGACCTTCGCGTCCAGCGCGATCACCGAGTCGTCCGGGCGGCGGATGAGCGGGTTGATCTCGGCCAGGGTCGCGTCCTCGCGGCGGTAGGCGTCGAAGAGCCGGACGAGCAGCTCAGCCGCGGCGTCCACCACCTCGGTGGGCAGGGCCGCCTGCACCACGATGTCGCGGGCGGTCTCGAGCTTCAGCCCGCTGTCGGTCTCGTGGGGGGTCAGGGCCCGCTTGACGACCGCCTGCGGGTCGGTGCGGTTGACCTCCTCGATGTCGACCCCGCCCTCCTTGGAGCAGATGACGAGGTGGCCCTTGCCGACCCGGTCGTGCATGACCGACAGGTAGTACTCCTCGACGATGTCGGAGGCCGGCTCGACGTAGACGACCTGGACGACGTGGCCCTTGATGTCGAGCCCGAGGATCGACCCCGCGTGCTCTCGCGCCTCCTCGACCGAGGTCGCGAGCTTGACGCCGCCGGCCTTGCCGCGGCCCCCGGTCTTGACCTGCGCCTTGACCACGACCGCGGCGGCGCCGGCACCGAGGTGTTCCTCGGCGGCCGCGACGACCTCCTCGACGGTGCGGCAGACGGTGCCCGCAGGCGGGACGGGGACGGCGTTGCGGGCGAACAGCTGCTTGCCCTGGAACTCGACGAGGTCCATCGGGACTCCTCGGTGGTCGGTGTGGACGGTGGGTTCAGACGCGCGAGGGCACGTTGGCGGCGACCCAGTCGGTGATCTCCCGCATCGGGGTGCCAGGGGTGAAGATCGCCGCGACCCCCTGCTCGAGCAGGGTCGCGATGTCCTGCTCGGGGATGATGCCGCCCCCGAAGACGATCACGTCGTCGGCGCCCTGCTCGCGCAGGAGCTCGAGCACGCGCGGGAAGAGGGTCAGGTGGGCGCCGGAGTGGATCGACAGCCCGACGGCCTGGGCGTCCTCCTGCAGCGCGGCGGCCACGATCTGCTCCGGCGTCTGGTGCAGCCCGGTGTAGATGACCTCCATCCCGGCGTCCCGGAGTGCCCGGGCGACGACCTTCGCCCCCCGGTCGTGCCCGTCGAGACCTGGCTTGGCTACCACGACCCGGATCGACACGGCGGCACCTCCCTGGGGTTCGCGCCTGGGGGTTCAGGGTTGCCGGCAGGCTAGTGTGAGGCCCGTACGGCGACGAAGCCGGGGGCTGCGGGCGCTCGCCACGGCGGTGCGATCTATCCGCTGCCAGGCCCGCCCCGGCGGTGCCAGCACGCAGCTCCGCTCCCGAGCCCGGCGGTGCCTCCCACCGGCCCCGCTACCGAGCTCAGTCCCGCCAGCGGTACCGTCCGTGGTGACGATGAGCGACGACCGCGAGCGCCCCGAGGGGCTGGAGTTCGGCCCCTCGGGCTACCTGCCGGAGCGGGCCTCCAAGCGTGCCCGCAAGATCGTGCTCCGCGCCCCGCTCGGTTCCCAGTGGATCGTGGGCAGCATCGTGGCCGGCGTCGTGCTCGTGGTGGCCGGGGTGCTGTTCCTGCTGACCAGCGGCAGCGGCCCTCAGGCGCCGTGGGAGCCGGTCGCCGAGATCGCCGAGGTGGCCCCGGCGCTGCGCGTCGATGACCTGCTGCTCGTCCCCGGCGCCGGGCGGGTGCGGGCCTTCGCGGACGCGGGCGAGGCGACCTACTGCGAGGCCTCCAACCGGCTCGAGTCCCCCGCCGGCGAGGTGTGGTCCCTCACGGGTCGCGGGCTCGCAGGCACCGCCTCGCTCGAGGAGCACCCGACCCAGCTCCACGAGGGCACGGTCTACGTCGACCCCACGGTCCGCGTGCCCGGCCCACCGGCCTCGGACGAGCCGGCCACGCCGGGCTGCTGCCCGCGCTGATCCCGCCGCACCGCCGGGCCTGCCGCACCGCCGGGCCTGCCGCCCC
>JBKHEJ010000190.1:0-5224 GCA_046540855.1 Nitriliruptoraceae bacterium
ACAGGCTCGTCCCGCCCTCGGGATCGCCGAAGGCGAAGGTGTGGTCCACACCGGTCACCGTCCCGATCACCGCGCCGGTGCGCTCATCCTCGGCCACGAGGTAGGTGAAGGACTGGGTCAGCTGGTTGCGCCACAGCACCTCGGTGGGCGCGGTGACCATGCCGGTCTCGGTGTAGATGCGGTTGACGGCCTCGGCATCGGCGGCGCTGGCCATCTTGCGCACCACGATGCCCCGGACCGGGTCGGCGTCACGCGGCAGGGCGTGGAGCCACAACCGGTAGGTGTGGCTCGGGTCGATGAACAGCTCCTGGGGCGCCTTGGCGACCGCGACGTGGGGGTCGCGGACGTACATGCAGATGTCGCGCCGCCCGGGCTGCTCCCGTGCCACCTCGGCGATCAGGCGGTCGTGGTCGGCGAAGGTCTGCCCGAACAGCAGGCGACCCCAGCCGCACTCCAGCGCGACGTCCGCTTCGACGTCGTCGTCACGGTTCCCACCCGTCCCCTCCCAGGGTCGGATCGAGCGGGAGCGTTCGGAGTCGGGGACCGGGGTGCGGCGGGGGCTGCGTGCGCGCCGCCGGTCGCGGTCCACTCCGGAGCCGGACATGGTGGCCTCCTCGTCGGGGCCGTGCGCGACCGTCAGGGCGCCACGTCGTGGGACTGCAGCCACAGCTCGAGCAGCGCGAGCTGCCACAGCTGGTTCCCGCGCAGAGGGGTCAGCTCGGCGTTCGGGGCCGCGAGCAGGTGCGCCACGTAGTCCTCCTCGAACAGGCCCCGCTCGCGCGCCTCGGGGGCGTGCAGCGCGTCGCGGACGAGGTCGAGGTAGGGGCCCTGGAGGTGGGTGAGCGCCGGCACGGGGAAGTAGCCCTTCGGGCGGTCGATCACCGCTGCGGGGATGACCCGCCGGGCCGCCTCCTTCAGCACCCCCTTGCCCTCCTGGGCGAGCTTGAGCTCCGGGGGGACCCGGGCTGCCACCTCGAGGACCTCGTGGTCGAGGAACGGCACCCGCGCCTCGAGCCCGGCGGCCATGGTCATGTTGTCCACCCGCTTGACCGGGTCGTCGACGAGCATGATCTGCGAGTCGAGGCGCAGGGCCATGTCGGTGGCGGTCTCGGCGCCGTCGCGGGCGAGATGCTGGGCGACGAAGGCGCGCGAGACGTCCTCGCCCACACGGTGCTCGGGACGCACCACCTCGGCCATGTGCGCGTGCGGCCGGTCGAAGAACGCGGCCTGGTAGGCGTCCACGGCCCGGGCGACCAGCGCGTCCCGGGAGACCCCCGGCCCGAGCTCGTCGGTGAGCTCCTGCATCGGCGGGTACCAGTGGTAGCCGGCGAACACCTCGTCGGCGCCCTGCCCGGACTGGACCACCTTCACGTGCTTGGCCACCTCCTGGGAGAGCAGGTAGAAGGCCACCGCGTCGTGGCTGACCATCGGCTCGCTCATGGCGTGGATCGCACCGGCGAGGGCCGGGAGCATCCGGTCGGTGCCGATGCGCAGCTGGTGGTGGTCGGTCGCGAACTCCTGCGCGATGAGGTCGGAGTAGCGGAACTCGTCCCCCGAGCGCCCGCCCACCGCCTCGAACCCGATGGAGAAGGTGGTCACCCCCTCCTGGCCGGCCTCGGCGAGCAGGCCCACCACCAGCGAGGAGTCGAGCCCGCCCGAGAGCAGCACCCCGACGGGGACGTCGGCGACGGTGCGCCAGCGCACCGCGGAGCGCAGCGCGTCGAGCACCGCGTCCTCCCAGTCGCGGGCGGACCAGCCGGCGCGGTCGCCGTCGCGGGTGAAGTCGGGCTGCCAGTACTCGGTGTCGGTCGCCGTGCCGTCCGGCTCGATCATCCGGATGGTCGCGGGCGGCAGCTTGCGGACCCCGGCCAGGATCGTGTGCGGGGCGGGGACGACCGCGTGGAAGCTGAGGTAGTGGTGCAGCGCGACCGGGTCGATGGAGGTGTCGACGTCCCCGGCGGCCAGCAGCGCGGGCAGGGTCGAGGCGGCGCGGAGCCGACCGGCGGCGGAGGCGAGGTAGAGCGGCTTGATCCCGAACCGGTCCCGGGCGAGCAGGGTGCGGCCGGTGTCGCGCTCGTGGAGCACGAACGCGAACATCCCCTGGAACCGGTCGACGGCGCGCTCCCCCCAGGCGTGGTAGGCCTTCAGCACCACCTCGGTGTCGGAGCCGGAGAAGAACCGGTAGCCGCGCTCGGACTGGAGCTGCTCGCGGAGCTCGCGGTAGTTGTAGATGCAGCCGTTGAAGGCGATCGTCAGGCCGAGCTCCGGGTCGTGCATCGGCTGGTCGCCACAGGCGCTCAGGTCGATGATGCTCAGGCGGCGGTGCCCGATCGCGATCGGCCCCGCCGACCACAGGCCCTGACCGTCGGGCCCTCGATCCGACATGGTCGAGGTCATCCGGGCCACGGCCGCGACGTCCGGCCGGGTGCCGTCGAAGCGGAGCTCCGCACTGAAGCCGCACATACGTCCATCCTCGTCGCGGGGTCGGGCGCCGCGTCGCGTCGGCCGCACGGCCTCACCCCGCGCACCTGACCCCCGGCAGCGCGGGACGGCTCCGGTAGGTTCGTGGGGCCGCAGGCGGGCCGCAAGCCGTGGACACCGTCCATCCGGCCAGGGGTTCCGCTCCGCTCGGGCCTGGCAGGGCCGCCGCGCGGCGTTCACCGAGCCACCTCGACGCCTCCCCGGGGGACCGATGCTGCCGTTCCACCTCGTCGACGCCTTCACCGACACCCCGTTCCGGGGCAACCCCGCGGGTGTCGTCCTGCTCGAGCACGGTCCCGTCGACCCCGCCCTGGCCCAGCGCATCGCGGCCGAGGTGCGCGCGTCGGAGACCGCCTTCGCGCACCCCGAGGAGGGCGGGTGGCGGCTGCGCTGGTGGACGCCGACGACCGAGGTGGACCTGTGCGGTCACGCGACGCTCGCGATGGCGCACGTGCTGTTCGGCGCGGAGGGTCGCCCGGCACCGGCACCGCTGCGGTTCCGGACCCGCTCGGGGACGCTGGTCGCCTCCCGGGACGAGCGGGGGCGGATCTGGCTGGACCTGCCGGCCTGGCCGGTCGCCGAGCACCCGGCTCCGGCCCACCTCGGCGAGGTCCTGGGATCGGTCCCCGGCCGCTACCTCGGACGGACGAGGGTCGCGCAGGCGAACGACGTGGTCGAGGTGGCGGACGTCGCGACCCTGGTGGCCCTGGACCCCGACCCCGCTGCCGTCGCGGCGCTCGGGGCGGGCGGGCTGATCCTCGCGGCGCCCGGTGAGCACGCCAACGTGGCGATGCGCTACCTCGCGCCGGGGCTCGGCGTGGACGAGGACCCGGTGACCGGCTCCGCCGCGTGCACCCTCGCGCCGCTTTGGGCCGCGCGGCTGGGGCGGTCGGAGGTGACCATCGAGCAGCGCTCGGCCCGGGGCGGCGAGATGACCTGCCGGGTGCGCGGCGACCGGGTCCACGTGGGCGGGTTCGCCGTGACCACGATCACGGGGCACGTGCACCCCTGACCACCGGCGTGGCACGGCTCACGGCCGCCCTCGCGGCCGCGCCGCCCACGCTGCCCTCACGCGTGGCACCGCCCGCAGCCGCACTGACCGCCCTCTTCGCTTAGGCGCGTTGCTCCCCGCGATGCGCCCGCACGTCCCCACACGGTGCGGGGAGCAACGACCCGCCCTGGCCAGCCCTCGCCGCCCTCGCGCGTTGCTCCCCGCGATCCGCCCGCACGTCCTCACACGAGTGCGGGGAGCAACGACCCGCCCTGGGCAGCCCTCGCGGTGCGGGGTCGCGTTCGTCGGGGCCTCGCGGTGCGGGGTCGCGTTCGTCGGGGCCTCGCGGCCAGCCGGGGCCACCGTCCTGCCGGGCCGGCCCGGAACTGCGGACGGCGGGCTCAGCCGAGCACGGCGAGGTCGAGCTCCAGCCCGACCACCCAGTTCGGGGCGTCCACCACCTCGATGATGCGGAGGTCGCCTGCGACCGAGCAGAGCACGTAGGCGTCCTCCGGGGCGAGCCCGTGCCGACCGAGCAACTCGATCATCGCCCGGGTCGCATCGCGCGCACCCGTGAGCAGGTCCGGGCCGACCCCCATGGTCACCCGCCGGTGTGGCCCCGCCGGCGCCGGTGCGGTTCGGTCAGCCGGGAGCTCCAACTGCGGCGCGGGTACGGGCTGGTCCCGCCGTAGTTCGACGCGCAGGCGCGCGGTCGCGGTGATCTCGACGGCCGTACCGCACACCTCCCCGTCACCCTGTGCCGCGTGAGGGTCGCCAGCCGACAGCCGGGCGCCCGCCACCTCGACCGGGAGCAGCAGGGTCGTGCCGGCCCGGACGTCACGACAGTCGAGGTTGCCGCCGACCCGCCGCGGTGGGATGACGCTGTGGGGTCCCGCCTCGGCCGGCGCGAGCCCCACGGTGCCGAGGAACGGGCGGCGCTCGAGCCGCGCGAGGTCGCCGAGGACCACCTCGTCGCCGTCGATCGCGGACACGACCAGGTGCGGGTCGGGGAACTCGTCGGCGAGCAGCCCGAACCCGGGGATGATGGCGGTCCACCCGACGGGTCCGACGTCGATGTGTTCGATCGTCAGCGCGAGCGTGTCACCTGGCTGTGCACCGAGGACGTCGATCGGGCCGGTCAACGGGTTCGCGGCGGCGAGGTCGAGCCTGGGGACGTCGGAGGCGGTGGAACCGGCGGTGAGTTGACCTCCGAAGGCGTCCTGCATCGCGAGCTCGACGACCTCGCCGGGCGCGAGCTCGAGTGCCGGGGGCAGCGCGTGGTCCCAGCCGAGGTGGCGGTGGTCGCGGTGGTGGAGGGTGTGCATGCGTGCTCGCTCCGCTCGGTGCTTCCAGCTGCGAGCACCGTAGTCACGCGTGCCACCGCGGAGGGCCGCGAGCGTTGCTCCCCTCATCCTGTCCGGGGGTCCGAGCCGACCGAGGGGAGCAACCGGGCTGACCCATGGCCGGCGGCCGCCCGGGCACGCAACACGGTGCACGCAACACGGGGCGTGCAGCGCGGGACGGGCAGTACGGAGCGCGCAAGCGGGCAGCGCGGGACGGGCAGTACGGAGCGCGCAAGCGGGCAGCGCGGGGGCGGGCAGTACGGAGCGCGCAAGCGGGCAGCACGGGGACGGGCAGTACGGAGCGCGCAAGCGGGCAGCACGGGGCGGTGGCAGCGGCGTCGCTACCCTTCCCCACGTGCTCCGCGACCTGCTCAGACCGTCCGCGATCGTCTCGCACCTGCTGGTGCTG
>JBKHEJ010000191.1:0-5134 GCA_046540855.1 Nitriliruptoraceae bacterium
ACCTCGCGCAGCGGGCGCGGCAGGACCGAACTCCTCCCAGGCGGTGGTCGCCCGACCCTGCCCGAGGGTGGGTCAGCGTGAGGTGGGGGCGGCCGGCGGGGGCAGTCTCGCCAGGACCCCGAGGTCCACGCCCTCCAGGCTCGCCACGACCCGGCGGGTCGGCGCCGCCGGGACCGGCACGCTCGCGGGCACCGCGAGCACACGCATGCCGGCGGCCTCCGCCGCGGCGACCCCGGTCGGGGAGTCCTCGACCACCACGCACCCGGCCGGGTCCACCTCCAGCTCGCTCGCGGCGGCGAGGTAGCCGTCCGGGGCGGGCTTGGCGCGGGCCACCTCGTCGCCGGCGACGCTCGTCACCACCTCGATGCCCAACCGGGCCGCGATCGCGTCCAGCACCACGCGGGGCGAGGAGGTCACGACGGCGGTGGGGAGCCCGGCGGCGTCGAGCGCCGCGAGCAGCTCACGCGCACCGGCCCGCCAGGTCACGAGCGGCCCGGCAGCGCCGGTCGTGGCCAGCAGCGCCGCCGCGGTCGCGACGAGGTCGGCGACCTCCTCCTCGACGTCCTCGTGTGCCGGCTCCGGGCGCAGCGCCGCGAGGCTGCCGGCGAGGCTCGCGCCGACGACCTGGTCCCACCACCCCGATCCGAGCGCGACCCCGCGCCGGTCCGCCCAGGTGCGGTAGGCGCGCTGCCACAGCCCTTCGCTGTCGACCAGGGTGCCGTCGAGGTCGAACAGCACCGCCTCGGGGAGGTGGAGGAGCTCAGCCACCGGGACGGGTCACCACCGTCGCGGTCAGCGGGTGCGCGCCGCCCGTCCCGCACCCGACATCGAGCACGTCGAGCGCGGCCGCCGGCCCGGTGGCGCGCACGGCCGCGTCCAGCAGGCGGGTGAGCTCGGGCTCCTCCCACACCGGCTTCACCCAGTCGCGGCGGTCGGGGGAGGTGTCGCGGTCGATGGCGCCGGCGTCGGCGCCCACGGTCGGGGCCTCGCCAATCTCGGGTGCGGTCACGGCAGGGCTCCAGGACCGCCGCGTGCGGGAGCGCGGCCCTGCGCAGCCTAGCCAGCCCCCACCGGAACGGGCCCGAGGGGATCGCGGGTGGGCGGCACGAGGCGGTGCACGTCGACCTCGATCGTGACCTCGAGCGCGCCCGGGAGCCCCGTCGCGACCGAGTCCAGGGTCCGGGCGTCGAGGTGGTGCCCGCTCGGGCCCATCGCGAGCAGGTCGACGGCGAGCGCGCGCGGCAGCGTCCGCCGGTCGGTCACCCGTCGCGAGGTCACGAGCTCGAGACCGGGTCCGAGCGCCTCGGGGACCTCGCGCTCCTTGCCGGCGGCGATCGCGAGCGCCGGCGTGCGCTGCCTGAGCTCGGCGAGGTGGCCCGGTCCCGGCGTGACCACGAGGAGCACGCCAGCGTCGGCCAGCAGGCGCGCCGGCTCACCCCCCGAGCGGGGGGCGAAGACGACCAGGACGAGCGCCGCGGCGCGGTCACGGACCGGCACGTGGTCCCACACGTCGGCGACGAGCGCGCCGGCGCGCGGGTGGCAGCGCGCCGCGCGTCGCGCCGCCGGGCGGGAGACGTCCACGGCCAGACCGGTGCGTGACGGCAGCGCGTCCAGGACCGCGGCGAGGTAGGTGCCCGGCCCCGAGCCCAGGTCGACGACGAGGCCCGGCGGCAGGGGTGCCGCGGTGGCCTCGGCGACGACGGCGGCGTGGACGGCTCCGAGCACGCCGGCCCGGTGGATGGCCACCCGGCGGGCCACCTGGTCCGCGCTATCGCCCGCGTGCCGCAGCGGTCGGCGCACGAGGGTGACGTAGCCCTGCCGGGCCCGGTCGAAGCGGTGGCCCCGCGGGCAGGCGAGCCCCGCCTCGTCCTGCCGGAGCTCCTCGCCGTCGAGCGGGCAGGCGAGCGCACCCACCACCTCGACGGGAAGGCGTGAGCCCTCACGTGGGCCGGCTCCCACCTCGGTGTCCTCGCGGTCGGGTCCGGACCGGCCCCGGGGGGTGGCGTCCACCCGGGTCAGTCCGTGGGCTGGTGCTCGTCGGTGTAGTACTCGATGCCGAGGTGGGTGATCTGGGTCTCGCCGATCATCCAGCGCAGGGTGTTCTTCAGCTTGGTGAGCTGGATGAACAGGTCGTTCTCGGCGTACAGGCCCGGCGCGACCTGGGGGGCCTTGAAGTAGAAGGACAGCCACTCCTGGATGCCACCCATCCCGGCCCGCTGCGCGAGGTCGAGGAACAGGGTGAGGTCCAGCGCCAGCGGTGCGGCGAGGATCGAGTCGCGGCACAGCAGGTTGACCTTCAGCTGCATCGGGTAGCCGAGCCACCCGAAGAAGTCGATGTTGTCCCACCCCTCCTTGCTGTCACCGCGGGGCGGGTAGTAGTTGATCCGGACCACGTGGTCGAGGTCGCCGTACAGGTCCGGGTACAGCTCCGGTTGCAGGATCGTGTCGAGCACGCCGAGCTTGGAGGACTCCTTGGTGCGGAAGGAGTCCGGGTCGTCGAGGACCTCGCCGTCGCGGTTGCCGAGGATGTTGGTGGAGTACCACCCCTCCATCCCCAGCATGCGGGCCTTGAACATCGGCGCGAGCACGGTCTTGACCATGGTCTGGCCGGTCTTGAAGTCCTTGCCACAGATCGGCACGCCGTTCTCGGTCGCGAACCGGCGCAGCGCCGGGGTGTCGACGGTGAGGTTCGGGGCACCGTTAGCGAAGGGGACGCCCTCGAGCAGGGCCGCGTAGGCGTACAGCATCGAGGGGGTGATCGACGCGTCGTCGGCGTCGATCGCCGCCTCGAAGGCCTCGAGGTCGGCGTGCTGGGGGCCCGGCTCGACGTAGACCTCGGTCGACCCGCACCAGATGACCACCATGCGGTCGCAGCCGTGCTCCTCGCGGAAGGCGCTCAGGTCGGCGCGGATGCCCTCGAGCATGTCCCGCTTGGCCCGGGAGGGCATCACGTTCGGGCCGTCGAGCTTCTTGACGTAGGCCGGGTCGAAGGCCGCCGGGCGGGGCCGGATCGCACGGAGCTCCTCACCGATCGGCTCGAGGTGGCGGGCGACATCGAGCACGCCGGCCTTCACGGCCGAGACGTAGGCGTCGTCGGGGAAGGGGTCCCAGGCGCCGAAGACGAGGTCGTCGAGGTCGGCGAGGGGGACGACGTCGCGGATGGCGGGGGAGCGTCCCTCGGTGCGCTTGCCGAGCCGGATCGTGCCGAGCTGCGCCAGCGAGCCGATCGGGTCACCGAGGCCCTTGCGAGCGAGCTCGACGCCGGCGATGAAGGTGGTCGCGACCGCACCGAGGCCGACGCAGAGCACGCCGAGGCGGCCGTCGGCCGGGGCGATCGCGGGCGGGGGCGGGGGTGAGGCGGCGTCCGACACGTCTGGCGCTCCTGGGCACGGGTGCCCCCACGCTAGCCCGCCCGCAGCCGGTCACGGTCTGACGCAGGGTCAGGGTCCGGTCTGGGCGCCGGTCTCAGCCGTCGGCGCGGGCGCGCGCGGCGCGCAGCGAGGGCGAGGTCCCGACCAGGGTCCGCATCGCGGTCAGGGTCACACCAGCCTGCGCGGTGGCCAGCCGCGAGCGGCGCGGGGACCAGCCGAGCTCGAGCGCGTCCTGGAGCCCCGCGTCGAGCGCGCCGAGCGCGCCGGTCAGCAGGGAGTGGTAGCCCCCGCGGGCTGCCCGCGGGATCGGCGGCCGGCGCAGGAACGAGAGCGCCTCCCGCCCCTGGCTCGTGATGCCGAGCTCGTGCCGGAACCCGTCCAGGACCGCCTCCAGGCCGTCCACGCTGCTCGGCAGGGTGCCGTCGTCCAGCATCGGCAGCGGCAGCTCGCCCGCGCGCAGCGCCTGCTGCGCGGCCGGGTCACGCTCGAGCTCGCGCAGGTCGACGCGCGGGTCGAGCAGGGCGCTGATGCGCGACTGCTGACGCACGAAGGCGTCCTCCTCCTCCGGCGTGAGATGCGTCGGCGCCCACAGCCGGTGGGCCGTGAGGAAGGACGAGGTGAGCGCGATCGACACCCAGGTGAGCAGCCGCGGGTCGTCCGCCCGGTACGGCCGACCGTCGGGCGCGGTGCCCCGCACGCGCGGGTGGACGGCACGCACCCGGCGGGCGACCTGCAGCGCCTCGCGGGTGGAGCCGAAGGTGGAGGTCGTCACGTACGCGGAGGTCCGCTGCAGCCGACCGAGCGGGTCGGTGCGGAACGCCGAGTGGTCGTGGACCCCGGCCATCGCGAGCGGGTGGGCGAGCTGGACGAGCAGCCCGCGCAAGCCCCCGGCGATGGCGGCCGGCTCGCCGATCACGATCCAGGACGCGGAGCCGGGGCCGGTCAGGCCCGGGTCACCGGGATCGGCGTCGGGGTCGAAGGGCGGCGGTCCGAACAGCCGGGTGAGCACCCGTCGGATGGCCTCCCGGGCGATCGGCACGCCCGGCTGGCGCTCGCCCGGGGCGGTCGCACGCAGGAGCTCGCCCCGGGCGGTGGTCGGCTGCGTCTCGAGGTTCATGTGGTCGCTTCGGTGCCGCTCGGGTGGCTGGCTGGCCCTACTCGCTCCCGGGTGCACGCGCGGCGAAGGGGCGGCGGTCCCGGCCTCCCCCGGACCGGTGCGCTGGTCGGGGCCCCGGCCGGGTCAGTGGGGGCGGTCGCCGTAGCCCTCGGCGACGTCGTCGAGGGCGGGCTGCGGGTCGAGTTCGGCCAGCTCGAGGAGGGTGAGCTGCTGCGGCCGCGCGGACACCTCCGCCGCCGTCGGCGATCGTGGCGGCCGCTCCAGGACCTCGCCGGTGATGGCGCTCCACCACCACCGCAGGCCACGCGGCGCGGCGCGGAACCCGACCTGCGCGAAGGGGAGCCCGGTCCGGCCGAGGAACGCCACCTCGGCGATGGCGCCGTGCAGGGTGTCACGCACCTCAGGTGAGACGAGGTAGTCCGCACGCAGCAGCGCGAGGACCTCGCCCCGGTCCTGCACCGCGGCGTAGCGCGCACCGACGGGGGCGGGTGAGGCCGCCAGCCGCGACCGCGCCTCGCGCCAGACCAGGCGCTGGCGGGCGAGCCAGTCCCAGGCGTAGGCGGGCGGTGCCCCGGCAGACATGCGGTCTCCTCGACCCTCTCGCCCGCAGCCTACGGCCTGGGCGGCCGCGCGGTTGGGGACGGTC
>JBKHEJ010000192.1:0-5114 GCA_046540855.1 Nitriliruptoraceae bacterium
GAAGACGTTCGAGTACCCCCGGCGGCTCGAACTCGTCGAAATCGGTGACCGGATTGCCCGTCTCGATGCTGACGCCCGCCTCGTCGAGCGCCGCGAACAGGCGGTCTTCCAGCCGCAAGCCGGGCAGCGAGGGCGGTCCCATCGGCACCTCGAACACCTCGGCACCGAGTCGGTCGCTCAGGTCTGCGCGAACAGCACGGGCCTCGTCGTCGCCGAGAATCGCCGGGAAACCGACGCGGGTCTCGCCCTCTAGTTTGGGATTGACCCGCTCGGCCAGCGCCGCCCGTGCCGCGGTGGTCAACCGCTCGCGCTGCTCGGGGTCGAGCAGGGTCCCCTCACCGGTGGTGCCGGCCACGAGCACCCCGCTCGCGCCGTCCGCGAGCGCGCTGTGGATCAGGGTCGTGAGCCCGTCGAGGTCGATCGTGGCCGGATCGCGCAGGGGGGTGACCAGCGCCGGGAACGCCCCGGCCGGCCCCGATCGCGCCCGCGCGGCGTCCGGGCTGGCGTCGGCGCTGGCGGGGGACTCGAGCGGTGCGGGCATCAGGGCGGGCTCCCCGGTCGGTACCGTCGCAGCGATGTTGCGACGTGTGCTCCTACGGGTCTACCGCATCCCGGCGACACCCACCAGCCCGGACCCCGCGGCGCTGGACCTCCCGGCCGAGGACGTCCACCTGAGCGCGGTGGACGGCACGCCCCTGCGCGGATGGCTCGTGCCGGCGCACGGCCGGCACGAGCCCGCGGACCCGCGCTTGGCCGCGCCGAGCGCCGGACCTGCGGTGGTGCTCCTGCACGGCTGGGGCTCGAGCAGCGCGGACCTGCTCCCGGCGGTCCCGGCGCTGCTCGAGGCGGGCCTGACGACCCTGCTGCTCGATGCCCGCGGCCACGGTCGCAGCGACCCGACACCCTTCATGTCCATGCCCCGGTTCGCCGAGGACCTCGCCGCGGGCGTGGCGTGGCTGCGGCGCGACCCCCGCATCGACCCGGACCGGATCGGCGTGATCGGGCACTCGGTCGGCGCCGGTGCGAGCCTGCTGGCGGCCGCCACCGATACGCGTCTGGCCGGGGTGGTCGCGATCGCCTCCATGGCCCACCCGGCGGAGCTGATCCGTGGCTCCCGGGGGCTGAGGTGGGCACCCGCCCCGCTCACCAGGCGGGTGCTGACCACGATCGAGGACACGATCGGGGACCGTTTCGACCGTTTCGCACCGGTGCACACCATCACGCGGATCACCGCACCGGTGCTGGTCGTCCACGGCCGCGAGGATCGCACGGTCCCGGTGGGCGACGCGATGCGGCTGGCGGCGGCGGGGGGCGCCAACGTCCGACTGCGGCTGGTACCCGGCGCAGGGCACCGCTCGGTCGAGCCCTTCCTGCCCGTGGCACCGGAGCTGGCCGGCTACCTGCGCCGGGTCCTGACCGCGCCGGCAGCCCCGGCCTAGCCTCACCCTCGCTCGCCTCCTCGCGTCGGAAGGTCCGGGATGAGCGTGCTGTACCGCGCCGGCTCCTCGCTCTTCCTCGGCGGCTTCCGCACCCTGGGGGTCGACCTGCGCGTCCAGGGGGTCGAGCACCTCCCCCGCAGCGGCCCGGCCGTGCTCGCCAGCAACCACATCGGCTACCTCGACTTCGCCTTCGTGATGCTGGCGCCACCCGCGCCACGCCGCGAGGTCCGGTTCCTCGCCCGGGACGACTTCTTCCACAACCCGGTCCTCGGGTTCCTGCTGCGCCGGCTCGGTCAGATCCCCGTCGACGTCCACGGCGACCCGATGCAGGCGGCGGCCGCCGCCCAGGCCTGCCTGGAGGACGGGGAGATCGTCGGGCTGCACCCCGAGGGCACGATCAGCCCCTCCTTCGTCCCCCGGCGAGCCAAGACCGGGGTCGTGCGCCTGGCCGACCGCGTGGAGGCTCCGATCATCCCGGTGGCGCTGTGGGGGACCCAGCGGCTGCTGACCAAGGGCCGACCGATCCGGCCGCCGTGGGGGGCCGCGGTCGTGGTGCGCTACGGCGAGCCCTTCCGGCCCACCGCACGGACGGCGATGCTGCGCACCCAGCAGGTGATGGAGCGCATCGGCGCGGAGCTCGCGCGCGCGCAGGCCAGCTACCCGCAACGGCCCGGACCACCACCCCACGACTGGTGGCAGCCGGCCCACCTGGGCGGCTCGGCACCGACACCTGAGGAAGCCGACGCGGCGATCGCGGCGCAGGACGCTGAGCGTCGGGCGCGACGCCAGGGGCGGGCGGGGCAGGGTCCGGGACACCGGGCCGACGGCGCCGCTTGAGGCGCACCCCCGCCGCGGGCTCACAGGTGGACGATGATCTCGCCCGAGGGGTCGGGGTCCGGACCGGGGCGACGGCGGTGCTTGACCCGGTACATGTCGGCGTCCGCCCGCGCGAGCAGGTCGCTGCCCTCGACCGGTCCCGGCCCCGGTCCCGACGAGGCGAGCCCGACGCTGGCGCGCAGCGGGAGCCGCAGGTCACCCAGGCTCACCGGGTCCTCGTCCAGGCTGGCCTGGACGCGCCGCTGGATCCGGGCTGGCTCGGCCGGATCGTCGACGACGCACACCACCGCGAACTCATCCCCGCCGAAGCGGGCGACGGTGTCGGCGGGACGGACCGCCCCGACGAGCCGCTGCGCGGCGACCTGCAGCAACCGGTCGCCGGCAGCGTGGCCGTGGGTGTCGTTGACGGCCTTGAAGCCGTCGAGATCGACGAACAGGACGGCGACGTGGGTGCCGGAGCGCTGGCTGCGGGCGCAGGCGGTCCGCAGACGGGCCTGGAACAGCGCCCGTGTGGCCAGCCCCGTCAGCCCGTCGTGCATCGCCCGGGCCTCGAAGCGACGGCTCGCGCCCAGCGCCGCCTCCACCGTCCCTGCGAGCAGCGTCAGCGCCCACTCGCTGTCCTCGTCGAAGGCGCGCGGAGCGGTCGAGACGACCTTGAGCACACCGGCGACCGTGCCCTCGTGCAGCAGCGGGGTCAGGACCATCGAGCGCAGCCCGATGCGCTGGCAGGCCGCCGCGTCGACGCGGTCGTCGGTGTGGACGTCATCGCTGCGCAGGACCGCGCCGGTCGCGATGCAGCGGCCGGAGAGGCTGCCACCGATCGGGAGCCGCAGCCCCAGGTGCGGCGTGACCGAGCCGCTCGCGTGCCGGTACACCAACTCGTCCTCCTCCGGCAGTTCCACCACCGCGCCGGTCCCGCCGGTGAGGCGCTGGCCGTGGACGGCGACCTCGTCGAGGAGCGCGTCAGGGTCCGAGGCGACCGCTGCCAGCTCGCGCTGGACCTCCACGACCGCAGCCAAGGTGGCGGTGGTCCGCCGCCCGTGCTCCTCCCTGGCCCGCAGGTCCGCGTTGGCATCCTCCAGATCGGCGGTCGCCTGTCCGACCGCGACGACGGCCCGGTCGCGGGCGGTGGTCAGCCGAGCGACCAGCAGGGCGATCGCCGCCGTCATCGCCGCCAACTGCCAGACGGCGACCCAGGGCTTGGTGGTCTCGATGCCTGCCAGCGCCTCGACGCGTGGTGCGACCTCGACCACCCACCGTTGGCCCGCGACCTCCAGCGTCCGTTCCGCGACGGGCTCGATCGGGGCCGTCGGCGGCACGAGGCGACCGCCGTCGGCCAGCACCCCGATGCCTCGGCCGTCCTCCGCCCCGGTGATCTGCTCGTCCGTGACGGCCACGTCGAAGCCGCGCCCGACGCTGCCGAGCACGCTGGCGAGCAGCGCCTCGCCCCGGAAGGCCACCACCGTCCAGGCCCGTAGCGAGGTCGGGGTGCGGTCGGCCCGTCCGTACACCGGTGCGGCCAGCAGCATGCCGTGCTGCCGGTCGCGCCCGGAGAGGTCCCGGTCCGACAGGAACCGGTACGGATCGGACAGGGTCGGCTCACCGCTCTGCCTCGCCACCTCCAGGGCCTCGATCGCCTCGGGCGAGTCCATCAGGTCCAGGCCTGCGGGCACGCTGCGCCCGTCCGCGGCGCGCCCCGCCGTCACGACGTAGCCGGTGGCTCGGCCCGTGGCGGGTGCCGGCGCGAGGACCGCGTCGGGGCCCGGGGCGGCTGCCGCGCCGCCCTCGCTCACGCCCGCATCGACCGGCGTGACCGCCACGACGCTGGCCAGGGCCGGGTAGCGGTCGGCGAGGCCGGTGCGGAGCAGGTAGGCGTCGAAGGCCTCCCGCGCGGGATCGGGGTTCGTCTCCAACCAGGCGGCCGCGAGCGCGGCCAGGTCACGGTGCCGTTCGAGCTCCGCTTCCACCTCCTGCGCCACCACCTCGGCGCGCG
Organism: Nitriliruptoraceae bacterium; assembly: GCA_046540855.1. Classification (GTDB taxonomy): domain Bacteria; phylum Actinomycetota; class Nitriliruptoria; order Nitriliruptorales; family Nitriliruptoraceae; genus T1Sed10-7. Next base: position 4,270 of record JBKHEJ010000192.1, read on the forward strand.
CGTCGGCGAGCTGCTCGGCCTGCACGGTGATCCGGTTCTCGAGCACCAGGAACGCGACCACAGCGGCGAGCGCCCCGACGGTGAGCACGACGAGGGCGGGCCAGGGCAGGATCTCACGGGGGTGGGAGCGGGGCAAGGCAGGATCCGGCGCGGGAGCTTCGCGGGTCTGGGAGCGTCCCTGAGGTATCGGCCGTTGCGGTCCGGGCCTGAAACCCTCACGCCCGCAGCCGCGCCGAGGACGCCTGCGGCGGCCACCGCCACCTCACCTCGCGCGCTCGTCGCACGTTGTCGCTGCGCAGCGGGACGATGGCAGCGGGTCACCGAACCCGGGGGAAGGAGCTTGTGGAAAGCCTGTGGGTGTGTGGATACTCGCAGGGGTGGAACTCCACAGGTGGAACCACAAGGGTGGGGTTCCCCACCTGCGACCTGATCACCCGATGCCCGGGAGGACCCCCTGAGCATGCCAGCCGCCCCCGAGGATCCCTCGACCCAGGCGATCGTCGAGCAGCTCTCGCAGCTCGGCGCCCTCATGCACGCGGTCGGGACCCGGTTCGGTGCTCGGGAGTCCCTGCACCCCACCGACGTGCAGGCCCTCTCGGCGCTCGCCATGGCCGGGGGCCACCTCGGTGCGGGCGAGCTGGCGCGCAGCCTCGAGCTCACCTCCGGCGCGACGACCCGGCTCATCGACCGGCTCGAGCGGGTCGGTCACGTCGCCCGGACGACCGACCCGGAGGACCGACGCCGGCGGGTGGTGAGCATCACGACCTCGGCGCAGACCACCGCCGGGGCCTACTTCGGCTCGATCGCGGCCACGATCGCGGCGGCCCTGGAACCCTTCGACGCCA
>JBKHEJ010000193.1:0-5113 GCA_046540855.1 Nitriliruptoraceae bacterium
CTCGACCCGTCGGGACACGCTCGTCGCGAGCCAGTAGCCGAAGCCCAACGCGAGCCCCGCGACCGCGACAGCACCGATGATCGACACCATGAGGGCTCGGCTGGAGGCTGCCTGGCCCTCGGCGACACCGCGCAGGGCCTCGTCCTCTACGGCCGACTTGAGGTCGAGCGCCGCGCCCACCGAGAGCTCGAAGGCCTCCAATGCCTGCGCGTCGAGTGCCGCTGCGGCCTGCTGGTCACCCTCCTCCACGAACCCGACCTGTGCTGCGTGCACCTCGAGGAGGTCATCGACCGCGGTGCGCAACTGCTCGCTGCGCTCCTCCTGCAGGTCGGTCAGCTCGAGCGACATCACCTCGTCTAGCTCCACGCGCAGCTGGTCCGCTGCCTGCAGGTGATCCTCAAGGGCGGACCGACTCAGCGCCGCATCGGTCATGTAGACCGCGCGGGAGAGGAAGCCATCGACCTCACCGATCGTGACCGGTACCTCGGCGACCTCGGTAAGGGTGCTGACGTCCACCCCCGCACTCTCGAGGTTGCTCGAGACGACCCGGTTCATGACGCTCAGCACGGCCAGCAGCACCGTGAACATCGTGATGGCGGCGATGAAGCCCGCCAGTAGCTGCCACCGCAGTGACCGCGTCCTCAACATGCGTTCCATGATCGCTCCGTCCTCCGCATCCCTCTGCTCGACCCGTGGGGTGGCCTGTGATGCTCGGGTCACCGAGCACCAAGGGTCGGTGTCCCGATACGTCGGGTGGCGGGTGGCGAACTGAACCGAGGGAGGAGGCAGACCGATACCGCCAACGACAACTGCTTCCCAGAGGGTCATTCCCTGCGCACCCGAGCGACACTTCTGCGTCCACCCGGGAGCCATTCCCACGGGATGACGCGGCCCTCCAGGCCCCTGGTGCCACCTTCCGAGCACCGCCGTGCGTCACGCCCAACGACGCTCTGAGTACGGCCTGAAGCCCTGAATCGGGACGATCGCCACGCACACCTGCCAGGCGGATCGGTGAGATCGCCGTGGCGTGACCGACGAGCAGGAGGAGCAAAGGGCCGAGCGAGGTGCATCGAGCAGCCAGTTCTGCGCCTTGCGTCGAGCATCTCTCACGGTGCGCTCTGCAAGCGCTTCTTCAGCGCTCAAGGGGTCGATGGCTGACCACAGCAGCGCGGAAGCTGCCACCCGTGAGAGCACCCCTGCACGGTCGCCGGAACACCTGCACCGAAGGACGATCCTGATGCCCCCTTCAACCAGTATGGACCGGTTCCTCACGAAGGTCATCGGTCAGCACGCGATGTGGAAGCTCACGTTGCACCGAGCCGCGGCGGGCGAGCCGGTCGACCTCGATCCGGCTCTCGCGCGCCGGGACGACCACTGCGACCTCGGCCGGTGGCTCCGCGACGGTGCCGTGGGCGTGCTCGGTGCGGAGGAGCGTCGGGTGCTGACCGACGTCCACGCGACCTTCCACCGGGTCGCGGCGGCTGCGCTCGAGCAGGCGCTGACCGGACACCACGCACAGGCCCGCCGCGCGCTCGAGCCCGGCAGCGAGTTCCTGGCGATCTCGACCGACCTCGTCGAACGTCTGCATCAGCGACGGGACCGCCGCTACGACGTCAGCCAACTCGCCGATCCCGGGGTGGTGAGCCGGCAGGTCTCCGGCACCATGATCGAGGCCGGCTCCCAGGCGCAGCTGACCCTGGAGGGGGCGCAGGAGGTCGCCGAGCACGCCACCGCCGTCGCGGCTGCGACCGAGGAGCAGGCCACCGCCATCCAGGAGGTGGCCGCCCGCGCCGCCGAGTCGGTCGAGATCGCCCAGCGCGCCACCACCGGCGCCAGCGAGGCGGTCGACACCCTCCAGGAGCTGACCGCCTCCACGGACCGGGTGGAGGAGGTCCTGGTCCTGATCGACCGGATCGCGCGGCAGACCCATCTGCTCGCGCTCAACGCCACGATCGAGGCGGCCCGTGCTGGCAGCGCCGGCCGGGGCTTCTCCGTCGTCGCCAGCGAGGTCAAGAAGCTCGCCACGGAGGTCTCCAACGCGACCCGGGAGGTCGGTGACATCGTCAGCGGTGTCCAGAGGCACGGGGCCGGGGCGAACGACCGGGTGAGCGCGATCCTCGCGGATCTGACCGACGTCCTCGGGGCGCAGAACTCCATCGCGAGCGCGGTCGAGGAGCAACGTGCCGTCGCTGCTGACGTCGCCGAACGGGTCGCGCTGGTCGCGTCCGAGATGACGGAGATCAGCGACAACGCCGCGTGCATCGCGTCGGCGACGGAGGCGGGTGTGGCGCTGTCCGTCTGGCTGGAGGGCCGCGTGGCCCACCGCGAGAACGCGGCATGAGTCCCCTCCCGAACCCACGTCCGCTCACCCACCGGTGCCGCGTGCCCTACCGCCCGACGGCACCGGCGAGCTGCCCCGGCGTGACCCGACGGATGAGCCGTGCAGCCACACCCCAAGGAGCGACCTCGATGCCTGTCCCGAACCCGCGCGCGAGCTTCACCCTCGACGAGGACGACGGGCTCGTGCGGCTCGTCTGGGGTGGTGTGGTCATCACCAGCGCCGACGCCGAGGCGGCCGTCACGGCGGTCGACCGACGGCTGGCGGGGGGGAACCACGGCTTGCTCGTCGACATGCGTGCAGCGGGCCCCATCGAGCGAGGTGCCCGGCAGATCCTGGCTGCAGCCAGCGGGCCGAGCCGCGTCGCGCTCCTCGTGGGCTCGGCTCGCAGCCGCATCGTCGCGACCTTCTTCCTCGGCCTGCACCGCACCGAGGTGCCGCTCCAGCTCTTCGACGACGAGGACGTGGCTCGCTCGTGGTTGCTCGCACCCCAACGGCTCGCCTGACACCGCGACCGGTCTGGGCGGACCAGGATCGGGGAGACCATGGAGGATGAGACCGTCAGGGGCACCCGGTTCGAGATGCTCCGCGACCCTCGTGGCTTCCTGCGCTGCACCTGGGAGGAGGGGACCGAGGTCGGACGGGAGGATGCGCAGCAGGCCGTGGCCGCGGTCGCGACCCTCGCGCCGACGCTGCCCTACGCGCTCCTGGTGGACATGCGCCGGATGCGCCGCATCGACCATGAAGCGCGCCGGGTGTTCGGGAGCAACACCGTGCTGCGGCGGCAGGCCCTCCTGATCGAGACGCCCGTCAGCCGCGTCCTCGCGAACTTCTTCATCTCCGTGACCGGTACCGCGTTCCCCACCCGGAGCTTCGATGACGAGGCCAAGGCCGTCGACTGGCTGCGACGTGAAGAGTGAGCCCCTCCTGCAGACCTCCGAGCCGCTCCCACACCACGTGCAGGCTCGCATCACCGACCTGTTGGAGACCGTCGGTGCCTTCGCTGCGCTGGACTTCTCGCGACCGGCATCCCTGACGGACGCTGGCGACGATCTCGACGCGCTCGCGCTCGGGATCAACATGCTCGGCGAGGAGGTCGCGGCCGCCCAGCAGGATCTGACGCAGCGGGTCACCGACCGGACCCGGGAGCTGGAGCAGCTGATGGAGGAGCTCCGGGCCGAGGTCGAGGAGCGCCAGCGAGCCGAGGAGGCGCTGCGGCTAGCGAAGACGCACCTGACCGACCAGGTCGCCGAGCTCGAGTCGGTGAACCAGGAGATCAGCAGGCTGACCGACCTGACGACCTTCCTGCAGGTCTGCCGGGACCGGGACGAGGCCATCCGCATCCTCGGTGACGTGCTGCCGACGCTGTTCCCCGGGAGCCATGGCGCCGTCTACAGCCGGACCGAGCACGAGACCGGACGCCGCAGCGCGGCGGCCTGGGGCACCGACCGGCTGCCCGACGAGGTCGCGTGGGACACCTGCTGGGGGATGCGCCGGGCCAAGCTCTACCTCACGGCGGGCACCGACGGGCCTCGCTGCGCCCACATCGACGAACCGGCCCCGGCGGTGTCCGCCTGCCGTCCGCTGACCGCCGACGGCGAGATGCTCGGCCTGCTCCACATCGTGTGGCCCGCGGGGGAGCACCCAGCCCGTCCCCACAGCACCAGGCGCATCGCGCCGTTCGTGGAAGCCGCTGCCGAGCAGATCTCCCTCGCGCTGGCCAACCTGGACCTTCGGGCCGCGCTCCAGGCACGGTCCATCCGCGATCCGCTCACCGGCCTGTTCAACCGCCGCTACCTCGACGAGACCCTCCAACGTGAGGTCCGACGGTACGAACGTCACGGCACCCCCGTCGCGCTGGCCATGATCGACCTCGACCACTTCAAGGAGTTCAACGACCATCACGGCCATGACGGCGGCGATGCCGCGCTCACCCGGATCGCCGAGGTGCTCCAGGCGACGGCGCGCGACACCGACATCGTCTGCCGGTACGGCGGCGAGGAGCTCGCGGTCGTGATGAGCGGCTCCGACGCCCGGGACGCGGTGGCCGCCGCGGAACGGATGCGGCTCAGCATCGCTCAGCTATCCCACCCACCCCACGGTGGAGCGGCGCCCACGCTGACCGCATCCTTCGGTGTGGCCGATGTGCCGGGCGATGCCGCGTCGGTCGAGGGACTGATCGGTGCCGCGGACAGCGCCCTCTACGCGGCGAAACGAGCCGGACGTGACCGGGTCGAACGCGCCAGCAGGTCCGCGGAGAGGTGACGCGCCACCGCTCCCCCGCTGGGCTGGCGGTGGTGGCTCAGTCCAGCGTGACGAGGCCGCGCCTGACGGCGATCAGCACGGCCTCCAGCTTCGAGCGGGCACCGAGCTTGGACAGGATGCTGCGGACGTGGTTGCGGACCGTGTGCTGCGAGAGGACGAGGTCCTCGGCCAACTGCGTGGTCGTCCGCCCGCGTGCGAGGCCGGCCAGGACCTCATGCTCCCTCGCGGTCAGCGGATCGACCTCCACCGTGCCGTTCGTGGCGAGGTAGTTGGCGAGCCGCGTCAGGTCCTCCGCGCCGAACGCGGCCTCACCCCGGGCGACCCGTCGGACGGCATCGAGCAGGTGCTCGGCGGGCTCGGTCTTGGTGACGAACCCGGCGGCTCCGGCGTGGAAGGCGGCGGCCAGGACGTCGACGGCGGTCGAGGCGGTCAGGATCAGGACCGAGACCTGCGGGCACCGCTCCCGCAGGGCGGCGATCTCCGAGATGCCATCACCGTCGGGGAACCGGA
>JBKHEJ010000194.1:0-5079 GCA_046540855.1 Nitriliruptoraceae bacterium
CGTCGGAGGTGACGTACCCGTCGGCCAGTTCGGCGTCGATGTCGTCGGCCAGGGACCGGATCGCGGCGGCGCCGTCCTTGACCGGGTCGGTGTCGGCCGGGGTGGTCCAGCCGAAGTTCGGGGTGCTAGGCATCGGTCAGCTCCTGCGCTTGGTTCCAGGTGACGGTCGCGTCGGTGTCGGCCCAGGCCTCGCCGCCGAGGTCGCCCCAGGCCACGGTGAACTCCGACAGCCGGTAGTCGGACACGACCAGGCGGGCCACGGCACGGGTCCGGGTGAGGGTCCAGGTGACGCCTTCCACGAACCCGGAGAACCGGCCTCCGGTCACCGCGGCCGGGAGCCCGTCGAGCCGGATCGGGGTGCCGAGGTCCAGGTCGTACAGCACGGCCCTCTCGGCGGGGGTGAGGTTGTCGCCGTCCACGGCGACGCGGAGCTCGTCCAGGCTGCGGGCCGGACGCGAGTAGAGCCGGAGCAGCCGCTCGGCACGGGCCTGGGCGTCGTCGGCGTTGTCGAGGGTGGTGGTGACCTTGCGGGACAGGACCGCGCCGACGTCGAGGACGGCCTGGTCGTCGCGGACGGTGACCGCACCGCCCGACCACTCCACGGTCACCTCGTTGACCAGGTCCACCACCGAGGTGTCGGAGGCGAGGTCGGTGACCGCCACCGCCGAGGGAGGCAGGACGGTGTAGCCCTGGTCGATGATGGTCTGGAGCCGTCCGCGCGACGCGGTGTAGGTGAGCCCTCCGGTGCGGCGCTCGCCGAGCTGGCCGAGGCCGTCCTGGGCGGCGGTCTGCACGAGCTGCCACGGGTCGGTGTCGTCGGTCACCGCCGCGAGGTGGTACCGGCCGGGCCGGTCCACCTCGACCGGCGGGTCGAAGGTGTCCCAGGTGGCGTCCTGGTCGTCCCAGGTCCCTGCGGCGACCTCCCACGGCAGCGGCACGGTCGCCTCAAGGATCGCGGCGACCCGGTCCCCGTCGAGCTGCGCCGGGTAGCCGTCCGGGTTGGCCCGGCCGCGGTGGAGCTGCCCGAGCGGCCCGACCGCCCGGACCTCGTGGATGGCGGTGCGGCCGAGGTCCCCGGCGGAGGTGATGGACACCCGTACGTCGGTGACGGTGCCGGTGAACAGCCGGTGCATCGTCCCCGACCCGTCGTCCACCTCGATGGTGACCGGTGAGGTCAACGACGGTGAGTCGGCGGTGGCGTCCAGGTCGAGGAGCTGCACGCGGACGTGCCCGGCCTGCGGCTGGGTCTGGACGTCCTGACGGCCCCGGACGATCTCGACCGGTTCCAGGACCGTGGCAGGGTCCTGGAGGGCGCCGCCGATGCGGACCTGCACGTTCGGGCGGTAGGTCATCGCAGCGCTCCGACCCGGCCGTTGGAGCGGCGGATTGCCTGCTGCACCGCACGGGCGACCCCTTCCGGGTCGAGCATCGTGCCGGTCACGTTGATGACGACCCCGCCCGTGCCGGTCTGCGAGGTGGGAACGACCCGGCCCGACCCGCTGGGCACGAACAGCTCCGGGCCGCGTTCCCCGACCAGGTAGGGCCGTCCCGCGGCGGCGACCCCGCCCGACGCCCGCCCTATGAGGCCACCGACCCCGGAGGCGACGGTGGACGCGAACTGCCCGACGGGGCTGTTCCGGATCGAGGTGGCCACGTCGGAGATGCGACGGCCGAGCCGCTGGAGCCAGTCCCAGGCCCGCTGGATCGCTTCGATGAAGGTGACGACGAAGTCGGTGGTGGCCTCGATGGCGCCGCCGAGGACGTCACCGACGACCGGGGCGACATGCTCGGCGATGAACGCCGCCACCTCGGAGATGACGTCCCACATGCCCTCCAGGAAGTTCGTGAGCCCTTCGCCGGAACCGCTGCCGCCGAGGGCCTCCGACACCCGGTCGAAGGCGTCCTTGAGGGCGTCGATGACGGGCTGTGCGACGGTGCGGACGCCGTCGATGACCGACTGGATGGTGTCCCACACGTTCTGGAACACCGGGATGAGCCGCTCGGCGAGGACCGCCACGACCGCCTGGAACCGGGGGATGAACTCGTCACGGATGAACCGGGCCACGTCCTTGATGACCGGCAGCGCCCGGTCCTGGAACCAGGCCCACAGGTCGCGGACCACCGGGATCACCCGGTCCTGGAAGAACGCCGACATGTCGCGGCCCGCGTCGGTCAGGATCGGGCCGATCCACTCCGAGAACCGCTGGAGCGCCGGGACGATGCGGTCCTGCACCAGCGGCATGAACGTATCCGCGAACCACTCCATGATCGGCACGGCCGCGTCGCGGAACATCCCTTCCGCGCTGCGCTTCAGGGTGTCCCAGGCGTCCTGGAACTTCACCGCCGACTCGACGGCGTCCTCGCCCATCACCAGGCCGAGCTCGTTGGCCTTGGTGGCGGCGTCCTCCAGCGACAGGGCACCGTCGGCCAGGGCGGGCATGAGCTCGCGGCCCATCCGCTGCCCGAACACGTCGGCGGCGGCGTCGGCCCGCATCGCCGGGTCCTCGATGGCCGACAGGTTCGCGACGGTCTCAGCCAGGACGGTCTCGGTGTCGCGCAGGTCACCGTTGGAGTCCCGCAGGTTCACCCCGAGGTTGCTGAACGCCTCGGCGTACTTGCCGGTGCCCGACGCGGCGTCACCGATGCGCTGGTTCAGCCTGCCGACCGCCCGCTCCATCCGGTCCTGGCTGATGCCGTTCTGGCTGGCCCAGTAGTCCAGCTCCTGATAGGCGTCGGTCGAGACCCCGATGCGTTCGGCACCCTTGGCGACCGCGTCCCCGGCCTCCGCGACCCGCTGGGCCGCACCGAACGCGGCCACCCCGAGCCCGGCGATGGCGGCACCGCCGACCGCGACACCCTTGCCGACCTTGCCGACGGTCCGGCCGAAGCGTTGCAGCTTGGTCTCACCGTCGCGCAGGCCCTGTCCGAACTCCTTGGAGTCGGCCAGCAGGGACAGCTTCAGGGTGCGGTTGCCTGCCATCAGTCGCTCCAGCTTCGCACGGACCGAAGCACCGCCCGCTCCCAGTCACGGACGAGCTCGGCCTGCCGTCCACGCAGCGCCGGATAGATCGTGTACCCCTCGTTGCCGCGGCCGAGCTTCGGGGTGCGCGGCGGGAACCGCCAGCCGTTGGGGCCGTCCTGGTAGGCCCCGAACTCGGCGCCGTACAGGGCCTCGGTGCCCTTCGGGCGTCCAGAGACCGCCAGCCGGGTCGCCTTGCCGATCAGGACCACCGGGATGCGGTCCTTCTTCGCCCGGACCTGTGAGGCCAGGAGCTGGATGCGCCGGTCCTGCCAGGCACCCATCGCCCGGCGCACGACCGCGGCGTGCCCCTCGGTCATGCGCTGCACCTCGGCGCGGAGCTCGGCCTGGGCCTCCTTCGGCAGGCGCCGCATCAGCCGCAGCGTCTTGCGTAGGTCGTCCACGTAGGCCTTGTCGTCCAGGGCGACGAACTCGCTGGTGCGGTTCGCCATCGTTCACCTCCTGGCACGCTCGTGGGCGATCTCGGTCAGGGTGTTGATCGTGCGGGTGTCCTGGTCCAGCAGCCATCCGGGGTCGATCTGCAACGCGAGCGCGAGCTCCAGGGCGTGCCGGGTCAGCGACCCGGCCGGGTAGGGTCCGCCGCCTCCTCCAGGACCGGCTCGATCCACTCCACCTCGGCGAGCCAGCCGTCGAGCTTGGCCTGGTCGGTGCGGCCGGTGCGCTTCAAGCTGAAGTAGGCGAGGTGGGCGAGGTCGTCCAGAGCGGCACCGCGGGCGAGGTCGGACACCTGCGAGTCGGTGGCCCGCTCCCAACGGATGATGTCGGGGGCGGTCGCCACCGTCCGCACCGGCTCGTCGCGTCCGACGTAGTAGACGTCGAGGGTGAGGTTGCGGATCATGTGGCCGGGCCGGGGGTGACGTCCACCGAGGCGTCCAGGGTCAGCTCGACGGTGACCTGGGTCACGTCGGGGGCCTCACCGCCAGCGTCGGGGAAGGTCGGGAACACGCTGCCGGAGAACTCGACACCGCCGTGGGTGAAGGTGAACGGCAGGGAGGTGTCGGGTTCGTTGGCGGCGGCAGTCTCCAACGCCTCGCACAGCGAGCCGTCCTCACCCCAGTCGCTGTACATCGTCACGCTCAGGGTGCCCTCGACGGTGGTGGTCTTGTACACCGGGCCGTCCAGCACCTCGTAGCGTTCCCTGTTGAGGGTGCGGGCCAGGACGACGGAGCTGGCCTGCGCGTCGTAGCTGCTGTTGTCGATCTCCAGAGACAGGTCGCGGCCGGTCTGAAAGACCGTGCTCATGGGTTCACCTCCGCGGGCAGGGTCACCGTGGTGGCCACGGTGAGGTCGGTTTCGAGGACGTCGGTGGTGCCGATGGTGGTCAGCCCGGCGCGGGACACCGGCCCGACCTGCCAGCCGGACGGGAACCCGGCCAGGACCGCGACGACGAGCTGCTCGATGCGGTCCTGCGCCCCGGCGTTGTCGGCCATGCCGACCAGGACGTGGACCCGCAGCCGCACCATGACCCTCACCGGGTCACGGCCGAGCGTGGACGGTTCCAGGTAGGGCTCGTCCTGGGAGAGGATCACGGCCGGGACCATCGGGGCGGCCGGGACGTGCGGGTAGACGTTGACGCCGGGGACCTGGTCGCGGAGCAGGTCGGCGAGGTCCTCGCGGAGCTTCCTGAGCGTGCTCATCCGACCATCCCGTCGGTGTCGAGCCACGGGGCGACCAAGCCGGACACGCGCGAGAGCATGGATCGGCCGAGCCGCCACGGGCCGGGGCTGAAGTCGGCGGCGGTCATCTGCCCGCCGGGGGCGACCCGGTGCTGCCACAGCTCCACCGCGATGGCGAGCGCCGCCTCGCGCACCGGGGCCACGTCGGTGTAGTCGGTGTCGGGAAGGAGGTAGGGCAGGAGCAGCTCCGAGGCGGCTTCGGCGACACGGTCGTAGAGGTCTGCGTCGTACAGCGGGTTGTCCGACAGGTTCAGGACAGCCCGCAGCTCCTCGACCTCGACCAGGGCCTGCGACACGGTGCGCTCCTCCAGGTGGCCGGGCCGGGCACCCTTCCCCGTGGTGCCCGACCCGGACGGATGGTCA
>JBKHEJ010000195.1:0-4958 GCA_046540855.1 Nitriliruptoraceae bacterium
GCCCCGCACACCCGCCGCCACCCCACACGCACGCGCGCCGCCCCGCACACCCGCCGCCGCCCCGCACGCCCGCCGCCACCGCTCGTTCGCCCGCGGCGACCTCGGCCTCAAGCCACCTCGATACCAGCCCCGCAAGGCTCCCGGACCCGACGGGAGCCCACCCCCCAGCGAGGATCCCATGGACGCCCTGACCACCGAGATGCTGCTCGTGCTCGCCGTGCTCCTCGGCGCCATCGTGCTGTTCGTCACCGAGGTGGTCCGTGTCGACGTGGCGGCGATCCTCATCATGGTGGCCGTCGGCCTGCTCGGCCTCGTCCCCACCGAGGCGGTGTTCGCCGGCTTCGCCTCCAACGCCGTGATCTCGATCATCGCGGTCATGATCCTCGGGGCCGGGCTGGACCGGGTCGGTGTGATGCAGACCGTCGCGGGGTGGCTGCTGAGGATCGGCGGGTCGACCGAGCGGCGGATCCTCGCCTCGACCTCGCTGGCGGTGGGCGGCATCAGCGCCTTCATGCAGAACATCGGCGCCGCCGCCCTGTTCCTCCCGGTGATCGAGCGCATCTCGGAGCGGACGAAGGTGCCCTCCTCCCGCCTGCTCATGCCGATGGGGTTCGCCGCGATCCTCGGTGGCACGCTCACGCTCGTGGCCTCGGGACCGCTGATCCTGCTCAACGACCTGATGGCCTCCTCCGCCGCCAACCTCGGCATCGACGTCGAACCCTTCGGGCTGTTCGCGCCCACCCCGATCGGTCTCGCGCTGCTGCTCGCGGGCATCGGCCTGTTCGCGGTGGCCGGCCGGTGGCTGCTGCCCGCGGTCGCGCCCGACAGCGACACCGAGACGTTGGACGACATCGCCGCCCGCTACGGCCTGGATGGTCGGCTCCACGCCGCAGCGGTCCGCGACGACAGCCCGCTGGCCGGCCGCTCCGTCGCCGAGGTGGAGCGTGACCTACCGGGCGTGCTGGTCGCCGCGCTCGCCGCCCAGGGCGAGGAACCGTCGCTGGCACCGCGCCGGGAACAGCAGCTCACGCCGGGAGCGATCCTCGGCCTGACCGGTGCTGACGAGGCCATCACCGCCACGGTCAGCGACCAGCGGCTGCGGCCGCTCGGACCGGGCGCCGACCCGTTCACCTCACTGGTCGACCCGGCTCAGGCCGGGCTCGTCGAGGTGGCGGTGCGCCCGGGGTCGGACGCCGTCGGTGAACACGTCGGGGACCTCAGGCTGCGGGTCCGGTTCGGGACCGCGCTGCTCGCCGTGCACCACCGCGGCGAGGTGGTGACCGAGGACCTGCGTGAGCACCGGCTCGCCGCGGGGGACGTCCTGGTGCTGTTCGGGCCGTGGGAGCGGATGCGCGACGTCGACGCCGATCCCTCCTTCGTGGTGATCAGCGACCACCCGACCGAGCCGCCGCGGACCGGCAAGCGCTGGTGGGCGCTCGGATCGTTCGTGGTCGCGCTGACCCTGGTGATCGGGTTCGAACTGCAGCTGTCGCTGGCGCTCATGGTCGGTGCCCTCGGCATCCTGCTGAGCGGCACCCTCACCCCGGACGAGGCGTACAAGGCCGTGAGCTGGAAGACGGTGTTCCTGCTGGCCGCGCTGATCCCGCTCGGACAGGCGGTCGAGCAGAGCGGGACCGCCGCCTGGATCGCCGAGGGTGTGATCGCCGCCACCTCGGACCTGCCAGGGTGGGCGATCCTCGCCACGGTCGGGGTGCTGACGACGGTGTTCACCCTGGTCGTCTCCAACGTCGGGGCGACGGTCCTGCTCGTACCGCTGGCGGTCAACATCGCCGTCGGCGTCGACGCGGATCCCGCCGCCTTCGCCCTCATGGTCGCGATCGGTGCCTCCAACGCCTTCCTCCTACCCACCCACCAGGTCAACGCGCTGCTGATGGGGCCGGGCGGGTACCGCGTCGTGGACTACGTACGCGCGGGAACCGCCATGAGCGTGCTGTTCCTGCTCATCGCGGTGCCGATGGTGCTCTGGCTCGGGTGAGGCGACCGGCGGCGACCTCGACCGGGGTGCACGGGACCTAGGATGGGCGGTGGCCAGGAGACGCCGTGGGTGATCGGAGCCGCCGTGTCCACCCCCGGAGAGCCCACCCCCGCGCAACCGCTGTGGCAGCAGGTGCTGGACGACCTCGAGCGCCGCATCGCCACCGGGGACATCGTCGACCGCTTCCCCACGGACCGGGAGCTGACCGAGCACTACGGGGTCAGCCGTCACACCGTCCGCGAGGCCGTGCGCCGGTTGCGCACCCGCGGGGTGGTCGATAGGCAGCGGGGCCGGGGCAGCTTCCTCACCGACGCCGTGCTCGTGCAGCCGCTCGGCGGGCTCTACAGCCTGTTCCGTGCGGTGGAGGAGGCCGGCCTCGAGCAGCGCTCCGAGGTGCTCTTCCGAGGGACCGCGCAGGACGAACGCGTCGCTGAGCGGCTGGAGCTCGAGAGGGGGGCGGACCTGGTCCGCATCGAGCGGCTGCGCTTCGCCGGTGATGCGCCGCTCGCCGTGGACGACACCTGGCTCCCGGCTGACGTCGGGCTCCCCCTGCTCGGCGCGGACCTGAGCCGGGCCGCCCTCTACGACCTGCTCACCGAGCTGACCGAGGTCCGCATCACCGCCGCCGACGAGCGCCTCACCCCGATCGTCCCCGACACGGAGCTGGCCGCGACGCTCCACCTCGACGCTGGCGAGGGGGTGCTACAGGTCGACCGGCTGGCCTGGGCCGGTGAGCGGCCGGTGGAGTGCCGGACGACGCTGATCCGCGGGCGGCGCTTCCAGTACGTCTCATCCTGGCGCGCTGGGGACGCCGCGCCGCCGACCACCGCGTTCGTCGCCGCACCCGGCGCGGGCTGAGCCCAGCGGGGGGCCGACCGCAGTGCGCGGGATGGCCGCGAGGCCTCCTCACCGGCGCACCGGGTGCCTCTCAGCGCCGTTCGAGCGCACCGGGTGCCTCTCAGCGCCGTTCGAGCGCGCCGGGGACCTCTCTCAGCGCCGGTCGAGCGCGCGCCCCCTGCGCGTCGCAGCACCCGCCGCCACCCGTCGGGCATAGCCGCCAGGTCGGTAGCGTTCCCCTGCACACCGCTCGCCGGCACCGTGCGGTGAGACCCCCTGCCGCCCGCCCACACCCCGGAGCGCCCGCCGTGTCCCTCTCGCGCCGTCCCCTGCTCGCCCTGGTCGCGCTCGCGCTGACCGCCGTCCTCGCTGCCTGCACCGGGACCGACACCGAGGCACCGGACGCCGCAGCGGAGACCACCGCTCAGGCGGCCGCGCCCGGGGTGGTGACCGTGGAGGCTGACGAGGCGGTCACGCTGCTCGCCGAGCGCGACGATCTGGTCGTGGTGGATGTGCGCACACCCGAGGAGTTCGCAGCCGGGCACGTCGCCGGGGCCGAGATGCTCGACATCTACGACCCCGCCTTCCGCGACGGGGTCGACGAGCTCGATCGCGACGGCGCCTACCTCGTGTACTGCCGCTCCGGCAACCGCAGCGGGCAGGCGGCGGCGCTGATGGAGGAGCTCGGGTTCTCCGAGGTGTACAACGCCGGCGGACTGGACGCCTTGGCGAGCGCCGGCGCCAGCATCGACCGCTGACCCCTCCTACCTCGGCGCGGTGGTGAGCTGAGGCCGCGGCAGGACCGCCCTCGGGCGGTCAGTTCCAGGGCAGCGCGCTGCGCTCCTGCCAGTAGCTCACCGGCGCTCGCGCGATCGACGCGAGCTCGTCCAGCAGACCCGCGGGGAGCTGGAGCTCGGCGCCGGTCAGGTTGCTCTCGAGCTGCGCGACGGTCGTCGCGCCCGAGAGCACGACGTGGGACCAGGGTTGAGCGATGGCCGCGGCGATCGCCAGCGCATCCACCCCGACCCCGAGCTCACGGGCCGCAGCCGCGACCGGCGCGGGCGGCTGCCCCCGCGGGCTGAGCCGGCCGTTGGCGACGGCCTCCTTGACGATGACGCCCCACCCCGCCGAGGCCGCCTCGGCGAGCGCGGGCCCGACGGAGGGCTCGAGCAGGTTCCAGGTCGCCTGCACCGACGCGAAGGGCCCCCCTCGGGCAGCCGTCACCTCGAGCGCCCGCCGCAACGTGTCCGCCTGCGCGGGGCCGGTGAGCGACAGGCCGACCACCACCCCACGCGTCGAGAGCTCCGTGAGGGCATCCAGCACCTCGGCGTCGTCCAGCACGCCGGACTCCAGGGACGCCGAGTGGATCTGGTAGAGGTCGAGGTGGTCGCGCAGCAGCTCCCCGGTCTCCGCCAGCTGCCGGGTGAAGGTCGCCACCGAGTGGTCCTTGACCTCGTGGGTGTCGGCGTCGACCTGCCACCCGGCGACGTAGGTGTAGCCCCACTTGGAGCCGACGGTGACCGTCGCCGCGCGAGCCGGATCGGCACGGAGCCAGTCGGCGAGGAACGCCTCGGCGTAGCCGTAGGACCGGGCGGCGTCGAGGTAGCGCACACCGGCGGCGTACGCCCGGTCGAGCACCTCACGGGTACGGGCCGCCATGCCCGCGACGCTGCGGTCGTGGGCGACGTCCCCGCCGTGGCCGAGCGTGATGTAGCCGGGGCGGCCGAGCGCGGCGAGACCGATCCCGAGCTCGGTGACCTCGAGCCCCGTCCGACCGAACGCGATCGGTTCCACCGCGGCACCTCCTGATCGGCTCGCGCCCACCTCGACGCTAGCGGCGTAGCGCGCCCGGCCCGCACCTACCGACCCACGGCCTCGGACCGAGCGTGGACGGAGGACCTCCGACCCGTGCCTGATCGCGCGAGCTGAGGCAGCCTGCAGGCGGGACCGTCCGCGCCCCGTGACCGGGTGGACCACTGACCCGACCACACGACACGCGGCACGCCCCTGCCCACCGCCACCCGATCCCACCTCGACCTTCCCGGGGGTGACCGCGTGCCCGTTCGACCTACCGAGGGCGACGACCTTCACGCCGACGACCGTCACGCCGGCGACCGTCACGCCG
>JBKHEJ010000196.1:0-4955 GCA_046540855.1 Nitriliruptoraceae bacterium
CCCGCGACCACGAGCGCCGCCAGGGCGGCCGACCCCAGGCGCCGCGCGATCATGCCCGGAACGCCACGAGCGCCGTGCCGAGCTCACCGAGGTCGACCCGCGTACCGTCGGCGACCGGGGCACGGTGGATCGCGGTCGCGAGCACGTCCCGCGCGACCGTCTCGTAGTGCCCGGCGGCCGCGAGCTCGGTGTCGAGGTCCGGGGGGTCGACGGAGACGACCAGCTCGATGCGGTCCGCGAGCTCCAGCCCGGCCGCCTTGCGCTGGTCGTTGATCGCCCGGACCAGCTCGCGCGCTGCCCCCTCGACCTCGAGGGCGCGGGTCAGCTCCGTGTCCAGCGCGAAGGAGCTCGTGGCGTCACGCGCCACCGCCCACCCCGTGCGCGGCCGCTCGATCACCTCCACCATCTCGGCGGTCACGGTGACCGTCTGGTCCCCGACCTCGAGCGGCGCCTGCCCGTCGGCGGCCAGGGCCGCGGCGAGGGCCTGCGCGCCCTCGGGGTCCAGGCCGGTGATCGCCGCGGCGACCTGCGGTGCGCGCTGCTGGAACGCCGGGCCGAGCGCGCGGAAGTTCGGCTTGCAGGAGCGTTCCACGAGGTCGCCGGTGCCGTCGGCCAGGACGATGTCGTGGACGTTCAGCTCCTCGGCGATCTCGGCCGTGAGCGCGGCGAGCCCGTCGCGCTCCCCGGGCGGCACGTGGACGAGCGCCCGGGCGAGCGGCTGCCGGACCTTCACCCCGGAGTCGTTGCGGGCCTGCCGCCCGAGCTCGGTGACCCGCCGCGCGGTCGCCATCGCGCGCCGGAGCGCCTCGTCGCGCCAGGTGGGGTCGGGGACGGGGAAGTCGCTGAGGTGCACCGAGTCGTGCGCCGGCTCCCGGCCCGCCGCGCGGGCCGGGGTGACCACCAGGTCCTGCCACAGCCGCTCGGACAGGAAGGGCACGAAGGGAGCGAGCAGCTGCGCCAGGGTCGTCAGGGCGGTGTGGAGGGTGTGGTAGGCGGCCGCCTTGTCCGCCGGGTCGTCGTGGACGGCCTTCCAGAAGCGTCGACGGGTGCGCCGCACGTACCAGTTCGACAGGTCCTCGACGAAGCGTTCCAGGGCTCGGGTCGAGGTGGAGACGTCGTAGCGGTCCAGCGCACCGTCGACGGTGTCGGTCAGGGCCGCGAGCTCGGCCAGCACCCACCGGTCGATCGCCGGTCGGTCGGCGACCGGGGGCGCGGGCTGCTCGAGGTCGAAGCCGTCGATGGCGGCGTAGGTCGTGAAGAAGACGTGGGTGTTCCACAGCGTGAGCAGGAAGCGCCGGACCACGTCCTCCAGCAGGTTGTGGCTCACCCGGCGGTTCACCCACGGGTTGCCCTCGGCGAACATCAGCCAGCGCAGCGCGTCCGCGCCGTGGGCGCCGATCAGCTCCCAGGGGTCGAGCACGTTGCCGGCCGACTTCGACATCTTGCGGCCGTCCTCGTCCACGATGTGGCCGAGGCAGGCGCAGGTGCGGTAGGAGCTGTCATCGAACAGCAGGGTGGACTCGGCCAGCAGCGAGTAGAACCACCCGCGGGTCTGGTCGATGGCCTCGCAGATGTAGTCGGCGGGGTAGTGCCGGGCGAACTCCTCCTGGCCGGTGTGCGGGTAGCCCCACTGGGCGAAGGGCATCCCCCCGGAGTCGAACCACGCGTCGGCGACCTCGGGCACCCGGTGCGCCGTGCCGCCGCAGCTGCGGCACGGCAGCGTGATCTCGTCCACGTAGGGTCGGTGCGGGTCGAGCTCGCTCAGGTCCCGCCCCGCCCTGGCGCCCAGCTCCGCGCGGCTGGCGACGACCTCCACCGCGCCACACTCGCCGCACCGCCAGAAGGGCAGCGGGGTGCCCCAGTAGCGGTCCCGGGACAGGGCCCAGTCGACGTTGTTCTCCAGCCACCGGCCGAACCGGCCGTCACGGATGTGCTCCGGGTGCCAGTCGATACCGGCGTTGTTCGCGAGCAGCTGGTCGCGCTTGGCCGTGGTCCGGATGTACCAGGAGGGCTTGGCCCAGTAGATCAGCGGCCGCTTGCACCGCCAGCAGAACGGGTAGGTGTGGGTGTAGGTCCGCTGGGCGAGCAGCAAGCCGCGCTGCTCGAGGTCGTGGATCAGCCACTCGTCGGCGTCCTTGACGAAGGTCCCCTCCCAGGGTGCGACGGTGAAGCTGCCGGTCGCATCCACCGGGTTCAGCACCGGCCAGCCGTGCTCGCGGCCCACCGCCATGTCGTCCGCACCGAAGGCGGGGGCCAGGTGCACGATGCCTGATCCCTCCGAGGTCGTGACGAACCCCGCGGTGACGATCCGGTGCACCGCGGCACCCGCCGGCACCGCGACCTGCTCGAAGGGCCGCTGGTAGCGGGTGCCCACGAGCTCGGTGAGCGCCACGGTGCGCACCACCTCGGCGTCCTCGCCGAGCACCGCCTCGCGCCGCTCGCCCGCGAGCACCAGCAGCTCGTCCTCCACCCCGAAGGCGGAGGTGCGCACCAGCTCGTAGACGATGTCCGCTCCGACCGCGCAGCCGGTGTTGGAGGGCAGGGTCCAGGGGGTCGTGGTCCAGACCACCAGCGCCGCGCCCACCTCGGCCAGCGGCCCGTCGAGGAGGGGGAAGCGCACGTACACGCTCGGATCGTCGACCTCCTGGTAGCCCTGGGACACCTCGGCGTCGGACAGCGCGGTCCCGCACCGGCCGCAGTAGGGCGCGACGCGGTGGTCCTCGAAGATCAGGTCGCGCTCCCACAGCTCCTTCAGGGCCCACCACAGGCTCTCGACGTAGGCGGTGTCCATGGTGCGGTAGGCGTCGTCGGTGTCGATCCAGAACCCGATGCGCGTCGTGAGCTCCTCGAAGGCGCCGACGTAGCGCAGCACCGACTCACGGCAGCGGGCGTTGAAGGCCTCGATGCCGTACGCCTCGATGTCGGCCTTGGAGTCCAGCCCGAGCTCCCGCTCCACCTCGAGCTCCACCGGCAGCCCGTGACAGTCCCAGCCGCCCTTGCGCCGGACCCACAGCCCCTTCATCGTGCGGTAGCGCGGGAAGATGTCCTTGAACACCCGGGCCTCGACGTGGTGGGTGCCCGGCAGGCCGTTCGCGGTGGGCGGCCCCTCGTAGAAGGTCCACACCTGGCCGCCCTCACGCTGGGCGAGGCTGCGGGCGAACACGTCCCGCTCGCGCCACAGCGCCAGCACCTCGGTCTCGAGCCGGGGGAGGTCGGCTCGCGACGGCACGGTCGGCCAGGCGGTCGGGGTGCGGTGCTCGCGCGGGGTGGCAGGGGCGTCGGCCATGGGGCTGGTCCTCGCGGGTGGGTCGTCCCCGGGCACGGGCCGGGGGGGTCGGTCGGCCTGTCGCGAGGGACGATCACCGCGTGGACGCGGGACCGCGGTCCCACCCTCGTTGACCGCGCCAGCGGTCCGCTTCGGTGTTCCACACCGGCTCGCGCCGGGGGCCCGCGTCTCGTGCGGACGACGTCCACGCCTACGCCCCGGCTCCCGTCGGTCGGCACGGGCACCGGCTCTCGTCGTGGCCGCTCGGAGGTGATGACGACCGCGACCCCACCGCCGGCTCCCACCGTCCCGGCTCGCTCGTCGTGGGGCGCCCGCGGGCGCCGCGTCCTCGTCCTCGCGTTCGGCCGCCGAGGTGGCGGCCAGCGGACAGTCTACGGGCGGACGCCCACCGCTGTCACCGCGTGGGCACCCTCTGCTAGGTTCCGCGATCCGATGACGAGACGACGTGCCCCGACCGAGAGCCAGCTCCGTGCCCGACGGCAGGATCTGGTGGCCGAGCGTGCCGAGCTGCTCGAGCAGGTCGTGGAGCTCGACGCCGAAGCGGACGTGAACAACTGGCGCGAGGGGGGCTTCGACGACGACCCCGCCGACGCGGGGTCCGCGAGCTTCGAGCGGGAGACGGCACAGTCGCTGTCCAACCACGCCCGCCGGCTGCTGACGCAGATCGACGACGCTCTGCGCCGCATGGAGGCCGGCACCTACGGCCGCTGCGCGTCCTGCGGGGAGTACATCGAGGCGGAACGGCTCGAGGCGCTGCCCTACGCGACCCTGTGCATGGCGTGCAAGCGTCGCGAGGAGACGGGTCGCTGACATCGTGTGTGAGGCGGACGTGCCGAGCTCCCGGACGGGACCAGACGAGCAGCACCCTGTGGCCTACCCCCACGCGGTCGCCGTCGGGCTGATCGTCGCGGTGAGCCTCGTCCTGCTCGACCAGCTCACCAAGCAGCTCGTGGAGAACCTGCTCGTCCCGGGCGAGTTCGTGCCCTGGCTCGGGGAGCACATCGGCTGGCAGCTCGTCTACAACCCCGGTGGCGCCTTCGGGCTGGACGCCCCGCACTGGCTGTTCCTGATCGTGACGGTCGCGGTGCTGGTCCTGGTCTTCAGGGTGCTGCCCGAGGCGCCGTCGTTGCCCGCGGCGATCGCCTACGGGATGCTGCTGGCCGGTGCGGTCGGCAACGTCCTCGACCGGCTCCTGCGCGCCGGCGGCGAGGCCTTCGGCAGCGGGTACGTCGTCGACTTCGTGGCCTGGGGCAGCTTCCCCCGCTTCAACGTCGCGGACAGCTCGATCACCGTCGGGTTCGTGCTGCTCGTGCTCGTCGTGCTCGCCGAGGAGCGTCGTGAGGCGACCGGCGACGAGCCCAGCGGGTGACCCGCTTCACCGTCACCAGCGCCGAGGACGGCCAACGACTCGACGTGGTGCTCGCCGGCAGGCTCGCGGTCTCGCGCAGCCGGGCCGCCGCGAGGATCGACGCGGGGGAGGTGACCGTCGACGGCCAGGTCGTGGCCCGCGCCCGGCTGCTGCGCACCGGCGAGGAGGTCGAGGTGGCACCGGCCGCCGCAGCGCGGTCGGCACCCGCGCCGGCGCTCCCGCCGGTGCGCTACCGCGACGAGCACCTGCTGGTGCTGGCCAAGCCGGCCGGGCTCGTGGTGCACCCCGGTGCCGGGAACC
>JBKHEJ010000197.1:0-4953 GCA_046540855.1 Nitriliruptoraceae bacterium
CTGCTGGCGGGCGCCGGTGTCCCGGCCCACGTCCGGCGACCACCGCTACGCACCCGCTACCCGCGGTGGGGCTGGCGGGTTGCGATCCGGGTCGCGGTCGAGCGGCGCATGCTCAGCCCGCAGTACCTCGTGCTCTACCGCCGCGCGGCCTGGCACCGGGCCCGTGCCGCCGCGACCGGCGACCACCTCGTCCTCCAGGGCATGCTGTTCACCGGCAAGCGCGTGGAGCTGCGGGCCCGGCCGGGGCATGGACGGCTCGTGATCGGTCCCTGGTGCTGGATCGGCAACGACAACAAGCTGCGCTCCCACGAGGGCCAGCTCACCCTGGGCGCCAAGGTCGTGCTCGGGCGGGACAACGTCATCAACAGCTACCTCGACGTCGAGGTCGGGGACGCCGCGATCCTGGCGGACTGGATCTACGTGTGCGACTTCGACCACCGCACCGAGCGGCTGGACCTCCCGATCAAGGACCAGGGCATCGTCACCTCCCCGACGCGGATCGGTGGCGACGTGTGGATCGGGGAGAAGGCCAGCGTCCTGCGCGGGGTGGACGTCGGCCAGGGCGCGGTGGTCGCGAGCCACGGGCTCGTCAACCGGGACATCGAGCCCTTCGGGATCGCGGTCGGGATCCCCGCGCGGGTGGTCCGCTCCCGGCTGCCCGCCGGGATGGACCCGGAGGAGGCGGCGGCGCTGCTGCGGCTGGGGCGGCCGATCCCCGGCGATCCGCTCGAGGGCTGAGGCCGGTCGGCGCGGCGTCCGCCCCTCAGCCGTCGGGGCGCTCGGCGGTCAGGGCCTCATCGATGGCCAGGACCAGGGGCGGCTGCAGCTGCACGTCGAGCACGAGCCAGGTCCCGACCTCGGTGCCGTCGGGGACGTCGGCGACCGGGAGTCGCACCGGCATCTGGCTCGGGCCGGTGGCCAGCACGACGTGGCCGTCCTCGATGGCGGTGACGCGGGCTCGGTCGTTGGCGATCCCCGAGGGGTCGACGTGCATGGCGGGGTCCTCCCGGTGCGGGGTGCGCGTGCTGCGGCACGGGGCCGGGAGGCTACGCGCTCGTCGGTGCCTCGTCCTCGTCGGCCTCGAGCGCGGCGATGCGTTCCAGGGTGGCGGCGTCCCGCACGCGCCGGGTGGCGGTGTCCTCGGCCTGCTTCTGAGCCGCCCAGCGCAGGAACAGGGTCGCGATGATCGCCCACAGCACCAGGCCGCCGACGACGTTCATGACGATGCCGGCGAACTGCTGGTCGAGGATCGGGTCGAACCCGAGCCACAGCGGGGGGGCGAGCTCGTACAGCCCGTACAGGGGCAGGGGCGAGAAGGTCAGGAACGCGGCCGGGACGAACATCAGCATCGAGGAGGCGAACAGGTAGAAGGCGCGCAGCGGCTCCTCGATCGCGTTGGCTGCCGGCACCTTCTGCATCGCCGGCCACCACCAGATGAGCGCCGCCGACAGGTGCGCGACGTCGACCGCGAAGCTGCCGAGCTGGGTGACCTTGAGCGCGTCGATCACGACCGGCAGGTGGGTGCCGAACAGCACGGCGTTGAACAGCAGCAGCGCGATCGGCCAGCGCGTCACCGCGGCCAGGGTGCGCTCGCGGCGGGAGCCGGCCGGGAACCACCGGTGCACGAGCCAGTCGGGCAGGCCAGCCAGCAGCAGCGGTGCGGCCACGAAGGTGTAGACGATGTAGCGCGCGATGCCCACCGAGGCGAGGTAGCCCACCCCGAGCTGGCCGATGGGCCACTCGGAGACGGCCACCAGGGCGAGCACGCCGAGGATGAAGCGGCGCGCCTGGCGCGGCTCGAGCGCTCGGCCTGCACGCCGGTGCGCCAGCACGTAGCCGCCGATGAAGAGCCCGGCCATGACCCACACGCCGAGGAAGGGCGTGTACCGCCAGGTCCAGATCTGCCCGGGGGTGGAGGAGCACCACCAGGCGACGTTCACGACCACTCCTCCACGATGCGGGGCAGGTCCGCGAGCCAGTCGGAGCGTCGTGCCCCGAAGGGCCACACCCGCAGCGCCTGGCCGTCCGCGTCGAAGCCGATCACCTGCGCCGGGTGGCCGATCAGGTCGCCCTCACCGCGGGGATCGGGCCCCTCGACGACCGGGCCGGGCAGGTCGAGCTGGGCGAGGGCCTCGGTGACGACGTCGACGTCGCCGTGCAGCCCGACGATCCCGTCGGAGAAGTTGCTGAGGTAGTCGTCGATGCGTTCGGGCGTGTCCCGTTCGGGGTCGACGGAGACGAACACGACGTCGAGCTCGTCGTAGGAGACCCCCGCGCTGTCCATCGCCGTGGCGATGGCGGCGAGGTGGATCGGGCAGATGTCGGGACAGCTCGTGTACCCGAAGAACAGCAGCGTCGGGGTCCCCTGGAACGCCTCCTGCAGCGCGACCTCGCCCCCGGCGGTGTCGAGCAGCACCGCCTCGGGCATGGTCCGGTCGCGCTCGAGGGCGATGCCACGCCAGCCGTCGGCGTCCGGCTCGAGGCCCTGGGCGGCGACGGCGGTCGCGCTGGCGGGGCCACAGGCCACCGCGAGCAGCCCGAGCAGCGCGAGCGCCGCCCGGGTCACGGGGGTCGGGATCCGGCCGGAGCGGGTGGGCATCAGGGATCTCCTGCGTCGGCGTCGAAGCTGTCCTCAGCGAGGTCGAGCAGGTCACGGACCTCGGCGGTCACGGTGATCGGGTCGGAGCGGTCGAAGTGGAGGGTGAGCGGGAAGCGGGCTCCGAGGGTGACGTCGTCGTCGGGGCCGAGCATCATCAGGTGGAGCCCGCCGGGTCGGAAGCGCACGGTCTCGCCGGCCGGCAGCACGATGTCGTCGAGGCTCACCATGGTGGCGATGCCGTCCTCGATGCGGGTCTCGTGCAGCTCGACGCCGACGGCGGCGTCGGTGTCGACCTCAACGAGCCGGTCCTCGCCGTCCCCGCGGTTGGTGATCTCGAGCACCAGCTGCGAGGAGCCGGCGAGCGGCACGGCCGCTTGGGCCTCGGAGACGCTGAGCGCCGGCTCGCCCGTCGCACCGCAGGCGTGCAGCAGCAGGCTCGCGCCGAGCAGCGCGGCGACAGCGGTACGCCGACCACCGCGGTACGGAGCGGGGGACCTGCGGCGCTGGTGCACGGGTTCGACCTCGCAGCGTCGGGTGGGCACCAGGGTGCCGTGTCCGCCGGCCGCCGTCGTACTCGGTCGCATCACCCGGCCGCGAGCAGCTGGGCGGCGAGGATCTTGACGACGAAGGTGGGGGGGAACAGCAGCGCGTAGGCGAGGCTGACGCGGTCGTCCGCGTCGGTGCGGTCGGTCGCGAAGGCGAGGATGGCAGGCTGTCCCTGGACCCCGGCGAGGGCCCCCGCCGTGCGCGGACCGCCCAGCTGGAGCGCGCGGGCGAGCAGGATCACGCCCACGGCGAGCGTCGAGGTGAGGACGAGGCCGAGCAGCAGCAGCCGCAGCCCCAGGGGTGAACCGACCGCCTCGACGAGCTCCGGCCCCGCGCCGAGCCCGACGACGCCGAGGAACAGCAGGGCTCCCAGCTGCCGCAGCGCCTGGTTGGTCGCGTAGGGCAGCTGCCAGGCGATCGGTCCGGTCCGCCCGAGCCGGCCGAGGACCAGACCGACGACCAGGGGGCCGGCCGCGGTGCCGAGGACCAGGCTGGTCCCCGGCAGCGGGATCGGGACGAGCCCGAGCAGCAGCCCGAGCAGCAGGCCGAGGGAGAACCCGACCGGGTCGGCGACCACCGCCGCCCGCTCGGACCCGCCGAGCTCAGCGACG
This sequence comes from Nitriliruptoraceae bacterium, assembly GCA_046540855.1. Lineage (GTDB taxonomy): Bacteria > Actinomycetota > Nitriliruptoria > Nitriliruptorales > Nitriliruptoraceae > T1Sed10-7. The sequence continues at coordinate 3,757 of JBKHEJ010000197.1, forward strand.
ACCTCACCGATGCGGTCGCGGGGGGCCACGACACGGATCCGGTCGCCGAGCTCGACCGTCAGGTCCGGCCGTGCCACCAGGTCGACGTCGCCGCGGCGCACGAAGCCCGCGACCGCGTCGAACCGGGCCAGGTCGAGCCCGGCGACCGTGGTGCCGGCGTAGCGGCTGTTGGACAGCACGACGCGCTGGAAGTCGACCTGGTGCCGGTCGAGCGGCAGGTCGTCGTCGGCTTCGCGTCCGACGTGCGCGGTGAAGGCCTCGAGCACCGGCGCCGGGCCGACGACCGTGAGCAGGTCCCCGGGGCGGGGTCGATCGTGGCCACGGGGGGTCCACTCGTGACGGTCGCGGCACAGCCGGGTGAACACCAGGTCGGCGTCCTCGAACCCGGCCAGCTCCGCGAGCGCGGGGAGGTCCGGGGTCTCGACGTGCACGGTCCGGTACGCGGCGGGCTTCGCCGGCTCGCGGTCCTCCGCGGTGGGGCGCCTGTGGCTCAGCGCCTGGGCTGCGACGACCGCGAGCAGCACCCCGACCACGCCGTAGGGGTAGGCGATGGAGTAGCCCACGACCGCGGCGCTGCTCCCCGATACCTCCACGGCGGCGGCGAGCGCAGGGGTGTTGGTCATGGCGCCCGCGAACACCCCGGCCGACGCCGCCGCGTCCAGCCCCAGGGTCGGACCGAGCACGCCGGCCAGCACCCCCACGACCGCGACGAGGCCCGCGGCGAGCACGATGAGGCGGGCGTTGCGGCGCAGCCCGGCGAAGAAGGACGGGCCGCCCGCCAGACCGATGGTGTAGGCGAACAGCGTGAGCCCGAGCGTGCCGAGCAGGTCGGGGACGCTCCCGGCGATCTTGGGCAGCAGGGCGGACAGTCCGAGACCGGCGAACAGCGCCCCGACCGGACCCACGCTCACCCCGGCGACGCGGACCGCACCGAGCAGGGTGCCGGCGCCCAGCACCACGAACAGGGTGACCAGGGGCGCGTCGCTGAGCAGCTCGGTGAGCGCATCCACGGTTGCCTCGACGACGGGGGCGGAGCGCCGCAGGCTACGCGGCCGGGAGCGGCGTACGCTCCCCTCAGGCGGCAGGGACGGAGGAAGGCGGGGACGTGCTCGCACCGGGCGAACCGTTGGCGCTCGTCGTCGGCGTCGGGCTGGTGCTTCTCGGTGCGACGGCGGCGACGGTGACCCAGCGGCACCT
>JBKHEJ010000198.1:0-4928 GCA_046540855.1 Nitriliruptoraceae bacterium
CTGCTCGCCGCCGGTGCGCTCGTGGTCACCACCTCGACGCCGGCCCTGGAAGCGGCGCTCACCGGCCTGGCGGAGGCGGACCGTCAGCTCCTGCTGGCCCCCTCCGCGGCCCGCGACGCCCTGGAGGAGCGCTCCGAGCTCCTGCTGGCCGACGCCGACCGCCGCCGGCGGCTGTCGGTCCGGGTGCGTCGGCACGTGCACGCCGCGCTCTCCACCCGGGTGGCGGTGACCCGGGTGGTCGCCGCGCTCGGCTGGGACGCGCCGCCGCCGGAGCGGATCAGCGTGCTGCTCGCCACCCGCCGACCGGGCCGGCTCCACCAGGTGCTCGCCGAGCTCGCCGCCCAGCGCCACGCCGACCTGGAGGTCGTCCTGCTGCCCCACGGGGAGGACCCGCTGCCCACCGACCTGCCCGGGATGGACCGGGTGGCCGCGGTCCAGCGGGTCGGTGCCGACCGGCCCCTCGGCGCCGTGCTGAACGCCGGCCTGGACCTCGCGACCGGTGCCTACCTCGCGAAGATCGACGACGACGACCGCTACGGCCCGCAGCACCTCTCGGACCTGCTGCTCGACCTGCATCACACGGGCGCCGAGGTGGTGGGTCGCCGGGTGCACGGTGTCTACGAGGAACCGGCCGACGTCACGGTCCACCCCCCGCCCGGCGGCGAGGAGCGCTACGAGGACCACCTGCCCGGCGCGACCATGCTGCTGCCCGCCGAGGTGCTGCGCGCCCTGCGGTGGCGTCAGGTGCCCTCGGGCGTCGACACGGAGCTGGTCCGGGCCGTGCACCTGGCCGGGGGCAGCGTCTACACCGGGCACCGCTACGGTTTCGTCCGGGTCCGGCATGACGACCACACCTCCGATGCAGTGGCGCGGATCGGTGGGCGTGCGGTCCCAGGCTTCGATCCCTCGCTCCTGGAGGCCTGATGAGCACGCTGCACTACGACGTGGTGCTGGTCACCGACGCCCGGCTCCCCGGTGGGACGACCGCCTCGGTGGCCGAGGAGATCCGTGCCCAGGCGCGCGCCGGGTTCCGCACCGGCCTGATCCACGTGCCGTCCCCGCTGGTCGCCAAGGACCGGCCCTTCGCCCCGAGGCTGCGTGCGGCGATCGAGGCCCGCGAGGTCGACCTGCTCGCGCCCGACGCGACCGTGACCACCCCGCTCGCGGTGCTGCGCCACCCGATCGTCGGGGCGAGCGTGCGCCCGGAGCTGCTGCCGCACCTCGAGGCGGCCGAGCGGCTGGTGATCGCGAACCAGGCTCCCCGGGCCGGGACCGGAGCGATCGAGGACCGCGCCACCGGCGCTCCCGGCGCCGGGGAGGACGCCGCCGAGGCCAGCCTGTACCTCCCGTCCGAGGTCGAGGAGGTCCTCGGCCGGTGGTGGGGGGGGCCGGCGCGCTGGGCACCGATCGGGCCGCTGGTGCGCGAGGACCTGCTCGAGGTCGCCCCCGACCTCCGCCTCGAGCCCGAGGACTGGGTCAACGTCATCGACGTGGCCTCCTGGCGGCGCCCCCGCAGCGGCAGCCGGCACCGGGTACCCGTCATCGGTCGTCACAGCCGGGACCACCCGCTCAAGTGGCCCGCGACCGCGACGGAGCTGCTGGACGCCTACCCCGACACCAGCGACGTCGAGGTGCACGTGCTCGGCGGGGCCGCCGCGGCAGCACGGATCCTGGGTGGCGCCGTCCCCGAGCGATGGCTGGTCGAACCCTTCGGTGCGCTGCCCCCGGCACGCTTCCTCGCCGGACTCGACGTCTACGTCTACCAGCATCACCCGGACTGGGTCGAGGCCTTCGGCCGCAGCATCCTCGAGGCGCTGGCGAGCGGGCTGCCGACGGTGCTGCCGCCGCACTTCGCGCCGCTGTTCGGTGAGGTCCCCCGGTACGCGACCCCCGCTGAGGTGCAGGCCGAGGTGCGTCTGCTCCACGAGGACCGCGGGGCCTACCGCGCCGCGGCCGAGGCGGGGATCGCGCTCGCTGAGGAGCGCTTCGGTCACGGGGTCCACGTCGAGCGGTTGCGGCCCTGGACCGAGCCGAGCGGTCCCGAACCGGTGAGGGTGCCCGCGGCTGGTGGCCGCACCGAGGTCACGGGGATCGCGCCCGCGGCACCGCGGCGCCCGGCGACCGACGTACCAGCGGGGCAGCCGCGGGACGGCTCGCCCGTCGTGCCGCCTTCGCGGCAGCGGGTGCTGTTCGTCAGCTCCAACGGGGCAGGGGTCGGCCACCTCATGCGGCTCCTGAGCTACGCGAGACGGGCGAGCGAGCACGTCGAGCCGCTGTTCCTGACCTTCTCGCAGGGGGGCCGGGTCGTCGACGATGCCGGCTACCTCGTCGAGTACCTCGCGTCCCGCGCGATCTCCGGGGCGCGGTCCGTCGACTGGCATGCGATGCTGCGCGGTCGTGTCGGTGACATGATCGAACGGCACGACGTCCGTGCCCTCGTCTTCGATGGTGTCTGGCCGTACCAGGGCCTGTTCGACGCGGCTGAGGACCACCCTCACGTCTGTCTCGTCTGGTCCCGCCGGGCGATGTGGCGGCCCGGTATCACCAACCCGGTCCTCGAGGAGCAGCGAGACCGGTTCGACCTCGTGCTCGAGCCTGGTGAGCTCGCCGCGGAGGATGACCGGGGCGCCACCCGCGCCTACCGCGACGAGGCGGTGCAGGTCGGTCCCGTCACCTACCTCGACGAGGAGGAGCTCCTCGACCGTGACGCCGCTCGGGCGGCGCTCGAGCTCGATCCCGAGCGGCCGGCGGCTCTCGTCCACCTCGGCGCCGGCAACATCGACGACACCGACAGCGTGCTGGGGCAGGTGGTCGCTCGCCTCGCGTGTGAGCCCGACCTCCAGGTCCTCGTCACCCGGTCCATCATCGCTGAGCGTCAGGCCGGGCTGCCCGTCAACGTCCGTCCCGTGTCGATCTACCCGCTCGCGCGTTACCTCGCCGCCTTCGATCTCGCCGTCGCCGCAGCGGGGTACAACAGCTTCCACGAACTGACCCTGGCTGCGGTCCCCACCGCTTTCGTCCCCAACCTCGATACCGCCGCCGACGACCAGGCGGCCCGCTCTGCCTTCGCTCAGCGGGCGGGTATCGGGTTGGACCTGCGGGCCCCGAGCGCGCAGGACATCGACCAGGCACTGACCGAGCTGCTCGACCCAGACCGGCGGGAAGGCATGCGACGGCGCGCGAGGGAACTGCGTCCGAAGGGTGGTGCCGCTGCGGGCATGGCGGCGATCGAGACGCTCCTAGAGCGCGGGCCCGAGGCGAGGATCCCTCCACGGCAGCGGCAGCTCGGGCAGCGTCCGAGCGCCAGCCCGGCCACTCCGGCGCGACCGCACCCGCAGGCGCGGACCCGCAAGCAGGTCGAGCAGTCACCGACCGCCAGGCCGGCCGCCCCAGCGCGTCCGCCCTCGCAGGCGCGGACCCGCGGGCAGGGCGGGAAGCCACCGACCGCAGGACCGGGTCTCTCGACACGACGGTCGCTGGCTCAGCGCCTGCGCGCCTTCTGGGTGCGGGCCCGCAGACAACTCGCCGCGTGGCTGCAGGCCCCGGCGGTCCGCCGGTTCGGGGGCCGGGTCTTCGCCACGCTGCCTGAGGATGTCCGCCGTGCGACCCGGCGACGGCTGCGCCGGTGGGAGCGTCGTCCGGCCGTGCACGGCGCGGACACGGTGGTGCTGCCGGTGCCGGCTGGCCGGCTCCTGCCTCCCGAGACGCTCCCGCAGGAGCTCCCCGTCGCGCTGGTCGCCCTGCCCCCGCTCGGTGATGCGGCGCTCGTGGACGTGGTGGTGGATCGGCTCGCGCAACTGCAGCGGGCCCGGGGTGGCTTCGCGCCGGTGCTGGTCCTCGGCGACCTGGCCTTCGGTGCCGCTCGCAGGGCGGGCTACCTCGTCGAGTACCTGCCGCCTCCTGCTGCGCTCCGCCGGCTGGAGCCGTCCCTGGACGTAGCGCGTGTCCGGCAGGATCGGCTCCAGGCGCTCGTCCGCCTCTACCGCCCCGACCGGGTCATCGCCCTCCCAGCGCCCGAGGAGGGGGATCTAGCGCCGCTCCTGGGCACCCTCGCCGCTGGCCTCGAGGGGCTGGATCGCCCGGTGACCTAGACGCCACCGGGGTGGCGCGCCGGCCCCGGTGCGACGGAGGGCTCGCTCCGCGTCGAGCGTGCCTCAGGTCCAGCCATCGGGGTCGGAGGCGGCGGCGTCCAGGTTGAGCCCGTCCCACCGCTGTACCGCCTCGGCCAGCAGCGTCTCCTCGTCGATGCGCCACGCGTGCTCGTGGTCGCCGCCGCGTCGGGTCAGGACGATGTCCCGGCTGTGGGTCGCGTACACCCGGCCGCCCGCCGCCAGCACGCGCTCGTACAGGGTCGAGTCCACCCGCCGCGGGAGCCGCCGGAACCCGAAGCGTCGCAGCGTGGCACGGGAGGCGGTCAGCGTCGGACCGCCGACGTGCTTGCGATCACCCTCGATGCGGCCCGGCTCGCGGCAGAACATGTCCCAGATGGACGGCCCCCGACCGCCCTGTTTGGCCCCGCCCTCGATTTGATAGGACGCGGCGGCGGCTCCCCAGACGAAATTGGATGGAAACGGCATACAGTGGCTCCCCTTAGGCGAAAAACCCTTTCATACATCAACTTCCACCACGGGACCAGTCATCGTTGCGTCATTTTCAGCGTCGATATTCCGACTTTTTCACCCGTTTCCCCTGCAGCGATTGACACGCTGCCTTTTCGCCACCTATTTAACCAGCATGAAGAAATCTGATTACATTCCCCCCGTATACATCACATCCATTTTTTCACGCCTCCGGATCCAAACGGCCTTCCATTTTCGTCTGTTGCTTCTTTTGACGGTGGCGACCGAAAGCGCGGCCGGCGCGGAAGCGATCCTGAGCGAGGACAGCCCCTGGGCCCTTTATCTGGTGTGGAGTCCCGACCGTTACAT
>JBKHEJ010000199.1:0-4853 GCA_046540855.1 Nitriliruptoraceae bacterium
GAAGGCCGGGGGCGGGGAGCCGGGCGCGCGGATGGAGGCCATCGGGACGGGGTGAAGTGCGCAGGTTCGACCGCGTGCGGCCGACCCTCCAGACGGTGGCTGTTCCGGTCCCGGCGGGCCGCGCCACGCACGACCCCAGCCCGAGACAGCCGGCGAGCGCCACCTCCGCCCTCCCGGTGCACCAGCAGGTCGTGACAGGACCCAGCCGATATCGACGATCATGGAGAACCAGACCCGTGCCTGAACTGTTGACCGAGGTCGGCACGTGGTGGGGGCTGCTGTGGCCCGCGCTGGCGATCGCTGCGCTACGCGCCGCCGACGTGTCGATGAACGTGTTCCGGGTGGTCTTCGTGGTCCAGGGGCGCCGGCTGCTGGCGGCGCTCGCCGCGGGGCTGGAGGCGGGCATCTGGCTCGCGGCCGCGGGGATCGTGCTGGCCGACCTGACGTGGTTGCGCGCCGCCGGGTTCGTCGCGGGCGTCGCGCTCGGGACCGCGATCGGCGTCGAACTCACCGAGCGCCTGCGGCTCGGTATGAAGACGGTCCGGATCTACGTGCACGTCGAGGAGGGGGAGCCGGGCCACCTCGACGGACACGACGTCGCCCACCTGCTCCACCTCGAGGGCTACCGCGCGACGGTGTTCCGCGGTCGCGGGTACCGGGGCCCGGTCGACATGGTGCTGTCGACCGTGCCCTACCGCGACACGGATCGGGTGCTGACGCTCGCACGATCGCTGGCGCCGACCGCCTTCGCTGCGGTCGACAACAGCCCCTACCCCGCCGGTGCAGCGTCAGCCACCGTCGGTCGCGTCTGACCCTCGGCGGGGCCGCTCCTGGCCTGTGCACACCGTCACGAAGGCGTGTCGCGGGCACTCCGGTCCGGCCCGACCTCGGCCGCCCCAGCGCGGTCTGGCTCGGCCGCGTCACGCCCCGGGCACGGTCCGGCCTGGCTCGCCGGCGCCTGGCGAGGCAGCCGCGAGCGCGCCACCGGACCGGGCCCGTCCACGGACGCGGTGGCCGCGAACGCGACCTGAGGTGCACATGGACGTCATCGTCGTCGGAGCCGGGGTCGCCGGGAGCCTCGCTGCGCGCTCGCTCGCAGCGCAGGGCCACCGCGTACGCGTGCTCGACAAGGGGTTCATCGCCGGCGGTCGCCTGGCCTCACGGTCGGTAGGCGCGGCCACCTTCGACGTCGGGGCCCAGTTCCTGACCGCACGCAGCGACCGGTTCGCCCGGCTCGTCGGAGCGTGGGAGCAGGCGGGAGTGCTCCGCCCGTGGTTCCGAGGCAGCCCCGACCGCGACGCTCCGGAGGACCCGACGGGTCACGTCCGCTGGCGGGGCTCACCCACCATGCGCGCGCTCGCCCACCACCTCGTCGCCGGCCTCGAGGTCGAGCTCGGGACCGCGGCCCTCCGCGCGGTCCCGAGCGGCGGCGGATGGGACCTCGAGGTGGCGACGCGCCTGCCGGGCACACCCAGCCGTCCGGATGCGATCGGGGAGGAAGGACCCCGACGCCTCCTCCGCACCGACGCCCTCGTGCTCACCGCACCCCTCCCCCAGACGCTCGCGCTGCTGGCGACCGGCGCAGCCCCACTGCCGCACGCGATCGCCGACCGCCTCGCCCCGATCGAGTACGACCCGTGCCTGACCCTGCTCGCCGTGCCCCACGAGCGGGTGAGCCTGCCCGAGCGGGGCGCGGTCCGGATCGAGGACGGTGCCCTGGCATGGTTGACCGACCACCAGGCCTCCGGCGCGTCCCGCACCCCCGCGGTCACGGTGCACGCGTCTGCCGCGTTCAGTCACGACCACCTCGACGCCAGCGAGGAGCTGATCGTGCGCCGGCTGCGGCGCGCGGCGGGCGCGGTGCTCCACACCGACCTCGACGCGGTCCACCTCCACCGCTGGCGGTTCGCCACCCCGACGACCTCGGTCGGGGAGGACAGCCTGGCCGTCGAGGTGGACGGCGCGCCGCTGGCGATCGCCGGGGATGCCTTCCTCGGCGGTCGCGTCGAGGGTGCCGCCCTGTCCGGGCTGGATGCCGCGGCGCGCCTGGACGAGCTCACCACCGACGAGGCGGCGTCGGCCTGAGGTCGCCCGTGCGGGATCGCGTGGCCGCAGCGGGACCAAGCACCGCCCCGCTCAGCGTGCCGTGCCGCCCCGCTCAGCGTGCCGTGCCGGTCAGCGCATCTGGGGGACGGCGTCGGTCCGGGCTCCCGCGGCGAAGCCGCCCGTGCGCAGCGCCGCGGGCAGGTGCGCGAGGTCGTTGTAGGTGGCCAGGACCGGGCGGGCCGACGCGCCTGCAGCTGCAGCAGCGACGTGCGGGTCCAGCGCACCACCGTCGTCGGGCACCAGCTGCAGCAGCGCCGCGACGGACGCGTTCCCGACCGGGCCGAGGGAGCGGGGCGCGAGCTCGAGCAGACGGTGCAGGCCGTGCCAGATGCTCCCGCCGTGGCTGATCACGACCGCCACACCGCCGGTCGGGGTGGCCGCGAGGGCCCGCTGGAACGCCTCGGCGGCGCGGGTGGCGAGCTCGAGCGCGGTCTCGGCGCCGATCTCGCGCATGATGTCCTCACCGCTCGTCCAGCGTGCCCAGCGCGCGGCCTCCTCGGCCTCCAGCTCGGTGTGCGAGCGACCCTCCCACGTACCGAAGGACCGCTCCCGAAGCGCAGGGTCGAGCGCCGGCTCGAGCCCGAGCTGCGCTGCCAGGGGCGCCGCCGTCTCCGTGGCCCGCTGCAGGTCGGAGCTGACCAGCCTCAGCCGCCCCGCGGCCGCCGACTCGGCGAGCAGCGGCCCGTAGGTCTGCGCCAGGGCCTCGGCCTGGGCCCAGCCCCGCTCCGAGAGGCCGGCGCAGGACTGGCCCTGGATGCGGCCTTCGGCGTTCCAGCGCGACTCACCGTGCCGGACCAGCAGGAGCTGCCTCACCGGGACGACACCGCCGCGTAGCGCGGCTCGCCCGTCACCGGGTCACGGTGGGGAACGTCCGCCCACAGGCGTTCGAGCGCGTACAGCCCGCGCTGCTCCTCGAGGAAGAGGTGGCAGACCAGGTCGCCGTAGTCGAGCAGCACCCACCCGGCCTCCGGTGTGCCCTCGCGGCGCAGCACCCGACGGTCATGCTCGCGGAGCCGCTCGTCGATGCGGTCGGCGATGGCCTTGAGCTGGCGGTCGCTGCTGGCGGTGGCGAGCAGGAACAGATCCACGATCACGAGCAGGTCGCTGACGTCCAGGAGCGTGAGGTCCTGGGCTTTGACGTCGGACGCTGCGTCGGCAGCGGCGACGGCGAGCTGGACGGCTTCGTCGGAGGCGGGCACGGAGCGCTCACAGGTCGGGGGTGGTCGGTCGGGACCGCGCGGTCGGTCGGTGCCAGGGCGTGGCAGGAGCACGCGGGGGCGCGGTCGCTCGCGGACCAGCCCGCGCTCCCGCGTCAGCAAGGGTAGGCCAGCCTCGGCGTGGCGTCGCGAGCGGCGAGCGACGAGCGACGAGCGGCGAGCGACGAGCGACGAGCGGCGAGCCGCGGCCCGTGGCGGCTCACCGGCGCGGTGCTCGGCTGCGGGTGGCTACGGCTCGCTGTCGTCGGCGGGAGGGAAGTCCTGGCCGACCAGGATCGTCACGTCGATGACCGAGCTCGGGGTGGCCGCGCGCTCGAGCTCCCCGACCCCGAGCCGCCGCTGCACGTCCCGAGCGACCGCCACCTGCTCGGGGGTGTCCGCGTGCAGGATGATCCGGGTGCGCTCGTAGGTGAACCGGTCGGCGTTGCCGGTGAGCAGCACCCGGTACCCGCCGTCGGCGAGCCGCTCGCCGACCTGCCGGGCGATACGTGGCACCCCGTTGCCGTTCAGGACCTGCACGTCCCGCCCAGCGCCGAGCTCGGCGCCGGGGCGCCAGGGCGCGAGCCGCTCCTGCAGGATCGGTTCGGCCCGCTCCTCATCGACCCGGAACCCAGGCGCCGAGGCGTCGTCCACCGGCACGACCGGCAAGGTCAGGATCGCGAGCTCGTCGTCCCCCTCGCGCGCCGCAGCGAGGCTGTCCAGCACCTCGGCGAGCACCGCCACCGCCACCGCCTCCGCCGACGTCGTCCCCACCGTTCCCCGCGCCAGCAGCGGCGCGACCTCCTCACGCAGCGCGGGATCCGCCGCGAGAGCGTCCAGGATCCCGGCGAGCACCGGTGCGACCCGGGCGAGGACCTCGCGCTCCCCGAGCGGCGTTCCCGCCGGCTCCAGCACCGCCTGCACCGAGGTGGCGTCGAGCCGGTGCGGTCCGGGGGCGAGCCGGATCCCCCGCTCGGTGTCCTCCACCTCGGCGCGGAGCGTGACCTCGATACGGTCGGCGGCGGCGACGACCTCGCCCCAGCCCGCCGTGGACACCTCGACGGTGGCGTCGAACCGCACCCCGAGCTCATCCGCCAGCGCCGCGGCCAACGACGGGGTCCCGTCGCGGGAGGCGGCCTCCTCCAGCGGGAGCGGGCCGACCTCACCGACGTCCACGAGCAGGCTCGCTGGCACGAGCAGCACGGTCGAGCTGTCCGGCGCGGACGCGAGCATCGCGAGCCAGCGCACGTCGCCAGCGTCGCTCGTGCCGACGAGCAGCGTGCTGCGGGCGGGTGGTGGCGGGCCGTCCGGGTCCTCGGCCTCGCCGTCGGAGGGCGCCGAGGTGTCCGGCCACAGGCGCTCGAGCCAGGTCCCGGCGACCAGCTCCCGGTCCAGCACCCCACCGGCGAGCAGCGCGAGCACCGCAGCGAGGAGGAGGAGGGTGACCGCGGCGGCGATCCTCCACCCGCGCCGCCTCTGGCGCGCCGCAGCGCGCCGCGTGACCCGCCGGTCCCGTCCCCGCCGCGTACCCCGGCGGGTCGTCCGACGCCG
>JBKHEJ010000200.1:0-4848 GCA_046540855.1 Nitriliruptoraceae bacterium
CTCAGCACCTCGCGCTTCTAGCGGGCAGAGGGCCGAGAGCACCCCGGCGCCGACCCCGGCCTCACGCCCCCGCGCCGCAGGCGGGCAGGGGAACGAGAGCACCCCGGCGCCCACCTCGGCGGACCTCGCCGAGCATCCCCGGCGGAAGCTACGCGCCGCGATCCGTGCCGGTGTGGTCGCGGAGTTCGGGACGGCGCCTCCCGGGCTGGACGCGGCCATCGGACGGGTCCTGGACCGGTTCGGCATCGAGGACTGAGCCGCTGATCGCCGGGCCGAACCGGCGATCGCCGAGGGATCCGCCCAGAGCGGACCCGGCCGCGTGGACGGTGTCCACCGGACCGGCGGTGCGGCGTCCGCCCTTCCTACGGTGGGGTGCACCGTGCCGCAGCGCTCCGCGGGGGTCGACGTGAGCGGAGGTCCCGGTGGGTACCGCGACGAGCATGACGGCCCGCATCGCGCGCTGTGGCCGGGACCCCGACCGTGACGACGAGGAGACACCCATGCAGACCGCGAAGACCCTGGGGGTCCTGATCGCGATCGCCGTTGCCATCGGCATCGTGGTCGCGATCGCAGCGAACCTCCTCTTCGACGGTTCCCCGTCGAGCACCGCCCTCGTCGCCGGAGCGATCACCGGCATCGTGGTGGTGCTGGTCCTGCGGCCCGTCGAACGGCACCTCCACGGCGATGACCGCTGACGGGCGAGGTACCGGCCGGGGCGTGGGAGGAGGCGGTGCGCGGTGTGCGCCACCTGGACGGAGCGGGCTCGCACGCGGGAACATTAGTCCGTACATTTCGCGTTGGGAGGTGCGGTGCCCGCTCGGGCCGCCGACCATCCCACGACCGTCCCCGTAGCCGCTCCCGGAGGAGTCCCCGTGTCCCAGACCCACGCCGCGACGACCGTGTGCGTCGACCCCGACGCGCTGCACGACCGCCTCGACGAGGTCACGTTCATCGACGTCCGTACCCCGGGCGAGTTCGAGTCCGTGCACATCCCCAGGGCGGACAACCTGCCCCTCGACACCCTCGATCGCCACGTGGAGCGGGTCCGCGAGCTGGTGGATGCCGGCGCCGAGGTGGTGCTCGTCTGCCGCTCCGGCAACCGAGCGCACCAGGCTCAGGAGGCGCTGGCCGGCCACGGGCTGCCCCAGTTGCCGATCCTGGAGGGCGGCATGCTCGCCTGGCAGGCCAGCGACGGCCCGGTGGTCCAGGATGTGATCCGCTGGGACCTCGAGCGCCAGGTCCGCTTCGTCGCGGGGCTCATCGTCCTCACCTCGATCCTCGTCAGCATCGTCTGGCCACCCGCACGGTTCGTCGCGGGTGCGGTCGGGGCGGGGCTGGTGTTCGCGGCGGTGACGAACACCTGCGCCATGGGGATGCTGCTGTCGAAGCTGCCCTACAACCGGCCGAAGTCGGCCTGATCGGTCCCCGCCATGGCTGAGCCGACCCCGGGTCGCCCTGCGGCCCCCACGACCGCATCGACGACCCGGGGTCGTCAGCTCTTCAACCGCTTCATCCCGCTGCGGGGCTGGCTGCACCGCTCGGACGCCGGTTCACGCCGAGCGGACCTGCTCGCGGGCCTCACGGTCGCCGCCATGCTCGTGCCGCAGGGCATGGCCTACGCGTCCTTGGCGGGCATGCCCCCCGTGACCGGCCTGTACGCCTCGACCGTGCCCCTGGTCGCCTACGCCCTGCTCGGCACCTCCGGCCAGCTGTCCTTCGGACCGGTCGCGATCGTGTCGTTGCTGACCGCCTCGACCATCGCCCCGCTGGCGGACGGTGACCCGTCCCGGTACGTCACGCTGGCGGCCCTGCTCGCCGTCCTGGTCGGAGCGGTCCAGGTGCTGCTCGGTGTGCTCCGGGCCGGTCGGCTCACGACCCTGCTCTCCCACCCCGTCATCGCCGGGTTCACCTCGGCCGCGGCGATCGTGATCGCGACGAGCCAGCTCGACAAGCTCTTCGGCGTCGGTGTCGGACAGCCCGAGGGCTGGCTCGAGCGCATCACCGCGCTGGTACGCGCCCTGCCCGACACGAGCCTTCCGACCCTCCTGGTGGGCGGCATCGCGATCGCGCTGCTCGCGTGGGGACGACGGCTCGGCCCGAAGGTGCCGGCGCCGTTGCTGGTGGTCGCGCTCGCCACGGTCGCGGTCCCCCTGCTCGACCTCGAGGCCCGCGGCGTCGCCATCCTCGGCGAGGTCCCCGGCGGCCTCCCCCTGCCCGCGCTCCCCGCGGCTCCCCTCGACACCCTGCTCGCCCTGCTGCCGGGTGCGGTGATCATCGCGCTGCTGTCCTACCTCGAGGGCATCAGCGTGGCTCGGGCCATCGCGGCCCGCACGCGTGACCGCATCGACCCGGACCAGGAGCTGCTCGCCTCCGGCGCCGCGAACCTCTCGGCCGGGCTGTTCCAGGCGTTCCCGGTCGCCGGAGGCTTCTCCCGCACCGCGGTGAACCACACCGCCGGTGCCCGCACGCCGCTGGCGAGCCTGGTCACCGCCGGCGCCGTCCTGCTCGCCTTGCTCGTGCTCGCTCCGCTGTTCACGACCCTGCCCGAGGTCGTGCTGGCGGCGGTCGTGCTCGTCGCGGTCGCCAAGCTGGTCGACCTGCGCGAGGGCGTGCACGCCTGGCGGATCGAACGCACCGACGGCATCGCGTTCTGGGTGACCTTCCTCGCGACCCTGCTCATCGGCGTCGAGCTCGGCATCGGCATCGGGGTGGCGACCAGCCTCGCGCTGTCGTTGTGGCGCGTCGGGGTGCCACGCATCACCGCGCACCCCGGGCCACCCGCCACCGTCATCGAGATCGAGGGCGCGCTCCTGCCGGCCAGCAGCGTCCGGCTCCTCGAGGCCGTCGAGGACCGGCTCGCCTCGGCAGAGCACCGCAACGACCCCTTCCTCGTGCTCGACCTCGCCGGCGTGCCGAGCATGGACGCCTCCGGCGTGGAGGCCATCGCGAACCTCGAGCTGGCCTGCCGGGCCGCCGAGGTGGAGCTCCACCTGGCCAGCGTGCGCGCGGGTGCGGCGACGACGCTGCGCCGGGCGCACCTCGACGAGCGGTTCGCCAACCGGTGGCACGAGGACACGCCCACGGCGCTGCTGACGCTCACGGCCCGGCCCGCCACCAGCCCGGCCCCGCCCGAGGCCGGCGACCCTCCCCACACCCCCGCCACCGGCGGTCCCACCGGGGACCAGGCCGGGCGTGCGATGAGCGCGCAACCGGGTCACCCGCGCTCCTGACCCGAAATGTACGGACTATCTGCGGCGTTCCCCTCCCCAAGGCCGGACCGGGCCGGACCGGCACGCACTGCAAGCGTCGCCACACCCGGGAACCGGGCCGACGGATCGCCCAACGACCCCCACCAACCGGAGCCCTGCCTGATGGAGATCCTGACGATCGAGACCCCCTCCCTCGGTGACCGCAGCTACATCGTCAGCGATGGGAAGACTGCGGCGGTCATCGACCCGCAGCGCGACATCGACCGGGTGCTCGACCTGGTCGCCGAGCACGACCTCGACGTGACGCACGTGCTCGAGACCCACAACCACAACGACTACGTCACCGGAGGCGTGGAGCTCGCCCGGGTCACCGGTGCGACCTACGTCATGGCCAAGGCCGAGGAGCTGTTCTTCGACGCCCACGGCGTGGAGGACGGCGACGAGCTGACCGTCGGCTCGCTGACCGTCCGTGCCATGCACACCCCCGGTCACACCCCGACCCACATGTCGTACGTCGTCACCGACGGCGAGCGCACCGTGGTGTTCACCGGCGGCTCGCTGCTGTACGGCTCGGTCGGCCGCACCGATCTGATCTCGCGGGCGATGACCGAGGAGCTGACCCGCAAGCAGCACGCCACGGCGCAGCGCCTGGTCGCCGAGCTCCCGGACGAGACCACCGTGCTGCCCACCCACGGCTTCGGCAGCTTCTGCTCCTCCGCCGCCGCCGATGAGCAGACCTCCAACGTCGACCCGAAGTACGGCGTGGAGACCTCGACGATCGCCGACCAGAAGCGCGCCAACGTCGCGCTGACGATCACCGACACCGAGGAGTTCGTCCGCACGCTCATGTCGGGGCTGGACGCCTACCCGCGCTACTACGCGCACATGGCGCCGCGCAACAAGGTCGGCCCCGGTCCCGTGGACCTCTCCCCGGCGGTCGAGGCGGACCCGACCGAGCTCGCCAAGCGCATCCACGCCGGCGAGTGGGTCGTGGACCTGCGCTCGCGGACCGCGTACGCGAAGGACCACGTGACCGGCACGGTCAACGTCGAGGTGGGCAACTCCTTCATCACCTACCTCGCCTGGATCGTGCCCTGGGGCGTGTCGGTGACCCTCATCGGTGACACCCAGGAGGAGGTCTCCGAGGCCCAGCGCCAGATGGTCCGCGTCGGCATCGACCGGCCGGCTGCGCAGGCCATCGACGGCATCGAGACCTGGGGCGAGGGCCTGGACCGCGGTAGCTACCGCATCGACACCCTCGACTCGCTCGCGAAGCGGATGGCCGACGGCGAGCACCTCCACGTGCTCGACGTCCGCCGCCACGACGAGCGTGCCACCGGTGGTATCAAGGACTCGATCCACATCCCGATCCACGAGCTCGAGCGGCGCATGCACGAGGTGCCGACCGACGCCGAGGTGTGGGTCCACTGCGCCTCCGGCTACCGCGCCTCGATCGCGACCTCGCTGCTGGCACGCGCCGGCCGGACGCCGGTGCTGCTGGACGACTCCGACACCCGGCTCGAGGAGCTCGGGTTCGAGCTGGAGCTCGTCGCCACCGCCTGAGCGGTAACGCAGCCCACCCCACCGTGGCGCCCTGGTCCCCCGGGCCAGGGCGCTGCCCTACGGCGCCGGCCCGCAC
>JBKHEJ010000201.1:0-4796 GCA_046540855.1 Nitriliruptoraceae bacterium
GCCGTCAGCTCGATCTGCAACCGGAGGGCGGCGGCGATGCGGGTGGACCTCACGCTCGCCGGCATCGCCGGCATCGCCGCCTCCAGGAGCCGGACCGTCCGCGCGATGTCGGGCGGGCGAGGATCGGCCAGCGCGGCATCACCGATGCCACGCGCCACATCGGCGATGATGAGCCGGAGACGGCGACCGCGCGCGTATCCCAGGCTTGCACAGGTGGGAAGGACGAGCGCGGCGACGGCGGCCCGTAGGTCGGGCTCGACCCGACCCGCCTCGGGTCGGTCGAGGAGGTCCTGCCGCTGCTGGAGCTCCCGGTCCCGATCGCGCTCGATCAGTGCGTAGATCAGCTCCTCGCGGGTACCGAAGTGGTACTGGATGGCGGACTGGTTGCGCTGACCCGCTGCTCGGACCACGTGCGCGAGCGGCGTCGTCCACGAACCCTGCCGCGCGAACAACTCCGCCGCCGCGTCGAGCAGCCTCTCCCGCGTCTGCGCATCGTCTCGGACCACCGCACCGCTCCCGCATCGGCTCTTGACTCGGATCTAGTAATGGAGGACATTACCTCATCACGGCCACTGGGACGGTCGGACATCAGGCCGCGTCGTCGCGGCGGGGTTGGTGCTGGCCGGGTGTGGCCAGGAGGAGCGGTCGGTATGCACGTTGTGCACGGGGACGGATCTCCTGCGGCGACCTCGCGGATCGATCCCGGCATCGCTCGCGAGGGACTCACGATGGGCCTCTACCTCACCATCTCGCTCCTCGCGGTTCTGACGGCGAAGTCCGGCGATAGCGATGACGGTGCCGTGCTGACCCTGATCTGGGGTACGACGCTCGGGCTGGCGCTCGCGCACTGGTTGGCGTTCCAGCTCGCGGCGCGGCTGTTCGTCGGGTCGACGCTGACCTCGCATGACCGGCTCGCCATCCTCGCGCAGGCTGCGGCTGCCGTCGCGGTCGCGTCCCTGGCCTCGCTGCCCCTGCTGCTCGGCGCGAGTGCCGCTACCGCCCTGTCCCGCGGGGTACTCGCCGGCCTGATCGGGTTGTTCGGCTATGCCGCCGTCCGTTCCAACGGCGGCAGCCGGACACGTGCCACCGGCTACGGCCTCGCGGTGGTGGTCGTCGCCGTCGTGGTCGCTGCCGGCAAGTACCTCCTCGCGGGCCACTGAAGGAGCAGCACCGTGACCGAGACCGCCCCGCCGCGACCCGTCTCACCCACCGTCGGCACAGGGCCCACCGAGGCCACCGAGGCGTGGCACCAGCTGCCAGCCGAGACCGTCCTGGAACGTCTCGGGTCCGGTGTGGACGGGCTGACGCTCGAGCAGGCCGCTCAGCGCCTGAACGAGGTTGGACCGAACGAACTCGCCCGTCCCGACAAGCCCTCGCGGCTCAAGCTCGCGCTGGTCCAGGTGCGGGACCCGATGAACCTCATGCTGCTCGCGGTCCTGGTCGTCAGCATCATCATCGGACAGGCCTCGACCGCGGGCGTGGTCGGGTTCCTCGTGCTGCTGAACGTGGCGATGGGCGCCAACCAGGAGCTCAAGGCCCAGGCCAGCGTGGACGCCCTCGCCGATCTACAGGTACCCCAGGCGACCGTGGTCCGGGCTGGCGCCGTGCTGCGTGTCCCCGCGGACGATCTGGTGCCGGGCGACATCGTCCAGCTCGAGGCGGGGGACATCGTCCCGGCGGACGGCCGCGTGCTGACCTCGGCGACCCTGGAGGCACAGGAGGCCGCGCTGACGGGGGAGAGCGCGCCGGTGGGCAAGGACGCCGCGCCCGTCGACCAGCCGGACGTGCCGCTCGGCGACCGCAGCAGCATGCTCTTCCAGAACACCTCGGTCACCCGTGGCAGCGCCCGGATGGTGGTCACCAGCACGGGGATGTCCACCGAGGTCGGCCGCATCGCCGGCATGCTCGGGGAGGTCACGCGGACCCGCTCGCCGCTGCAGCGCCAGCTGGACGAGCTCACCCGCAGCCTCGGGCTGATCGCCTGGGGCACGCTGGCCGTGATCCTGGTGGTAGGCCTCGTCCGCGGGCTGACCTTCTCCGAGCTGATGCTGCTGGGGATCGCCATGGCGGTCTCGGCGATCCCGACCGGTCTGCCCACCTTCGTGCAGTCCATGCTGGCGACGGGCGCCCAGCAGCTGGCCAGGGCGAAGGCGATCGTGCGCAACCTCGCCGATGTGGAGACCCTCGGCTCCACCGGCCAGATCAACACCGACAAGACCGGCACCCTCACGCTCAACCAGATGACGGCCCGCTCGCTGTACCTCCAGGGACACTGGTACGAGGTGGATGGCGAGGGCTACTCGTGGACGGGGCAGGTCCGCGGGGTCGCGGGCGCCCCAGCCGGGGACCTCGATGCGGTCGCCTACGTCTCGGCCCTCGCCAACGACGCGAGTGTGAACCGGACCGGCGAGGTGGTGGGGGATCCCACCGAGGCAGCGCTCGTGGTGCTCGCCGAGAAGCTCGGCGTCTCGGTGGACGAGACGCGACGCGCCTACCCGAGGTTGGCCACGGTGCCCTTCGACTCGGCCTACAAGTTCATGGCGACGGCGCACAGGGTGCCGATCGGAGGCAGCACCCAGGTCGCGCTGCTCGTGAAGGGCGGCCCGGACGTCGTCCTGTCCCGGTGCTCCTCGGCCCTGGCGCAGGACGGCGAGGAGGTCGACCTGGCGTCCGTCCACGGGCGGATCACCGCGGCCAACGAGCGCCTCGGGAGCTCCGGACTCCGGGTGCTCGCCCTGGCCTACCGGGCGCTCCCGCTCGACCAGGCCGACGTTGTGGTGGCCGACCCGATGGCCGCCGTCACCGACCTCGTCCTCGTCGGGCTGGTGGGGATCATCGACCCGCTGCGCCCGGAGGCGGTCGAGGCGGTCCGCATCGCGCGCGGAGCGGGAATCGACGTGCGGATGATCACCGGCGACCACCTGGTCACGGCACAGGCGATCGGCAGGGAGCTGGGGCTCGGGGCTGGGGGCATGACCGGCCACGACTTCGCGGCCACCGACGACGAGGCGCTCCTCGAGCAGCTGCCGGACCTGCACGTGTTCGGTCGCGTGTCCCCTCAGGACAAGCTCCGGCTGGTCCAGCTGATGCAGTCCCAGGGCTCCGTGGTGGCGATGACCGGCGATGCGGTCAACGACGCGGCGGCCCTCAAGCAGGCCGACATCGGGGTCGCGATGGGGAGCGGCAGCGAGGTCTCCAAGCAGGCCGCGAAGATGATCCTGACCGACGACAACTTCGCGACCCTGGTCCACGCCGTCGAGCTGGGCCGAGGCATCTACTCGCGCATCACCGCCTACATCGGCTACCAGCTCACCCAGCTGTTCGGCCTGGTCACCATGTTCCTGCTTGCGACCGCCCTGAACGTCAACTCCGGCGTGGCGCTGTTGCCGCTGCAGGTGCTCTTCCTCAACTTCACCCTGGCCGTGATCCCCGTCATCATCATCTCGGTGGACGAGCCCGATCCCGAGCTGATGCGTCAGCCACCCCGGGACCCGGCGGCCCGGATCTTCAACCGCACGACCGGGCTCCGCTGGGGCGCGCTCGGGGTGCTGCTCGGCGTCCTGTCGCTGCTACCGGTGGCGCTCGGTCCGGACGCCCCGTCCACCGAACAGGCGAGCGTGTCGGTGACCATGGGCTTCGTGGTGATGGCGCTGGCCACCGCCTTCGCCGGGATGGTGCTGCGGCGGTCCGACACCTCGGCCTTCCGGGGCGCCCTCGTCCGACCAGCGCTGCTCACCGCGGCCGGGGTCGTGCTGACCGTCAGCGCCACCGAGGTCGGGTTCCTCCAACGCTGGCTGCAGACCACCAGCCTCTCGGGCGAGCAGTGGCTGGTCTGCCTCGGCCTCGCCCTGGTGTTCCCCCTCGCCGTCGAGGTCGAGAAGGCCTGGCGTCGGCGCAGCATGCCCGTCCGCGCGGTGGCGCGGGCTCCCGTCCTCGGCTGACGACACCGGCGGTCCCGGGGAGCAGACGACGACCACGGAGGTCGAGATGCAGACGGCACTGCGAACCGAGGCGACGGAGCAGGATCGTGCGACCGCGGCCGAGGTGTTCACCCGGCCCGTCTCCCGAGCCGGTCTCCTGGGCGCCGCCCTGTTCTTCTCGCTCTCGCTGCTGCCGTCGCTGCTGCCTCGGACCGCGGTCGCCCAGGGCGTCGTCTCCGGGATCACCGTCGCGCTCGGCTACGGGCTCGGCGTGTTCGTGCGCTGGGTCGCGGCCTTCCTGGAGATCCCCCCGTTGCGCGGCCGAGCCCGAGCTGCGCTCCTGGGGGCCTGGTCGGCCGTCCTGGCGCTCGCCTTGACCCTCGCCGTATGGCGGCACATCGGCTGGCAGAACGAGGTCAGGAGCCTGTTCGATGTCGATCCTGTCGGACCGACGGCGTGGCTCGTGATCATCCCCGTGACGCTGGTCGTGGCGGCCATACTGCTCATCCTCGTGAGATCGGTCCGCAAGCTCTTCCGCTCGGTGAAGCGGGGCTTGGAGCGCGGGCTGCCGCGGCGGGTCGCGATCCTCCTCGGCGCGGTCGCCTCCGTCGTGGTGCTGTCGCTGCTCTGGAACGGGCTGCTCGTCGACGGGTTCTTCGCCCTCGCCAACCGCAGCTTCGCCCCGATCGACGCGGCAACGGACGAGGGCGTGGTCCAGACCACCTCGGTCCTGCGGTCCGGCGGTCCCGGCTCGCTGGTCGCCTGGGACACGCTCGGCCGCAAGGGCAGGACGTTCGTGGCTACGGGCCCGACCATCGAGGAACTCGAGGACTTCCATCAGCGCGAGGTGCTGGAACCCATCCGGGTCTACGCGGG
>JBKHEJ010000202.1:0-4789 GCA_046540855.1 Nitriliruptoraceae bacterium
CCGCCGTGGGCGACGAGATCGGGGCCGCGCGCCACCACCGCGGCCGTCGGCGGGGTCCGCAGGCGGGTGTCCAGCACGACCGGCCGCGGCTGCGCCCAGCCGGTGGCAAGCGGCACCTCGCGCACGTCGAGGCGGGGATCATCCGCGAGCACCGTGCCCACGCCGACGAGCACGGCGTCCACCTCGGCGCGCCAGCGGTGCACCGCCCGTCGCGCGACCGGCCCGGTGATCCATCGCGCCCGGTGCGGGTGCACGGCCGCGCCGTCGAGCGTCAACGCGCGTTTCAGGGTCACGTGGGGGCGCGCGCGCGTAGCGACCGTGAGGAACCCCTCGAGCTGCCCGGCGACCGCACCCTCCCACGGCGCGCCGAGCGGTCCGACCACCTCGACGCCGGCCTCGGCGAGGCGAGCCGCACCGCCGCGTGCCACCGGGTTCGGATCGGCGTGGACGATCACCACCCGTGCCACGCCCGCCGCGAGCAGCGCGTCGGTGCAGGGTGGGGT
This sequence comes from Nitriliruptoraceae bacterium, assembly GCA_046540855.1. Taxonomy (GTDB): domain Bacteria; phylum Actinomycetota; class Nitriliruptoria; order Nitriliruptorales; family Nitriliruptoraceae; genus T1Sed10-7. The sequence continues at coordinate 504 of JBKHEJ010000202.1, forward strand.
GCGGCCGGTGTGCGCGCAGGGCTCGAGCGTCACCACCGCGGTCGCGCCTCGGGCGCGCGCTCCCGCTCGGCTCAGCGCGACCACCTCGGCATGCGGGCCGGGCGGCGGCACGGTCGCCCCCTCGGCCACGACCGTGTCCTGCTGGAGCAGCACGCATCCCACGGAGGGGTTCGGGCTGGTCGGTGCCACCGGGTGGGCCGCCAGCGTGATCGCCCGGGCGACCGCCCGACGCTCCGCCCCCGTCAGCACGACCGTGCGCTCACGGCAGCTCGACCTCGAGCTCGAGCCCGACCTCGTCCTCGTCCGAGCCACGCCGGTCGATGGCGTACGCCGAGCCACCGAGCAGCCGGGACTTCGCGTAGCGCTTCATCTCCGTGGCCGTCGCGACCATCTCGCCGTGGTGCGGGAAGTCGCGGACCTGGGTCGAGGCGATCCCGATCGACAGCGACAGCAGCGCGTAGCGTTGGGCGACACCCCGCCGGTCCGGTACCTCGATCGAACCCGCCGCCCGGTCCTCCTGGTCGTACAGCTGGGGGGCGAGCCGGTCGAACCGGTCGCAGATCGCCGCGGCCGTGGGCTCGGCGAGCTCCGCCCGCACCAGCACGACGAAGTCGTCACCGCCGACGTGCCCGACGAAGGCTTCCGGGTCGTCCAGCTCGTCACGGACCTGCTCGAGCAGCGTCGCGACCGCCCGGATGGCCTCATCCCCCCGCACGAACCCGTAGTGGTCGTTGAAGGGCTTGAAGCTGTCGAGGTCGACGTAGAGCAGCGCGAAGGAGGCCTGACGGGCGAGCAGCCCGGACAGCCGTGCGACGATCGACTCGTTGCCCGGCAGGCCCGACAGCGGGTTGCGGGTGCGCTGGGTCTCCGCCCGGCGTAGCGCCGCGCGCACCCGGGCGACGAGCTCGTCGGGGTCGAAGGGCTTGGCGAGGTAGTCGTCCGCGCCGCGGTCCAGCCCCTCGATCGCGTCGTCGGTGCGCGCCCGGGCGGTCAGGAGCATCACCGGCAGGTGACCGGTGCGGGGGTCGACCCGCAGCCGCTCGAGCGCGGCGAGCCCATCCAGGTTCGGCATCATCACGTCGAGGACGATGATGTCGGGGTGGCCGGTGTGCGCGAGCTCCAGGGCCTCCTGGCCGTCGCTGGCCAGCACCACCTCGAAGCCCGCGAGCTGCAGGGTGATCTCGAGGAACGCGCGGATGTCCTCGTCGTCGTCGGCGACCAGCACGCGCGGGGCCATGGTCACGCGTCCGGCGTCGGTGGAGCATCACCGGCCACGGCGCCGTTGGCGGCGACCTCGGCCAGCAGCTGCAGGACCGCCGCCTGCCGGTCGCTGGCACCGAACACCGAGGAGCCGGCGACGAAGATGTCCGCGCCGGCGCGCGCTGCAGCCCCGATCGTCGCCGGCGCGATGCCCCCGTCCACCTGGATACGGAAGCGGGCACCGTGCGCGGCACGCCAGGCCGCGGCCTCGGCGACCTTCGACATCGTGTGGGCCAGGAACGCCTGGCCCCCGAACCCGGGCTCGACGCTCATGACGAGGAGCAGGTCGACGAGCGGGAGCAGCTCGTGGACCATCGAGACGGGGTGGTCCGGCTTGATGGCGACCCCGACCTCGGCACGCTGATCGCGCAGCCGGGCGATGAGCGCGGCGGGGTCGTCCTCCACCTCGGGGTGGAAGGTGATGGAGTCGGCGCCGAGCTCGACCAGTTGCGGGGCGTAGGTCGCCGGGTCGGTGATCATCAGGTGGCAGTCCAGCCACCGGTCGGTCGCGCCCCGTAACGAGGCGAGGACCGGGTGACCGAGGGAGATGTTGGGGACGTAGTGGCCGTCCATCACGTCGACGTGGATCGACCGGACCACCGGGGCGACCTCGGCGACCTCGGCGCCGAGCCGCGCGAAGTCCGCGGCGAGGATCGACGGGGCGATGCTCGGCTCGTACACCTCGGTCCTCTCCCGGCCGGTGACCGGCGGGCTCTCGGGTCGGCGGTCCTCGAGCGTAGCCGCCCCGGTGCGGCGCCCGTCAGGGATCCGACCGACGCCAGGTCGCGATGAACATCCCGTCGGTGTCGTGCTCGTCGGGCAGCAGTTGCACGGTGTCGACCCGGGTGAAGCCGGCGCTGGCGGCCGAGCCCTCGAAGGCGTCCACCACGCCCGAGGTCTCCGCGGCCGTCCAGGTGCACACGGCGTAGGTCAGGGTCCCGCCGGGGGCGGTCGCAGCCGCGGCGGCGGGCAGCAGCTCACGCTGCAGCGCGGCGAGCTCGGCCACCTCCGCTGGCGTGCGGCGCCACCGCACCTCCGGCCGACGGCGCCCGGTGCCGAGACCCGTGCAGGGAGCGTCGAGGAGCACGACGTCGTGGACCGGGGCCGTGTCGACCGCGCGTGCATCACCGACCGACACCTCGACCGAGACACCCTGCCGTGCCGCAGCCTGGCGGATCAGACGGGCGCGGTGGGCATGGCGCTCCACGGCGTGGACGGAGCCGGTCGGGCCGACGAGGTGGGCGAGGTGGGTCGTCTTGCCGCCGGGTCCCGCGCACAGATCGAGCACGCGGTCACCCGGGCCGGCACCGGTGGCCCGCGCGACCCGCATCGAGGCCTCGTCCTGGACCACCGCGCGACCCTCGCGCACCATCTCGAGCCGCCGGGGATCGGCCCCGGGGGCCCGGATCGCGTCGGGGACCGTGCCCGCCCGGGCCTCGACGCCGGCCGCGTGCAGCTCGGCGAGCAGCGCGTCGCGGTCGTCGTTGGCCCGCAGGGTCACCCCGGGGGCGAGGTCGTCGGCGGCGAGGATCGCGGCGGTGCGCTCCTCGGGGTAGCGCGCCAGGAGGTCCTCGACGATCCAGCGCGGGTGTCCGGTGGTCAGCGCGAGGTGCTCGACCGGGTCGTCGGGAGCGAGGGGCCAGCCGTCGGGACGGGGGGCACGGGCCAGCGCCCGCAGCACGCCGTTGACGAAGCCGGACGCCCCCTGGGCTCGCCGCGGGGGCACGGCCTCGCGGGCGAGGGCCACGCTGGTGTCCACCGCAGCGCGGTCGGGCACGTCGCTGACCAGCAGCTGCACCGCCCCGAGCCGGAGCACCCGCCGAAGCGCCGGCTCGACCTGATCCAGCGGGCGGGTGAGCACCGTCGCGAGCGCGGCGTCCAGGCTGCCCTGCCACCGCAACGTCTCGTAGGCCAGGTGGGCGGCGAACGCCCGATCACGCGGCTCAGGCAGCGGTGCGATGGCGTCCGGGACGGCGAGGTTCGACCAGCGGCCGTGCTCCTCGACCTCGGCCAGCGCCTGAAGCGCCGCCCGCCGAGCCGGCAGGCCACGGTCGCTCACCGGTCCTCATCGCCGTCCTCGAAGCGGTCCCCGGCGGCGAGCCGGGCACCGTTGGCGAAGGCCGCCGCGTCCATGCGCGGCTTGCCCGCCGGCTGGACCTCGGTGAGGCGCAGCGCCCCGTCGCCGGTCGCCACGAGCACCCCCGTCCGGTCGGTGGCGAGCACCGTGCCGGGGGTCGCATCCGCGGGCACCGGCACGTCCTCGGCGAGGGCGCGGAACACCTTGCACCGCTCACCGCGCCAGCGGGCGTGGGCGCCCGGGGCCGGGTCGGCGCTGCGCACGAGGTTCGCCAGCTCGCGCGCGGGCCGGTCGAAGGCGATCGCGACGTCCTCGGGCCGGATCTTCGGGGCCAGGGTGGCCCCGTGCGCGGGCTGCGGCACCGGGGTCGCCCCGAGCTCGAGCGCGTGCAGGGACTCGACCAGCACCGGGGCGCCGAGGTCGGCGAGGCGGGCGAGCAGCTCCCCCGCGCTCTCCTGCGGCTCGATCGCGACCGGGACGCTGCGCAGGACCGGGCCGGTGTCCATGCCCTCGTCGAGCACGAAGGTGGTCACCCCGGTCTCCCGGTCACCGGCGCGCAGCGCGTGCTGGACCGGCGCGGCGCCACGCCACCGGGGCAGCAGGGAGAAGTGCAGGTTGACGTAGCCGAGCCGCGGCACCGCGAGCACGTCGGCCGGGAGCAGGGCGCCGTAGGCCACCACGGCGCAGGCATCGAGCGCGAGCGCCTCGAGCTCCTCGCGGACCTGACGGGGCTTGACCGGCTGCCACACCTCGAGCCCGTGGGCCTCGGCCGCGACCTTCACCGGGGGCGGCACCGGGGTGCGGGAGCGGCCCTTGGGCCGGTCCGGGTTGCACAGCACGACCGCGACCTCGATGTCGGGGTCGGCGACCAGCGCCTCGAGGGAGGGCACGGCGACCTCAGGCGTGCCCAGGAAGGCGATCCTCATGGCGAGCTCCTCGTCGGCGGCCC
>JBKHEJ010000203.1:0-4782 GCA_046540855.1 Nitriliruptoraceae bacterium
CCTGGGCCGCGAGCGGGACCTCGACGTCGTCGAGGTGGCGGGCGAGCGCGCCGGCGGCCGCGGGGGCACCGTGGGCGAGCAGCCGCTCGAGCAGGACCTGCCGGTCCTCGGCGGACAGGCCCTGGATCGCCCGGGTCGCGGTCCGAACGGCCTGCACGCGGGCCGCGGGCGCGGACGAGGTGCGCAGGTGCTGCAGGGCCCGCGCGAGCACGCGGACCTCGTCGGCGGCGTCGGCCACCTCGGGGCTTCCGGCCGGCACGCTGCTGCCGCCCGCTAGTCGTCAGCCTCGGTGCCGGGTGACCATCGTGCGGCCGGAGCCTCCGCGTCCGCCCCCGGTGGCTGCTCCCCGCCGGCCCCACCGCCGCCACCGAGCCGGGCGAGCAGCTCGCGCAGGTCCAGCCCGGTCAGGTCCGAGCCGATCTGCAGGCCCTGCTCGAGGTTCGAGGCCACGGCGCGTGCCATCGAGGACGCCCCGTCGGTGGAGATCACCGTCAGACGCTCCACGGCGCTGAGTGGTTCCGAGGCCGCGCCGACGAGGTCGGGGAGCACGCCCACGATCAGGTCCAGGGTGGCGGCGTCACCGTAGAGGCGGAACGACTCGGCGTTCTTGCGCCGCGCCTCGGCCTCGGCCTCACCTCGGGCGAGGATCGCCGCGGCCTCGGCACGGCCCTCCAGCTCGACCGCCTCGGCCATGCGGGCGCGGCGGGTCTTCTCCGCATCCGCCTCGAGGATGGCGGCGTTCCTGCTGGCCTCCGCCTCCTGCTCGATGCGGTACCGCTCCGCGTCGGCGGGCTTGCGGACCTCGGTGTCGAGCTGGCGGTCGCGCAGCGCCGCCTCCTGGACGGCGACCCGCTCCTGCTCCTCGATGACCTCGCGGTTGCGGGCGGCCTCACGCAGCGGACCGGCCGCGGCAGCCTGGGCCTGGGCCTCGTCGGTCTCGGCCTTGATCTCGGCCTTGCGCAGCTCCAGTTGCCGCTCCTGGATCGCGACCGCTTCCTCGGCGCGCAGCCGCTCCTCCTCCGCGGCCTGGTTCGCCCGAGCCTCGGCGATCTTCGCCTCCTGCTCGACCCGGGCAGCCTCCGGCCGGCCGAGGTCGTTGAGGTAGTCGCCCTCGGCCTGGATGTCCTGGAGCTGGAAGGTGTCGAGGGTCAGCCCCTGGTTCGTCAGGGAGGTCTCGGCCTCCTCGGCGACGGCGGAGGCGAACCGGGCCCGGTCCTTGATGATCTCCTCGATCGTGAGCCGGCCCACGATGGCGCGCAGCGACCCGGCCAGCACCTCGGTCGTGAAGGTGTCGACCTCCTTCTGCTGGGTCAGGAAGCGCTGCGCGGCGGCCCGGATGGCGTCCTCGTTGCCCCCGACCTTGACCACCGCGACCCCGTCGAGGTCGGCCTTGATGCCCTGGCTGGAGACCGCACCGCGGATGCTGACCGAGATGCGCCGCGAGGACAGGTCCATCACGTGCAGGCGCTGCACGAAGGGCAGCACGAACACGCTCGCGCCCATGATGACCTTCTGGCCGCTCATGTCGTAGGAGACGTCACCGGTCTCCGGGTTCTTCACCGGCTCGCCCTTGCGGCCGGTGATGATGAAGGCCTCGTTGGGACCCGCGACCTTGATGCGGGACACGATCGTGGCCCCGACCAGGATCAGCAGGATGACCGCGCCGAGGATGCCGAGCACCAACGGCGAGGGGAACAGGGCATCGAACATCGCGAGCTCCGCTTCGGTCAGGCCTCGTCCGGGAGGCGTTCGACGACGACCGCGGAAGCCGACAGCACCGCGGTCACCCGCACCTGCACGCCGACGGGTAGCGGTCCGGCTGCCCGGGCGTTGTACTTGCGCTGCTCACCGTGGTGGCGGACGGTCACCTCGCCGTACCCGTCGGCCGGGATCGGGGTGATGACCACCCCCGGCGTGCCCTCAAGGCCACGGGTCGTGACGGTCGCGTCGGTCGGCATGTGCATGAGGGAACGCATCATCGCCAGCGCGATGCCTCCGACGACGAACCCGCTCGCCAACCCACCGAGCGCCCCGACGGTGGCACTGGCACCGGTGGAGGCGATGACGAGCGCTGCGCCGAACCCGAAGGCCGCGAGGAAGGAGCCGAGCACCGGACCGGAGAACAGCCCGCCGCCGACGTCGAGGTCGAAGGCCCCGAACACGCCGTCGAGGACCTCACCGAGCAGCAGCGAGGCGAGCACGATCAACAGCCCCACACCGCCGATGACGAGGTAGACGGTCGCGGCGGTGCCGCCGAGCAGGGTCTCGATCATGGCCGCACCCTACTCCCCGTGCGGTGCCGCGCGAAGAGCCACCTGCCTCGGGGCCGCGTGCGGCTCAGGCCGGCACGAGGCGCCGGACGGCCCCCTCGAGGTCGAGCACCAGCACCTCGCCCTCGGGGTCGACGACGAAGGCGACGACCTGGCCACCGTCGACACCGAGCGAGGCCTGCTCGACGAGCTCGCCGGCCTCGTCCACGACGAGCCCGCGCACGACGCCGGTGCAGCTGTCGGCGTAGAGGTACACCCCGTCGAGCTCGGGGATCGCCTGGCCGCGGTAGACGACGCCACCGGTCACCGCGCACCCCTCGGGGCCGCGGGTGGCGTAGGTGTACACCGGCGGGACGTGGTCCTCAGGTTCCTCGCCGGCGAAGGGCTCCCGGCCCTCCATGAGGTTCCAGCCGAGGTTCGCACCGGGCAGCTCTGCGAAGGGGATCCGGGTGATCTCCTCCCACCGGTCCTGGCCGACGTCCGCGATCCACACCTCGTCGGTCTCGGCGTCGAAGGAGAACCGCCAGGGGTTGCGCAGCCCGTAGGCGACGATCTCCGGTGCGGCGCCCTCGAGGTCGAGGAAGGGGTTGTCGGCCGGCACGGCGTAGGGGTCGCCGCCCTGAGGGTCGAGCCGCAGCAACGCCCCGAGCGGGGTGGTGAGGTCCTGCCCGGCCTCCAGCGGGTCACCGGCCCCGCCCCCGTCACCGAGGCCGTAGTACAGGAAGCCGTCGGGGCCGACGTGCAGGTCCCCCCCGTTGTGGTTCGGGTAGGGCTGCTCGAGCCGGAAGAAGGTGCGGCGTTCCGCGGGGCGCAGCTCCCCGTCGACGCGGGGCACGGCGGTCAGCACGCTGGAGCCGGCCCGGTCGGTCGAGGAGACGTAGAGGTGGGACCCGTCGGCGGCGACCGCGAGGCCGAGCAGGCCCCGCTCGCTCTCGGTCGTCGTCTCATCGCTCAGGTCGAGCACCGGGGCACTCAGGCCGTCGGCGGTGAGCTCGTGCACCGTGCCGGAGCGGTCGCCGAGGTAGAGGGTGCCGTCGGGAGCGAGCGCCCCGGCCACCGGCGAGTCCATCGTGACGACCGGTTCGAGCACGAGCGCGACGTCGAGGTCCACGTCCGGCTCCGGCGCATCCGCCGGCGTCGGGTCATCACCGCTCCCGGCATCAGTTGCCGGCTCGTCGTCCGCCGACGCGTCATCCCCGGCGCCCTCCCCCGCCGGTTCGCCCCCGCCGGGCTCGCCGGTCGCTGGGGCGGACCCGTCGGGCTCGGTCAGGCTCGGCGGATCGGCCCGCACATCCCGCGCCTCGGGCCCGCAGGCCGCGAGCGCGAGGAGCGCACCGAGGAGCGTTGCGACGATCCCTCGACGTCCTCGCACGGCTGGCATGGCTCCAGGCTACCGAGCACCGCGTCCTGAGCTGGTCCGGCATCCTCGACGAGCGCTCCGCCCCGGCCGCCCGGCAGGTCGCTGGTCGGTGCGTGGACGGCCTGTCGCTGCCGGCATCCACGGTGCGGCCGGTCCGGCTGCGCTCCTCGCGCCGGGGTGCCGACCCCGCCGAGCTACGGGTCCTAGCGCCCGGTGCCCCCTCAGGTCGTCCGGCGGGGTCGGCCCGGTCCCGGCAGGACCGGGGGCGGCACGCGGGCGGTGATCGTGATCGGCCGGCCGTGGTCGCGCTGGTCGGTGATGTCGGGCAGCGTCACCACCTCGCCGGCGCCCGCGATGGCATCGGCGACGAAGGCGCAGACGGCGGCGTCGAGCACGTCGTCGGGACCGGCCCCGGTGTCGCCCGGGAACCGGTCGGGCAGCGTGACCCCGTACCGCTCCAGCACCGCCCGGCGGGTCGTCACCCCCGCCCAGGACCGCTTGCGGGGGAGGACGTCACCGACCAGCAGGGCGAAGGCCACCTCGGGGTGGACCTCGTGCAGCTCGGGGTGCGCGGGCACGAGCTCGTCCACCTCGATGATCCGGGGGACGAGCCGCCAGGCCTGCATGCTGATGCCGGCGCCGCAGCAGGCCACCGAAGCGGCGCTGGCAGCCGCGTGGTCGGCCAGCAGGCCCGCACGGGCGCCCTCCACCACGCTGCGGGGCGGCGCCGTGAACACGCTGGAGGCGCGGCCCGGGAGCAGGGTGCGGGCGGCGGCGTCCGCCTGGCGGGGGCCGTCCACGAGCCCGATCGGCATGTCCACCCCGACCGCGTCGTGAGCCGTGCCGGCGAGCACCTCCGCCAAGGCCGTGACGACCTCCACCTCGGCGACGACCCCGTCGACCAGGGCGACGCACACCCAGCCGGCCGGGCACCCGTCCACGCCGAGCACCCGACGGGTCATGGCCGCTCCCCTGCGGCCGGAGCCAGGCCGAGGTCACGGACGGTGCGGTGCAGGTCGGCCAGGACGAGGGCCTCGCAGCCGTCGGGGTACAGCCAGCGGTGGTGCCCGAACACCTCCAGGCTGACCTGGCCGTGCAGGCGGCCCCAGGCCAGCAGCAGCAGGGGGCCGACGGCACGGTCGGTGCCTGCTG
>JBKHEJ010000204.1:0-4756 GCA_046540855.1 Nitriliruptoraceae bacterium
ACATCGTCCGGGTCTCCCGCCACCGGGTTCCCTCCCCGAACCCGACGCCATCGTCGAGACGCTCGATCGCGTCCACGGCGGACAGCACCGCCGCCGAGCCCTCGATGTCGGTCACGACCTCCCAGACCCGCTCCGCTGGCGCGGCTACCTCACGGCTCGCCACGATCCGCACCGGACACCCTTCCGCTCGTCCTCGGCGGCCCGCGGTCCGCCTCGCCGACCGCGCTGACACGAGCCGACCTCGGCCGCCGCCGGCCAGGACCGGAGCCTACGTGCGCACGATCGCGTCGCTGGCCTCGTCGCGTCCGACCGCTCCTCGTCGCACGCGACCCGATGCACGACAGGACAGGTCGGCGCTGCTGCGCGGCGTGCGTGGCGCCGTAGGGTGACCGGATAGCAACATCGGAGACGCCATCTCGGTCCTAGACCGCACGCTCGCCCCGGGCCGGCCTGCGCTGGCGTCATGAGCGGCTCGGCCCATCCGAGGGCCAGCCGAGCCGCCGCGGACGGCGACGCGGGGCGCTTCGGGGTGCGTAGCCTCGCGGGGCCGGGGGCCACGATCGTCGGGGGCACGGTCTTCGTCGTCCTGCTGGTCCTGCTCCTGGCGCGCTCGACCTGGCTGCTGGGCGTCGACGCCGCGGTGATCGAGGCGGCGAACGCGTTCGTCAGCGAGCGCGACCGGCTCATCAGCACCCTGCACATCATCACCAACCTCGGCGGCACCGAGGCCTCCTGGCTGCTCCTGCCGATCGCGATCGTGTGGTTGCTGATCCGCCGGCTCCCCCGCCTGGCGCTCTACATCGCCGTCACGGGTCTGGGCGCCATCGTGCTCACGACGGGTGTGAAGGCGCTGGTCGACCGTGCCCGCCCCACGGTCGACGCCGTCCTGCTCACCACGCCGGACGCGAGCTTCCCGAGCGGTCACGCGCTGGGCTCCGTGGTGGCCTACGGCGTGCTCTTGCTGGTGTTCCTGCCGGCGGTGCCGCCGAGGTGGCGACGCGTGGTCGAGGTGGGGGTGCTGGTGCTCGTCGTGCTGATCGGTGCGAGCCGGGTGGCGCTCGGCGTCCACTTCCCCTCCGACGTCGTCGGCGGGTGGGCGCTCGGTGCCGTGTGGCTCGCCGTCACGGCGACCGCCTTCCGCCGCTGGAGCCCGGACGGCAGGGCGGACCGGCCGGTGCTGGAGGTCGGGCTCCATCCGGGCCCGCACGCGCAGCTCACGCCCGCGCCCGAGCGCGACGGCCTCCTGCCCGACCACGGACGCACCGTGGCCCGGATCCTCGTGGGCTTCGTCGCGCTGTGGGGCGTGCTGCTCGGCCTCGGGCTGCTCATCACCGGAGCCCTGCGTGCACCGGTCGAGGCCTTCGACGGGTGGGTCGTCGACGGGTTCGTCGCCATCCGCAACGACGAGCTCACCGCGATCGCCGAGGTCGTCGGCCGGTTGGGATCCACCCTGGGGGTCGTCCTGGCCCTGCTCGTCGCGGTCGCACTGGCGCTGGCCCTGACCCGGCGCCGCACCCCGGCGCTGTTCCTCGTGCTCGCCGTCGTGGGCGAGACCGCCCTGTTCCTGTTGGTGGCGGACATCGTCGGGCGCGAGCGCCCACCGGTCGAGCACCTCACGGAGACGCTGCCGCCGACCTCGTCCTTCCCCTCCGGACACGTCGCGGCGGCAGCGGCGGTGTACGGCAGCATCGCGCTGCTCGTCCGGGCGTGGCTCGGCCGACGAGCGGGCCGCGCCGCCCTGTCGGCAGCCGCCCTGATCGTGGTCGCCGTCGCGCTGTCGCGGATGTACCGGGGCATGCACCACCTCACCGACGTCCTGGCGAGCGCCGCCTACACCAGCGCCTGGCTCGCCGTCCTGTGGGCCTCGCTCCGCCCGGATCGGGGTGCGCCGCGAGCCACCACCTCACCGACCCCGCCGGCCGCGACGCTGGACGGGTCGCCATCGGAAGAGCCGGGCACCCGTCGGGGGTGACCCCTGCGGGGACGGCCGACGCCGCACCGGACCGCTTGACCGACCACAAGGAGCGATGGGTATGGGGAAGCTCGCCGTCCGCGTGCTCGCCGGCCTGGTGGGGCTCCTCGTCCTGCTCGTGGCCTACGGCGTCCTGATCGAACCTCGGCTCCGGCTCGAGGAGGTGCACCTCGAGGCACGTCTCGACCACCTCGACGACGCCTGGGCCGGGGAGCGGGTCGTGGTGTTCTCCGACCTGCAGGTCGGCATGTGGTTCGCCAACCTCGGCATGATCGAGCGCGTGGTCGCGCGCGCGAGCGAGGCGGACCCGGCGGCGGTGCTCCTCCCCGGCGACCTCATCTACGGCGAGGATCCGGACGTCGAGGTCCAGATCGAGCAGGTGCTGGACCTGCTCGACCCGCTGTTCGCGGCTGGGATCCCGGTCTACGCCGTGCTCGGCAACCACGACCACTCCAGCGGCGGCGCCGAGGAGCTGACCGACGCCCTGGAGGCCCGCGGCGCCCAGGTGCTGCGCAACGGGTCGGTGACCCTCGCGCACCCCGACGAGCCGGACGCCCCCGGACTGCGACTGGTCGGTGTCGGGCCGGCCCGCCCGGGGCTCGCCGACCTCGAGAAAGCACTCGCAGGCGTCGGGCGGGACGAGCCACGGCTGGTGATGATGCACAACCCGACGACGTTCCCCGCCCTGCCGGCCAACAGCGCGCCCCTGGCCGTGGCCGGGCACACCCACTGCGGTCAGATCTCCCTGCCGGGCTCCCCGCACTGGTCCTACCTCGACCTGACCGAGGAGGAGAGGCTCGTCGCGGACGGGTACGAAGCGGACGACTACGGCCAGGACGGCAACCGGCTGTACGTCACCTGCGGCATCGGCTTCAGCCTGCTGCCGATCCGTGTGAACGCCCCCCCACAGCTCGTCGTGATCGAGCTGGCACCGGCCTGACGCGAGCCGAGACCCTCGAGGACCCCCAGCCTCACGATCCGGAGCGATGAGGTGGCGTCAGGTCCGTGCGGGGGTCGTCTCCCCCTCTCGGTGCCGCTCCCCGGCTCGTCATCGGCGCGGTCGCGCGCGGCCGCGCGCGTGGCGGTCCGGGCGGCCGCCCAGGTGGTCAGCGCGTCCAGGACACCGGGATCGAGGGGCTGACCGGCTTTGACCTGCCGGCGGTACTGCGAGGGTGCGCCGACGCCCTCGGTGGTCCGGAGCACGGGGTCGACCTGCGGCGGACGGTGGGTCACGAGCGGCGCCGCCGTCGGTTGGGGGCTCATGACCGCTCGTGCCATCTGCAGGGAAGCTCAACGAACGCGGTGCCGTCGTCAAGCCTCGGTAGGTCCGATGGGCGAGGGGCGCGCGACGGCCCTACTCGCGGCAGGCGTGCTGGAGCTGGCCACCCGGGCGGGATGCTTCGGCACCGTCCGACGGGAGCGCGTCGCGGACCGTCCCGGGACTAGCGTCCCCCTCGGCCCGGACGCGGCGCGATCCGGTCGAGCAGGGGTCCGATCGTGCTCAGCAGCCCCGTCGTCCTGTTCGTGCTGGGTGGGGTGCTGCTCGTGGGTGGCGCCGAGCTGCTGGTGCGCGGCGCGTCCCGTCTCGCGCTGGCCGCAGGGATCTCCCCACTGGTCGTCGGGCTGACCGTGGTGGCCTTCGGGACCAGCGCGCCGGAACTCGCCGTCACGGTGGGGTCAGCGGTCACGGGCCAGGCCGACGTCGCGCTCGGCAACGTCGTGGGTTCCAACATCTTCAACATCCTGTTCATCCTCGGTCTGGCGGCGTTGATCCGCCCGCTCGTCGTCGCCCAGCAGCTGGTCCGTCTCGATGTGCCGCTGCTGATCGCCGTGTCGGTCGCGGTGCTCGGGATGGGCGTGGATGGACGCATCGGTCGGCTCGACGGCGCCGTGCTGACCCTCGGCATCGCCGCGTACACGCTGTTCCTGATCCGCCTGAGCCGGCGTGAGGGTCCGGCGGTCCTGGCCGAGTACGACGAGGCGCTCGGCACGACCCCGGACGCCGCGCCTGCCTCCCGGCCGCTGCTCGACGTGCTCCTGCTGCTCGCGGGGTTCGCGCTGCTCGTGCTGGGGTCCCGGTGGCTGGTCGACGCCGCGGTCGAGACCGCCACCCGGCTCGGGGTGAGCGAGCTCGTGATCGGGTTGACGATCGTGGCGGCGGGGACCTCGCTGCCGGAGGTCGCCACCTCGGTCCTGGCGGCGGCGAGGGGACAGCGCGACATCGCCGTCGGCAACGCCGTCGGCAGCTGCCTGTTCAACCTCCTCGCCGTGCTCGGGATCGGCAGCCTGGTCGCCCCCGACGGGATCGGGGTGCCGGACGGCGCGCTGACCTTCGACCTGCCGATCATGATCGCGGTGGCGATCGCCGCGCTGCCCGTGATGTTCACGGGCTACACCATCTCCCGCCTCGAGGGCGCGGTGTTCCTCGGCTACTACGTCGCCTACGCGAGCTACCTGGTGCTCGTCGCCACGGACCACGGCGGCGCTGCGCAGCTCGGTGTCGCGATGGTCGGGTTCGTGCTCCCCCTCACCGTGCTGACGCTGGTCATCGGGGTGGTCCGGCACCGTCGCCGGCACGCCAGCGGGCGCCCCGGGATGGATCGCGCCGCAGGCGGTCCCGGCGACGCGCACCGCTAGTTCACCGGGTAGTTCACCGGGGGCGCGGGTCAGCCCCGGTCGTCACCCTCTCGGTCGGCATCAGGTGCCGGCGGGCCGCCACCCTCGGTGAGGAGGCGCTGGAGCCGGCGGATGTCGGCGACCCACAGGTGCAGCGGTCGGCGCCCC
>JBKHEJ010000205.1:0-4710 GCA_046540855.1 Nitriliruptoraceae bacterium
ACATCTGCTTGCACTCCGGGGGCGGCTCGTCATGCGTGAAACCGTTCACGACCTCCCTAGATGGCCCGCTAGAGCCGATGAATGCACGGATCACGCAATTCGGCGGCCACCGACGTGCGGTTTGGAGTCGTTCCTCCTGCGATCCGGGATGCCTTAGGCCTGCGAACTCGCCCTGTCCCCGCCCCCTTCCAAATGCTCGCGGAGGAACACCCCATGAAGAAGAAGCTTCTAGCAGCCGTCGCTGCTGCCGCGGTCGCGGTCATCCCCGCTTCCGCTGCTTTCGCTCAGGACACGGGTTCGCTGTCCGTCATCACCGAAACCGTTGAGACCGACACCGAAGGCGTCGAGGTCGTCGCCGTCCACGGAGTGCCCCCAGAGACCTTTGAAGCGCTCGGCGTCGACTCCACAGCCGTGGACATCTACGTCAACGGCGAGGTGCTCCTCGAGGACGTCGAGTTCGGTGACTCCGCGGTACAGCCCGGCCTCGAGGCCGGTGAGTACACCATCGACATCCGCGTCGCCGACACCGAGGCTGACAGCGATCCCCTGCTCACCCTTGGGCCTGCGGACCTCGCAGATGGCAGCTACTCCGTCGTGGCGCACCTGAACACCAGTGGCGAGCCGGTCCTGAATGCGTACGGCAACACCACTGGCGAGGGTGCCGGCATCCAGCCGTTCCACGTCGCCAACTTCGGCGCTGTCGACATCCTGGCTGGGGGCGAAGCAGCCCTCGAGGGGGTCGAGAATGGAGACACTGCGCTCATCGCCACCGGTGCCGCGACCGTCGAGGGTGTGGGCATCGCCGCAGCCGGCGAGACCGAGGCTGCGCTGTCGCTCGGTGACGTCGAGGTCCCCGAGGACACCGTCGTGCTCGCCTACGCCGTCGGCCAGCTGCCCGTCGAAGGTGACGGCGACGGCGGGGGCGATGACGGCATGACTGAGCCGGACGAGGAGCACTCGCCCGGCGAGGCTGGCCTGGCCTCCTCCGCGCTGCCGGCCTGGGTCCTGTCCCTCATGGCGCTCGGTGCCGTTGCGCTCATCGTTCCGGCCGCCGTGCGTAGCCGCAACTGATCATCGCCTAGCACGTGGTTCATGACGGTGGGGGGGACTCGGTCTCCCCCACCGTCGTTGCTGTGGAAGCCACCCGCACTCAGCCCCGTTGCCAGGAGGCCCGCATGAGCAGCCGGCTGCGCATCGCACTCATCGCTGTCGGGGTCCTTCTCACCGTTGGGACACCGGTGGCGTGGTCCCTCAGCCAGCCCGATACAACCGCCGGGGAACTACCGAGCGCCCTCCAGGACGAGCCGGGAAGCGACGAGCCGGGAAGCGACGAGCCGGGAAGCGACGAGCCGGGAAGCGACGAGCCGACCGGCGATGCGGTCGGCGAAACGAGTACCTCCTCCCCGGAAGCCGAGGAGGAGGACCCAGCTCCAGGCGCACCGTCCAGTGGTCCGGGGGCCGTCATCAGTGGCTCCTCCATCGAGATCGAAGATCCCCCGCAGCGCCCTGCCAGACCGGTCGGGGTCTCGCTGCCCTCGATCGGTGTTCAGGAAGCGCCGGTCGTGGAGGTCGGGCTCGATGACAACCGTGCCGTTGAGATCCCCGAGGACGTGCGTGAGGTCGGCTGGTACGGCCTCGGTCCGCGCCCTGGAGAGCCGGGGAACGCGTTCATGACCAGCCATGTCGACTCCCGCGAGCAGGGACCTGGAGTCCTGTTCAACCTGAGCCAGAGCCAGCCGGGAGACCTCATCGAGGTCCTGCACGAGGACGGCAGCAAGACCGATTGGGAGGTTGTCTTCCGCGAACGCATCGTCAAGGGCTCGTACCCCTTCGACCGCGTGTTCCGGTTCGATGGGCAGCCAGGGCTCGTGATCGATACCTGCGGTGGCCTCTTCGATCGGTCCACTGGCAACTACGAGAACATCGACATCATCTACGCGGTCCCCTTCGGTGAAGACCTCGACGATCAGAACCTCTCCGCTGGAACCACGACCGACTGAGCCTCCCGTTGACGGACGGGCAGCTACCTTCCGGTCGCTGTGAAGGTAGACGGCCTCTGGGGGATGCTGACCGGGATCGAAGGGCGGGCTTCGGATGAGCATGATCCGCGTCTACGCCGTCGTCACCGGACTCGTCCTGCTCATCGGAGCGCCGGTTGCCTGGCACCTCTCACGGGCGGCCGCGGACGACCTCGACGTCGTTGCCGCGCCGGTGCGAGAGATGGAGCCGGTCGCCGAGCCGGAGGCCCAACCTGCTCCCGAGCCTGAGGCGGGTCCGTCCTCCGAGCCGACTCCCGAGGCGGCACCGGAGGCGGTCGCTGACCCGGTCCGGGTCAGCCTCCCCCGGCTCGGCGTCGACGCCCCGCTGGACGCCGTCGGGCTGGACCCCGACGGGTCGATGGAGATCCCCCACGACGTCCAGCGCGTCGGCTGGTACTCGCTCGGCGTGACACCCGGGCAACCGCGCGGGACCGCGGTGCTCAGCGGCCATGTGGACGACCGGGAGCAGGGTCGCGGCGCGCTGTGGGCGCTGCGCACGATGCAGCCGGGGGATGACGTCACGGTCACCCACGCGGACGGCTCCACCTCGGTGTGGCGGGTGGACCGCACCACCTCCTACCCGAAGCCCGAGCTCCCGATCCCGGACATCTTCACCCGGTTCGGCGACCCCCGGCTCGTCCTGATCACCTGCGGCGGCGAGTTCGACGCCAGCACGCGCAACTACCTCGACAACATCGTCGTCTACGCCTCGCCCGTCGAGACCGCCGCGGACGCCACGACCGTCGGCTGATCCCAGCACAGCCGGTCGACGCGCCCCTCAGCCGCCCACGGCCGCCACCTGCCCTCAGCCGACGGACGCGTTCGTCCACTCCCCGTCGACCAGGCGCCACCTCGACGTCGGGTTGGCGTCCCGCAGGGGCTCGGGCAGTAGCGCCTCGGGGGCGTTCTGGTAGACGACCGGTCGCAGGAACCGGGCGATCGCCGCGGTCCCGACCGAGGTGTCCCGTGCCGAGGTGGAGGCCGGGTAGGGACCGCCGTGGTGCATCGCGGGGGTGACCGCGACCCCGGTCGGCACCTGGTTCCACACGATGCGCCCGGCGCGGTGGGTGAGCGCGTCCACCAGGTCGCCGAGGTCGTCGACCTCCGCCTCCGCGGCGTGGATCGACGCGGTCAGCGAGCCGTCCAGGGTCGGGGTGAGCGCCACCATCGCCTCGAGCGAGGACACCCGGACGACGATCGCCGCCGGACCGAAGCACTCCTCGCGCAGCGTCGGGGTGCGCGCGAAGGTCGCCGCGTCGGTGACCAGCAGCGTCGGGGTCGCCCAGACCCCGGCCTGCTCGCGCGCCCCGGCCGCACCGCCAGCCGCACCACCGACCTCTCCGCCGGCTGCCACCTCGACGCCCGCGAGGCCAGTCACCTCGGCGAGCCGGTCGGCGAGTCGGGTGCCGATGCCCTGGTTGAGCAGCGGCGCCGGGGCGACCGCGCCCGCCACGGTGGCGAGCTGCTGCTCGAAGGCGCGGCCCGCGTCGCTGTCCGGCACGAACAGCAGGCCCGGCTTCGTGCAGAACTGGCCGGTTCCCAGCGTGATGGAGCCGATGAGCTCCTCGGCGAGCGCTGCGCCCCGCGCGGCGATCGCTGCCTCGGTGACGACCTGGGGGTTGAGGCTGCCCATCTCCGCGTAGACCGGGATCGGCACCTCCCGGCCCGCCGCGAGGTCGAACAGCGCCCGACCGGCGGTGTGCGAGCCGGTGAAGCCCACCGCAGCGAGCCCCGGCGCGGTGACCAGCGTCCGGGAGACCGACGGGTCGCGGCCGTGCAGCAGCGCGAAGGTGCCGGCTGGCAGCCCGAGCTCGGCGACGGCGTCGACGATCGCCTGGCCGACGAGCTGGGAGGTCGCAGGGTGCGAGGGGTGGGCCTTGGCGAGGACCGGACAGCCGGCGGCCAGCGCCGAGGCGGTGTCCCCGCCCGGCACGGAGAACGCGAGCGGGAAGTTGCTGGCCCCGAACACCGCGACGGGCCCGAGCGGGACCTGCATGCGCCGAAGGTCGGGCCGTGGCGGGGTGCGGTCGGGGTCCGCCGGGTCGATGCGGACGTCGAGGTGGGAGCCGGTCCGGGCCACCTCGGCGAAGGCACGCAGCTGCCCTGAGGTGCGGCCGCGCTCCCCGGTGATGCGGGCCTCGCCGAGCCCGCTCTCGCGGTCGGCGATCGCGGTGAGGTCGTCCCCGAGGGCCTCGAGACGGTCGGCGATGACCTCCAGCAGCCGGGCGAGGGTGGTGCCGTCGGCGCGGCGGAGCGTCACGAAGGCGCGGGTCGCGGCGGCGACGGCGTCGGCCACCTCGGCCTCGGTGGCGTCGGGGAACGCCGGCCCGAAGGCCTCGCCGGTGCGGGGGTCGACCGAGCGCGTGGTGGCGGTCCCACCGGCGCGGTGACGGCCGTCGATGAGGTTGGCGGCGGTGAGGGGCATCAGGAGCGCTCCGGGTCGGGTCCTGCGGGGGTGGTCGGGACGGTCGGTGGTGCTGGGACGGCCAGCCCTGTCGGGCCAGGACGGCTGAGGGCGGCGAGCCGTCGTAGCGGCACCGGGGTCAGCACGGTCGGGGTCGACAGCGCTCCGAGGTCGGTGGCAGGTACGGCGGTGTGGTGGGCGACCAGCGTCGCGACCGCGTCGCCGCACATACGCCCCTGGCACATCCCCATCCCGCAACGGGTGACG
>JBKHEJ010000206.1:0-4700 GCA_046540855.1 Nitriliruptoraceae bacterium
GCGTGAGGTCCACCCGCATCGCCGCCGCCCTCCGGTTGCAGATCGAGCTGACGGCCGCGCGTGCCCGCGAGCTCGAGGCCGGCCGGCAGCCGCTCGTCAGCGACGCCACCTTCGAACGAGACCTCCAGGGACTCGTCCATGCCATGCTCGCCGCGCCGCCGCCCTGACCACGGTCCGACGGGCGCGTCCTCGCCACCAGACCCGCCGAAGGCCGCTCGTGGGCGTCCCGAGCGAGGGTGACTCGGCTGCACCTCTCTCCAGATCCGACCGACCGTCCCCTGTTCCAGCGACCGTCGATGCGCGCCGTTCGCCGCGACTCGGCCAGTTCGGGTCACACCTCGCACCCGAGAACCGCGCTGCCGTGGACGACCTCCCGATCGGGAGATGCCGGCCACCACGGCCAGACGGCGTCGGCGGACGTCAGCGTGAGGACGGCGAAGGAGCGACGCGCGGAAGTGTCTGGTCGCTCCGCTGCCTCGATGACGAGCCGAAGCCGGTCGTCATCGCTCCGCTGCAGCATGACTCGACCTCGAGGTCCGTGCCGTCCACTGCCGCTCTCCGAAGCCGGCCAACCGACCATCGCTCCAGGGGGCCGTGGTATCGCAACCACCGCCTGAGCGCGGGGACGGCATCACCGATGGCCATCGTCCTGGATCGCTTCGTAGGTCGGTGCCCCGCGTTCGTCGCCCTCCGGCTCGACCAGGACCGATAACTCCTGCGTCAGCACCTCGCAGGCTCGACGGTCGAGTCTCCGCAGCGGGGTGGACTCGCGCAGAAGACCACCGACAGCCGCAACCCGCCGTCGGGCATCATCCGTGGCCCGCAGCGTGGTGATGCGCAGATCGCCACGGTCCTGCCTGCGAGCGACCAGACCTCGCTTCTCCAGGGCGACAGCGAGCACCGACACGCGCGAGGGGTCGAGGGCCAGCCGGCGTGCGACACGTGCCTGCGGCCAGGGCCCGGTGTCGAGGAGCAGGCGCAGCAGCCGCGCCTCGACCGGGGTGAGGTCCTGCGCGGCGCTCGCCCGCGCAACCGCATCGTCCAGTCGGGCAGCGACACGCAGGATGAGCTCGCCGACGTCGCGTCGTGCGTCGTCCAGTTCGGTCACCGGTCGCTCCTCGTCCAGGGAAGGTTATGCGAACCCCCGTCCGTTCGTGTAGATTAGGCTTACCTAATATCCAGTGATAGCGTCAAGGAAACGTCGTGTCGCATCGTCGCCGCACCGCCTCGGTCCCGGTCCTGCTCGCCACGCTCCTGGTCGCCTGCTCCGGGAGCGAACCGATGGACTCCACCACCGACCAGGCCTCGGACCAAGCCGATGCGGTCGAGGAGCAAGGGTCCGCCGAGCAGACGGGTGAGGAGACCGCCGAGGAGCACGAGTCCGAGGGCGAGGATGGTCCGCGGATCGTCGAGCACGAGTTCGGCACGACCGAGGTTCCCGCCGATCCACAACGGATCGTCTCGGCCAGCGTCACGCTCACCGGACACCTCCTCGCGCTCGAGGTACCCGTGATCGCAAGCGCGACGACCGCACCATCACCCATCGCGGCCGACGACGGGTTCCTGCTGCAGTGGGCCGACGTCGCCCGCGACCGGGGCGTCGACGTCCTGCCGGGCGGACAGGAGGTCGACCTCGAGGCGATCGCCGACATCGAGCCGGACCTGATCGTCGGCAGCGCCTTCGGTGGCGACGCGGTCACCCCGGAGACCTACGAGCTGCTGTCAGACATCGCGCCGACCATCGTCTACGACGCATCCGGACGGTCGTGGCAGGACCTGCTGACGACCATGGCCGAAGCTGTCGGCGGACAGCAAGCTGCCGAGGGACGCATCGCGGACTTCGCCGAGCTCGCCACTGAGGTAGCGGCCTCCGTGGCCCCCGAGCACCCCGTGGTCGCGTTCACCGCACCGCCGGACAGCAACCTCAACGTGTTCACGCCGATGTCCGCGCACGGTCGTCTCCTGGCGGACCTCGGCTTCGAACTGACCGAGGTGGACGGCGCCGATGCCGGCCTGCAGGGCGGCGGCGAGCGCTCGGACGTCACCCAGGTCTCGCCAGAACAGGCATCCGATGCGTTCGGGGAGAGCACGGTCCTGGTGGTGTTCGCGCCGGTGGGTCCGGCCGACGACGTCATGGCGCGACTTCCCACCGTTGACGCACTCCCTGGGCCGGAACAGGGCCGGGTACTCGGCCTGGGCTTCACGTCCTTCCGCATCGACCCCTACAGCGCTTTCACCACCGCCGAGACGATCCGTGATGAACTCGTTGGCGCAGCCTCATGAGGTCGTTGGCATGGATCCGCACTGACCGCGCCGAACGCTACGGCCGGCAACTGTGCCAACACTTCGCCGAGAAGGTCGAAGCGAACTGGTCGGACACGTCCGGAACGGCCGACTTCGGCGACGGGGCCCACTGCCGGCTGTACGCCGCCGCCGACCATCTCCAGCTCGAGGCATCGGCGCCCGAGGATGACGGCCTCGCCAGGGTGGAGGCGATCGTCGGTGGACACCTTGAGCGTTTCGCCCGACGAGAAGGCCTCACCGTGCACTGGGAGCGACAGGACGACAAGGGCCGCCTTGGCGGAGATTGACCGACCCGTCCCAGGTGCGATCGTGCCGGCACGAGAGCTCGATCCGGCACGGTGGCCGACACCACGGCATCGAGAGGTCCGGCGGGCCTGAACCAGCCCAGTACGCGCGACCATCCTCGGCGAAGAGGGTGACCGCGTGCCTCGCGGTGTCGACACGGGGCCTCCGCAGCCTGCTCACCGATCGAGGTGGTCCGGTCGGCGATCGCGGTGTTGCCGTTCACGGAGACGAACCCCACCTCGATGGGGGCGACCGGGTTGTCGATGGGACCGATCGGCACCGAGACCCCTTGGAAGCTGCCGCTGCCGGTGGTGGTCTGGGTACCGTCATCGCGAAACGCCGGGTGCGGCCCTCGAGGGGTCCCTGGCCCCCGCCCCCCAGCGTCGACGGCACGGTCCCCGTGCGCCGTCCTCCGGCGCCCGCGTTCCCGAGCCGCACGGCACCCGCAAGCGGGATGGCCAGCGAGCGGCGGAAGGTCCCGGCGGTGGTGGTCACGCTCACGGCTCCGTCGTCGTGGACGCGGTGTGGCCGGGATCCGGGGGCTCGTCGGGCCCGGTGCCGACGTCCGCGAGCCGGCGGACCCCGAGGCCGCCGAAGGCGAGCCGACCCCAGCCCTCGACCCCACGGGCGTTCGGTGGTGGCGCGTCAGGGCGGTGCCAGGCGGCCGTGATGGCCGCGTTGCGGGCGCGGTGGTAGCGACCGAACGCGAGCGCCCGGAGCAGCACGTCGGCGGTGCCGTCACCGTGGCGGGTGATGTCACGCAGCCCCCGCCACCCGAAGGCCGGCAGGTCCAGGCGGCAGGTCCGCCGCCGCAGATGCTCCAGCACCAGCAGGGCCAGCAGGCCGAGCAGGAGCAGCACGGGCACACCGTGCCCGCCGACGAGCAGCCAGGCGAGCGGCGAGGTGCCGTAGTTCAACTGGTTCCCGACGGCGTGCGTGAGGACCGCGTAGACCCAGAACCCCGGCACGAGCCACACCGCAGCGGGGAAGCGCCGGCGCAGGAGCAGCGCCACGCCGAGGGCGAGCCCGAGGAACGCCGCGCTCCCCCCGTGGTAGACGACCACGTCCACCCCGCCCGGGAGATCGGTGGCGAAGGTCGGGAACAGCCACGTGTAGGGGCCACCGAACCCGCCGGAGAACGTCCCCTCCGTCCAGCTCGCCAGCAGCCGACCGTACAGGGCATCCTCGTGGACGGCGTACCCGCCGCCGGTCGCGAACCCGAGCACCACCAGGTCGAGCGCCGCGGGCCGGCGTCCGGGCGATCGGGTCAGGCGCCAGGCCTGCAGCCCGATCACCGCGAGCAGCGCGCTCTCCTCCAGCGGTGGGACCCACCACACCGCCAGGGCCTGACCGGACGGGTCGAGCCAGGTGAGCACGGGCCAGATCAGACCGAAGACGATCGTCGGCACCAGGAAGACGCCGAGGAGGAAGGCCGTCAGGATCTCCCGGGCCCCGACCGTGCGCACGCCGACGGTGACCACAGCGAGCCAGACGAGCACGTAGGCGTGCAGCGCGAGGTTGCGCAGCACCGGTGCAGCACCGCCGACCTCGATGAGGCTCGGCCACAACCAGAGGAAGCTGAGCAGCGCGAGGGCCAGGGCGGCGAGGCGGAGCAGGCTCGCCCGGTCGACGGTCCACCACAGGCGCAGCAGCGACGGGGACCTCTGGGTGGATGGGGAGGCCGTCATCGTCCCCACTCCTTCCAGCTCTCGTCGTCGCCGTAGCCGTTGCGCTCGATCTCCAGCTTGATGCGGATGTCATCCAGGACGCGCTCGGCCTCGCGCCGTCCGTCGTCACTCGATGACCCGTCGCCGGCACCGCCGCGCTGCCCGGAGGTCTCGCCCGACCCGCCCCCACGATCGTGGGAGTGCGTCGGGTCGCCACCGCTCGCCGGCGTCCCCATCTCGCCGCCGGTCTGCTCGTAGATCCGTTCCTCGCGTCGCTGGTTCGCCTCGGTCACGGTCGACACGCCATCCGCGAGCACGTCGCTGGCTGCGGCCACGGTGATCAGGGGGCCCGTGGCCTTGCCCAGGTTGCGCGACGGTTCGGTGAAGTACTCGTAGATCAGGTCCTTCACCGTCTCCTCGGCGTTGTCGCGCTGCCACTCACGC
>JBKHEJ010000207.1:0-4663 GCA_046540855.1 Nitriliruptoraceae bacterium
AGGACCTCGCCGCCGACGTCGAGCGGCTGGCGGCGGTCCGCGACGCGCTCGGCCCCGCCGGCCGGATCCGCGTCGACGCGAACGCGGCCTGGGACGTGGCGACCGCCGTGCTCGCCATCGCCCGGCTCGACCGGGCGGCGGGGGGGCTCGAGTACGTCGAGCAGCCCTGCCGCACCCTGCCGGAGCTACGCGAGGTGCGGGGACGGGTCGGGGTGCCCCTCGCCGCGGACGAGTCGGTCCGCACCGCCGAGGACCCGCGGCACATCGCCGGGCTGGATGCCGCCGACGTCATCGTCGTCAAGGTGCAGCCACTCGGCGGGGTGCGCCGCGCCCTTGAGGTCGTGGCTGCGGCCGGGCTGCCGGCGGTGGTGTCCTCGGCGCTGGAGACCTCGGTCGGGCTCGCCGCCGGCGTCGCGCTCGCAGCCGCGCTACCCGAGCTGCCCTACGACTGCGGGCTGGGTACCGCCACCCTGCTGGCGAGCGACGTCACCGACCGCCCGCTCGCCCCCGTCGACGGTGCGCTCGAGCCCCGCCGCGTCGCGCCCGATCCGGCGCTGCTCACCCAGCACGAGCCGGGCCCCGACGTGGCCGGCGAGCTGCTCGAGCGCCTCGGGCTGGCCGCCCGCCACCTCGACGCCCCCGACCAGCCGGGGGCCCGTGGTCCCGACGCCCCCGACCAACCGGGGGCCCGTGGTCCCGACGCCCCCGACCAACCGGGGGCCCGTGGTCCCGCCACCCCCGACCAGCCGGGCGCTCCTGGTCCCGACACGCCCGCGACGGGACGCTGAGCCGTGGACGCCGCCAACCCCTCCCACGCCCTCGCCCTGGTCCTCGTCGACGAGCTGGCCCGGTGCGGGGTGACGGACGCGGTGCTCGCACCGGGGTCGCGCTCGACGGCGCTGGCCATGGCCCTGCACGACGAGCCGCGCATCCGCCTGCACGTCGAGGTGGACGAGCGTTCGGCGGGGTTCCTCGCCGTCGGGCTCGCCCGCGCCACCCGTCGGCCGGCGCCGGTCGTGGTCACCAGCGGCTCCGCGGTCGCCAACCTCCACCCGGCGGTCGTCGAGGCCGACACCGGCGCGGTGCCCCTGCTGCTGCTCACCGCCGACCGCCCACCGGAGCTGCACCACACGGGCGCGAACCAGGCCATCGACCAGGCCGCCTTGTTCGGGCGGGCACCGAGGTGGCAGGTCGACCTGGGGGTGCCGGAGGACCGTGCCGGCGCGAACGCCTTCTGGCGCTCCTCGGTGTGCCGTGCGGTCGCGGCGAGCCGCGGCGACGGCCAGGCGCCGGCCGGCCCGGTCCACGTCAACCTGCCCTTCCGCGAGCCGACCGTGCCCCTGACCGACGACGGCCGCGCCCGTGCTGCTGGCCCCTACACCGCGGCCCTGCACGGTCGGTCCGACCGGGGGCCGTGGGTGCGGACCACCGTCGCGCCGCGGCGGCTGGAGGACGAGGAGCTACGCGGGCTGGCGGGCCGGCTGCTCGCGACCGAGCGCGGGCTGATCGTCGTCGGTGCCACCACCCCGATGGCCGAGGTGTGGGCCGCCGCCGGCGCGGTCCACGACCTCGCCCGTGCGACCGGTTGGCCGGTGCTCGCCGAGCCGACCTCGGGGCTGAGGACCGATCCGGGCACGGTCATCGCCCACGCGGCCCTGCTCGCCGGCCACCCC
This sequence comes from Nitriliruptoraceae bacterium, assembly GCA_046540855.1. GTDB lineage: Bacteria > Actinomycetota > Nitriliruptoria > Nitriliruptorales > Nitriliruptoraceae > T1Sed10-7. The sequence continues at coordinate 1,674 of JBKHEJ010000207.1, forward strand.
GACCTCGCCCGTGAGCTCACCCCCGACCTGGTGCTGCGCATCGGCCGCACCGGGCTGTCGCGGGAGGTGGCGGGCCTGCTCGGCCCGAAGGTGCCCCAGCTGCTGCTCGGGGCCGACGGGGCCTGGGACGATCCCGAGCGCACGGTGAGCGAGCGGCTCGTCGCCGACGTGCCGGCGACCGTCGCCGCGCTCGCGGTCCAGCTCGGGCTGCCGACCTCCTCCGAGTACGGCCAGCGCTGGGCGCGGCTGGACCGGATCGCCGCCGGGGTGATCGACGACGTCCTCGACGCCGATGTGCGGCCCTCGGAGCCGCGCACCGCCCGGGACCTCGTGGCCGGGCTGCCCCAGGGGGCCACCCTGGTCGCGGCGTCCTCGATGCCGATCCGGGACCTGGACCGGTTCGCCCGTCCGCGTGCGGGCGTGCGGATCCTCGCCAACCGGGGCGCGTCGGGCATCGACGGCTTCGTCTCCACCGCCTTCGGCGTCGCGCTCGGCAGCACCGGGCCGGTCGTCGCCCTCGCCGGTGACCTGTCCCTGCTGCACGACGCCGGCGGGTTCCTGCTCTCGCCCGACGCGCCCGAGGTCGACCTCACCTTCGTCGTGGTCGACAACGACGGCGGTGGCATCTTCTCCTTCCTGCCGCAGGCCGGCTTCCCGGGCTCCTTCGAGCGGGTCTTCGGCACCCCCCACGGCCGGGACCTCGCGGACCTCGCCCGGCTGCACCGGCTCGGCTACCACCCCATCTCCGCCGCCGCCGAGCTGGTCCCGGTGGTCACCGAGGCGCTCGCGGCGGGTGGCCGGCACCTCGTGCACGTGCGCACCCAGCGTGACGCGAACCTCGCGCTGCACCGCGAGCTCACCGCGGCGGTGCACGCGGCCCTGGATGCCGCGCGCGGCTGAGCCGCCGGAACCACACACGGCGGGGCGGTCGCGCTAGAGCGGCTCGTCGGCGTCCAGGACGGCCTGCATGGCCCTGAGCTTCAGCCGGGTCTCCTCGAGCTCGGCCTCCGGCAGGGAGGCGGCGACCACCCCGACCCCGGCGAACAGCCGTGCCCGGGCGCCCTGGAGCTCGGCGCAGCGCAGCGCGATGCCCCACTCCCCGTCACCCGCGGCGTCCAGCCACCCGACCGGGGCGGCGTAGCGACCCCGCGCCATGCCCTCGAGCTCGGTGATCATGCGCAGCGCGACCTCGCGGGGGGTGCCGCCGACCGCCGCGGTGGGGTGCAGGGCCCCCACCAGGTCCAGCACCGAGGTGGTGGGGTCCTCGAGGTTGCCGCGGTAGGTCGTCGCCAGGTGCTGGACGTTGTCCAGGCGCAGCAGCCGGGGCTCGGGGTCCCCGGCCAGGTCGGTGCAGCGTGGCGCGAGCACCTCGGCCACCGATGCCGCGGCGTAGGCGTGCTCGGCCCGGTCCTTCTCGGAGGCCAGCAGGGCCGCCCCGAGCGCGGCGTCCCGGGCCTCGTCCACGCTGCGGCCGGTGGTGCCGGCCAGCACCCGGGAGGTGATCGCGCCGCCCCGCTTGGCGAGCAGCAGCTCCGGCGTGGCCCCGACCAGCCCGTCCACGACGAAGGTGTGGCAGCGGGGGAACCGTGCCGTCAGCCGGCGGGCCAGGTCCAGCGGGTCGAAGGGCTCACGCGACCACACGGCGTGGTCGCGGGCGAGCACGACCTTGTCGGCCTCGCCAGCCTGGATGCGCTTGACGGCACGGGCCACCGCCTCGAGCCAGTGCACGTCGGGCAGCGAGGAGCCGGCGTAGCGCGGGCGGTCACGGCGCGGGCGGCGCGCCGCCGCTCCCACCGGCACCGGCGGTGGGGGCGGGGTGGTCGGCCCGTCCGACGGGGTGATGTCCGTCCGCCACGTGACGCCCTGGCGGCGCCCGACCACCACCCGGGGGACCACCACCACCGAGCCAGGCGCGCGCGCCTCGAAGGTGAAGGAGCCGACGGCCACGAGCCCGGTCCCGGGGAGCAGGACCTCGTCGCTCACCTCGGCGTCGGCGGCGAGCCGTGCCAGGGCGGCGCCGGCGCGGGTGAACCGGTCGGCGCCGGGGCCCGGGTCGAGCCGGGCCGCGACCCCCCAGGCGACCAACCCCTCACCGTCCCGGACCCACGCCAGGGCGTCCGGGGTGGCGGGGAGCAGGTCGAGCAGCGGGCGGTCGTCAGCGAGCGCCACGGTCCGGACGGTCGCGATCACGAGCCGCCACCGAGCTCCTCGGTCACCCGCTCGGTCGCCCGGTGCAGGAGCCGTCGGCGCAGGTGGTGCGCGACCAGCCGCTCGGTGGCCGGGAGCATCTCCTCGTAGGCGGTGACCAGCCGCTGGGCCGCCTCCTGGTCGTCGCTGACGGTGCCCCGGACCCGATCGCGCACGAAGCGCAGGAAGGCCTCCACGGCGTGGTCGGCGACCTGCCGGATCGCTGTGTCGGTGTGGCGGGCCAGGTCGAGGAGCTCCCCGAGCGGCAGGCCGGCCTCGAGCAGGGTCAGCCCGGCGCGCACGGCGTCAGCATCGGCCTCGGTGTAGCGCGCCGTGCCGTCCTCGGCGCGGTGGTGGGGGACCAGCAGGCCGGTGCGGGCAACCGCCTCGAGCAGGGCCTCGCTCGCCCCGGTGGCCGCCAGCAGGCCCGCCAGGTCGTAGACGGCGCGCTCGTCATCGGCGGCAGCCGCGACCAGCGCCGCATCAGGGGCGTCCAGGGTCGGGTCGTGCGAGGGGAGCTCGGCCATCGGTCCCTCGGTCGGGGGCGCCACGGGTTCGGTGCCGGGTGGCGGCAGGACGCCGCCGCCCATGACAGGCTAGGGCAGCGCGTCCGGCCGCGACCGCCCCGTAGCCCGGCGCCGGGCGGGGGCCGCGAGCAGCCTGCCGGGCAGGATCCCAGCCAGCGCCCGGCGTGGACCCCAGGCCCGGACCCGATCGGTCGGCGCCGAGATCGCCGTCGGCTCAGCGACCGAACCGCCGCTGCTTGCCGCCCTTGCTCCCGGCGCCACCCTTGGCCGTGAAGC
>JBKHEJ010000208.1:0-4605 GCA_046540855.1 Nitriliruptoraceae bacterium
GACGCGCGGCGGGTCGAGCTGGTCACCCTGCAGGAGCGCATGGGCGCGGACGTCCAGGCCGTGCTCGCGGCGCTCGGTGCCGTCGAGGACGATCTGCGTGCGGCCGAGACCGAGCGCAGCGCGGCTGAGGCGCGCATCCGGACCGCCGCTGCCGCTCGGGGTCAGGCCGAAGGCGAGGTGGGCGCGGCCGACGAGGCGCGCATCTCCAGCGGGGAGCGGGTCGTCGCGGCGCACCGCCGGCTCGCGGTCCTCGCCCGCTCGGACCTGGCTGGCCCCCTCGACCTCGACGTCGGGGACGACGTTGACGAGGACGCGCTGCTCGAGGCGGTGGATGCGCTGGTCACGGGGGTGTCGGGCGCGGGGGAGCGGCGCAAGGCGGCACAGACCCGCATCACGCGCAGCCTGGAGGAGCTGGACCACGCGCTCGGGAGCGGGTACCGACCCTCGTGGGACGTCGAGGACGACCTCATCGTCGTGACCATCGCCGACGAGCTGGGGGAGCGGTCGGTGGCGGCCTTCGCGGCGGAGCTCAGCGGGCAGCGCACCGACCAGGAGGCCCTGCTGACCGCACGCGAACGGGCCGTGTTCGAGGATGCGCTCCTCACGTCGGTGTGCGGTCAGATCCACCACCGGACCCAGGCCACGCGCGACCTGGTCACGACGATGGACGCACAGATGCGGGCCCGACGGCTGTCGTCCGGCCACACCGTCGGGGTCGCCTGGCGGGCGGAGGACTCGGCGACCGCGGCGTGGAAACGGGTGCACCGCCTCCTCGACCAGGACCCGGCGCACTTCGGTCCCGACCAGCTCGAGGAGCTGCGCCGGCACTTCTCCGCGGAGATCAAGGCGGCCCGCGCCGCGCATCCCCAGACGCCCTACCGGGAGCTGCTCGCCGAGGTGCTCGACTACCGCCGCTGGCGCCGCTTCGAGCTGTTCCTGGTCGAGGCCGACGGGTCTGAGGCCCTGTTGACACGGGCCCGGCACGCACGGCTGTCCGGTGGGGAGAAGGCCGCCTCCCTGCACCTGCCGCTGTTCGCGGCCGCACACGCGGCCTTCGCCGCCGGCTCGCCGACCTGCCCGCGGCTGCTCGCGCTGGACGAGGCCTTCGCCGGTATCGACGACCAGGGGCGGTCCGAGCTGCTCTCCCTGTCGGTCGCCTTCGACCTCGACCTGTTCATGACCGGCTTCGACCTGTGGGCCGTCGACCGTGCCGTGCCCGGCGTCGCCCACTACGACCTGCTCCACCTCGCCGACGAGCACGCGGTGTCCTCCCTGCTGATCCTGTGGAACGGAACGGAACTGGTCGAAGGCCCCGATGCCGAGGTGGCCGTGGCACGGGGGTGGACGCTGACGTGACGCCTCCCCTGCCCGGCCGTGACCTGCCGGCACGGCTCGCCGGCGCACAGCTCGCCGTGCTGTGGGAGCGCTGCTGGCGGGCGATGGCCCGCGCGGGCCCACAGCGGTGGACCAGCGTGACGGTCCGGGTCCCGCTCGCCGACGACGCGACCCGGCGGGCCATCGCCGGCATCCTCGGCCGGCCGATCCGCGCCGGTACGGCGACGACCGCCGTGCCGCTCGGTGCCCTCGACGAGGTGCTGCGCCACGCCGACCCCGAATGGGACCTCAGCACGGTCGTCGGGTGGGTGCATGGCCCGCTCCCGGATCGCTTCCAGGACGCAGCCGCGCGCTCTGACGCCATCGCTGCGGCCCGGGACCAGGCCCGTTCGCTCGCCCCGGCCGGTGCCTGGGTCGAGGTCTGGCTCGATGCCCTCGGCACCGGCATGCTCACGCGGCTGTACACCCGTGGGGAACTGGACCTGCTGGCAACCGCCGCCCGGGTGTTGGCGGAGCTCCCCGCGGACGCGGTTCCGTTACCGGTGCTCGCCTCCCGTCTGACCGGGGACACCAAGGCGCTCGGGGCGACCACGCTCGCCGGGCTCGTGCTACGAGGCATCGCGTCCCGGCTGGGGGAGCCCGTGCCACGCTCCGCGGCGGATCGGCGGGCCCTGTGGGAGGCGGTCGGGGTCGTGCCTGACGACCTCGCCAGCCAGGTGCTCGTGCTCAACCTCGATGCCGGTGGCAGCCCGTTGGGTCGCTGGCTCACAGAGGCGGCGGGGCAGGGGCTGCCGTTCCGCATCACCCTCCAGCAGCTCACCCGCCTACCGCTGGAGCACCGCGGGGGTGGGGACGTGTACGTGTGCGAGAACCCTGCGGTGCTCCGCGCAGCCGCGGAGCGGCTGGGCGCCGGCAGCGCACCGCTGGTGTGCACCGAGGGGCGACCGTCGCTGGCCTGCCTGCGGGTGCTGGACGGGCTGGTGCGCGCGGGTGTGCAGGTCCGCTACCACGGTGATTTCGACTGGGCGGGGCTGCGCATCGGCGCGGCCGTGCTGGCCGCGACCGGAGGGACAGCGTGGCGCTTCGGCGCTGACGACTACCTCGATGCAACGGCACGGTCGGCGGCCGGACCGGACCTTCAGGGCTCCCCGGCCGAGAGCCGCTGGGATCCCGAGCTCGCGCGCGTGATGCGGGACGTCGGGCGCACGGTCTACGAGGAGGAGGTCCTCGATCTCTTGCTCGAGGACCTCGTTGGTCCCGCCCGCTGAGCCCCGCAAGCAGCGACGGTTGCCACCCGGATGGCGCGGCGGTCACCCGCCACCGGGTGCCCCGCACCCCCGAGCGGCCCACGGCTGGCCGCCGGATGGTTCAGCCCTGCTCGGACAGGACGAAGCGCTCGAGGTCGTCCAGCACCAGGTTCGCCGCGAGTACACCGCCGCTGAAGAAGTGGCCGCCGACGGAGTAGACCTGATCCTCCTGGACCGCCGTCAGTGAGTCCCACAGCGGGTTCTCGCTCAGCGTCTCGATCGTCGCTTGGGACCCCGACCGTTGTGCCTCGTACCAGAGGGCGGCTTCCTCGAGCTCAGCCGACGCTTCCCGTTCGAAGAGGACCCGTCGGATCACCCGTCGGTCAGCGCGCGGCCGACACGCTCACGGACCACAGACCAGTCCTCGCCCGATGTCTCACCGGCCAGGACCCGTTGTGCCCGTCGCTCAAGCGCTTTGGCCCGCGCCCGATCGACGGCCAGTTCGTCATCCTCCACAGGGCTCTCAAGGCTGATCAAGAGTTCGGCGATCAGGTCTGCGCGCTCCTCCTCGGAGAGCGAGAGGGCCTCGCGAAGCAGGGTCTGCGCGTGATCGGTCATGACGAGATCGTGCCCCTCGACTGCGAGGCGACAGCACGAGATGCACAGCCGCCGCCACACCCGCCCTACCTCCTGACACGGCGGCTCCTATCGCGTCCAACCATGGGCGCATCGGCGGCCTCCAGCGGGACCTTGTTCTGACGGATCATCTGCTCACCCCGTTGGATGGACCGGCCGCAGCTGCCAGCCCTGGTCTGCATCGGCAGCCACGAGCTCGACCTTGTGGTGGGTCCCCGGGGCGCCCGCATCCTCGCCGAACCAGCCGCGCAGCACCTCGGCGAGCACGTTGGTCTCGGAGCCCGGGCGGGTGAGCACGTTGCAGGCGACCTTGACGAACCTGGCGATGTGCGGCTGCCCGTCGATCATCACCTCGACCTCGCCGTGGGGGAGCGGCGGGTTGTGCTCTCGGCGCAGGAAGAGGATGGGGCGGTCGGTGCTCTGCGAGACCTTCAGTTGCGCCACGACCGGCCCGCTCCGACGGTCGGCGCCTCCTCGCTGCCGTGTTCCGAGGTCGTCGAGGTAGCGAACCAGCCGCCAGTCGACGATCTCCGCTACAAGCTCCTCGACCGCTGGACGAAGCTCCGCAGCGACATCGAGCTTGGCCATCAGCGTCTCGTCCACGAGCACGAACGGTGCGGAACTCGGGTCGGCCCGCATCTCCCCGGCCCAGGCCGCGATCGGGTTCTTGCGCATGTACGCCCGCCACACCTCCGCCGCCGCATCGGCCGGGTCGGGCGAGGTCTCGTCCGCGACGTCGCGCAGCAGCCGAGGGTCGGCCAGCAGCGCGTCACGGACCTCCCCGGCGAGTTCGTCGACCGGCGCGGGGGCCCACAGCCAGCCGCGCCGGGTGATGGCCCGGAGGGTTAGCAGCTTGAAGGACTTGGTGATGCTCTCCCGTTCGATGCGCCGCAGGAACGGCCGTGCAGCATCGACCGCGGCGCGCTCCTGATCGGACAGCACCCCGATCTCGTCGAGCCGGTCGAACCAGCCGGCGCCCTTGCGTCGCAGGCTCGCGGGGTTGAACCCGGCCCGCAGGCACTGCACGGCGGTGGGACGCTCGCCGGTCTCCTCGGTGCGGGCGCGCAGGTACTCCTCGAGCGGGTTGCGTCGGGCCCGGGAGCGGAGCGACTCGAGCAGCTCGACGGTGGTCAGGTCCATCTCGATGGCGCACCCGGCGGGCAGGTCGGCGATCCCGTCACGCAGGAGCGCGAGCGCCCGGGCCGGGTCCGGTTCGCGTTCACCGAACAGCCCGAGCAGCGGCCGGGGCCGGTCGAGGAAGGCCCGGTGGTTACCGATCAGGTCCAGCACCGTGAGCCGGAGCTTGCCGGGGGAGGGCCGCAGGCCCCGCCCGAGCTGCTGGAGGAACACCACCGGGGACTGGGTCGGCCGAAGCAGCAGGACGGTG
>JBKHEJ010000209.1:0-4587 GCA_046540855.1 Nitriliruptoraceae bacterium
CACGCCCGCAGCCTCGACCGCTACCTCGCCAGCCGCCTCCGTGGGCCCGCCCGGCTCCTGCGCCCCCTGCTGCCGATCGGGCTGGCTGCGTGGGTGCTGCTCGGTACCGTCGCCGCGCGCGTGCGGCCGGGCGCGAGCAGCACCGGTGAGCTGCGGAGCGGCACCGAGCCCACGTCCGCTGCGCCGGCGCGCGGGCCGCGGCCGGTGACGAGCGAGGAGCGTCGATGAGCGTCCGGGAGGCCATGATCGTGGCGGGCGGGGCCGGCACGAGGCTCAGGCCGCTGACCGACACGGTGCCGAAGCCGCTCCTGCCCTTCTGCGCCGAGCCCTTCCTCGCAGGCGTCCTGCACCGGCTCGCGGCGGCCGGGGTGGACCGTGTGTGGCTGGTCGTGGGCGCCGACCCCGCCCCCTTCGCCGTGCTCGAGCCGGTCGCGGCGCGGCTCGGGATGACGCTGGAGGCGGTGCCTGAGCCTGAGCCGCTGGACACCGCCGGTGGTGTCCGCGCCGTCATCGACCGCTGCGAGGGCAGCGTGCTCGTCCTGAACGGGGACGTCCTCACCGACGTCGATCTGGCCGAGGTGGCCCGTCGGCACGCGGCGGCGGGTGCGGACGCGAGCCTGGTGCTCACCCGCGTGCCGGACACCTCGAGCTTCGGGGTGTGCGTGCTTGAGGGCGACCGGATCACCGGCTTCGTCGAGAAGCCCCCGCCCGGCAGTCTGCCCGAGCACGACACGGTCAACGCCGGCACCTACGTGCTCGAGCCTGAGGCACTGGCAGCCTTCGGGGCGGGGCGTGCGCTGTCCTTCGAGCGCGAGGTCTTCCCGGGCCTCGTCGCCGACGGCGCCCGCGTCCAGGGCATCGTCAGCGACGCCGCCTGGGCCGACCTCGGGACCCCCGAGCGGTACCTCGACGGGCATCGGGCCGCCCTGGACGGTGAGCTCAGCTGGCCGGCGCTCGAGCGCCACCCCGCAAACGCGGCGGGCATCCGGCGGGGCGCGCACGTCGAGGTGGCCGACACCGCCCGACTGACCGGTCCCATCCTGCTGGCCGAGGGCGTGCAGGTCGGGCCCGGCGCCCGGGTCGGACCCCACGTCGTCGCGGGCCCTGGCGCGGTGCTCGGGGCCGACGTCGAGGTGGTGGCGAGCGTGCTCGGTGAGGGCACCCGGCTCGGACCGCGGGGCAGGGTGCGGCACCTGGCCACGGGCCGCGCCGCCCACCTCGGTGCCGACGTGGTCGTCACAGGTCCGGTCCTGGTCGCCGATGGGGCCTGGCTGCCGGACGGCAGCAGCCGCGGGCCCTCGCAGCACGTCCCGAGCGGGTGACGGCGGCCGGTGCGGGGCGGGCTTGGCTGCCGGCGGGTCCTGCCCGGCCGGGAGGGACGGCGAGGTCGCTCGGCTGTGCTACAAACGACCTTGGCCGCACGGCGGCGGTCGTGCCGGTCGTGGTCGACGGGTGGGGTGGCTCCGGGGGAGCGGTCGTGACGAGAGGTCCGGAAGGTGCCGAGGCACCCGTGCCCGCCGCGCCGCGTCGCGCGACCCTCGCGGTCTCCACGAAGCTGGTCGAGCTGTGGCGCGCGCGGGAGCTGCTCGTGCAGCTGGTCCGCAAGGAGCTCAAGGTCCGCTACCGCAACTCGGCGTTGGGGTTCCTCTGGTCGATGCTGACCCCGGTGCTCATGACCATCGTGTTCAGCGTCGTGTTCACCCAGATCGTGCGGATCCCGGTGGCGGACTTCCCGGCCTTCTTCATCTCCGGCTACCTCGTGTGGCAGTTCCTCCAGAACTCCTGCCAGGGGGCGATCCACTCGATCGTGGGCAACGGCGAGCTCATCAAGAAGGTGTACTTCCCCCGCGAGGTGCTGCCGCTCTCGCACGTGCTCGCCCAGCTCATCCACCTGCTGCTCGCGCTCCTGGTGCTCAGCCCGTACCTCATCTACGCCCGGGGGTGGGGGGTGCTCCTGCACCTGCCGACCACCCTGCTCGCCATCGCGCTGCTGACGCTGTTCACCTCCGGGATCGCCATGTGGTTCGCCGGGGTGAACGTCACCTTCCGGGACCTCCAGGAGCTGTTCGTCGTCCTCTTCCAGATCTGGTTCTACGCGACGCCGGTCATCTACCCGCTGGCGCTGGTCACCGCCCAGATGGGTGAGCGGTACGCCTGGGTGGGGGCCCTGATCGCGGCGAACCCGGCCACCTCGTTCATCGAGCTGGCGCGCCTCGGGCTGTACGGCTCGGTGACCGCCGCCGGTGGGACCGAGGGCCCGCTGCTGGCCGGCCCCCCCGCGTTCCCCGGCTTCGGCGACATCGGGTTCGCCCTGGCCTGGGCCCTCGCCGGGCTCGCCTTCGGCTACCTCACCTTCCGGCGCCGGGCACGCACCTTCGCCAAGGAGGTGTGAGGTGGGCGAGCGCTCCCGTCGCAGCCTCGGCCAGCTCACCGGGGCCCAGGTCGACCCGACCCAGCCCGCCATCGTGGTGGATGGGGTCACCGAGACCTTCCGGCTGTTCCACGAGCGTCCGAGCGGGATCAAGGAGCGGCTCGCCCGGATGCGGCGAGCGTCCTACACCGACTTCAACGCGCTTCAGGACGTGTCCTTCACCGTCGCCCACGGCGAGTCGGTCGCGATCATCGGTCCGAACGGCTCAGGCAAGTCCACGCTGCTGAAGCTGCTCGCGCGGATCCTGCCACCCGACGCCGGCACGGTGCTCACCAACGGCCGGGTCGCCTCCCTGCTCGAGCTCGGTGCTGGCTTCCACGGGGACCTGACGGGGCGGGAGAACATCCGGCTCAACGGTGCGATCCTCGGGCTGACCGGTGCGGAGATCGAGGAGCGGTTCGACGAGATCGTCGAGTTCGCCGGCGTGCGGCACCTGCTGGACACCGCGGTGCGCACCTACTCCTCCGGGCTCGAGGTACGGCTCGGGTTCGCCGTCGCGGTGACCGTCGACCCGGACATCCTGCTCGTCGATGAGGTGCTCGCCGTGGGGGACGCTGAGTTCCAGGAGCGCTCGCTGGAGCGCATGCGCTCCTTCCGAGCCGAGGGCAAGACCTTCCTGCTCGTCTCGCACGACCTGGACGCGGTGCGGGACATGTGCGACCGGGCCATCGTGCTGGACCGCGGGCACGTGATCTTCGACGGGCCGGTCTCGGAGGGGGTCGAGCTGTACCGGCAGCGGGTCGCCACCCGCTCCGCGCCCCGGCTCGATCGGCGGCGCGGCACCCGGCAGGTCTCCATCGAGCAGGTCGAACTCGTCGATGCGGGCGGGGAGGAGGTCACCGAGGTCGCCCCGGCCGCGCACCTCACCGCCCGGATCCGCCTGCGGGCGCGCGTCGACGTCGAGGTGTGCTCGGTCGGCATGGTGGTCTCGCGCGGGGACGGGACGCACCTGTTCGAGGTGCACACGACCTGGCAGGGCGTGGCGGTGGGGCCGCTGCAGGTCGGGCAGGAGGCGACGGTCGAGATCCGCTTCACCACGAACCTGCTCGCCGGGCATTACGCGATCGCCTGCTCCGTCACCGACGTGTCCGGCCGCGAGACCTGGGCGGTGGTGGCCGAGGCGGCCCGCTTCTCGGTCGCGCCGGCGCCGGGTGGTGCGGGCCTGGTGGACCTGCGGGCAACGGCCGTGGTGAGCGATGGTCCGGCCCGCCGTACCGGTGAGGGCAAGGGCGCGCCGATCCCGCTGCCCCGGCTGCAGCGCCGGCAGGCCCGGGGCTGAGTCGGGTGCGGGTCGCCGCGGTCGTGGTGGCATGGAACAGCGCCGTGCACCTGCCGGCGCTGCTGGCGAGCCTCGAGGCACAGACGCACCCCGACCTCGAGGTGATCGTCGTGGACAACGCCTCGCAGGACGGCTCCGCCGCGGTGGTGGAGCGCGCCTGCCACCAGGCACGCCGCCACCCGGTCCGTCTGCTCCGCAACCGCACGAACCGGGGCTTCTGCGGGGGCGTGAACGACGCGCTCGTGCGCCTGCCAGAGGCCGTCGAGGCGGTCCTGCTCGTCAACCCCGACGTGGTGCTGGACCCGGAGCTTCTCGCCCGCTGCGTGCAGCGCCTGAGCGCCGACCCGGGGTGTGGCAGCGTCCAGCCGCGCGTGCGACGAGCGACGCCGCTACCGGACGGGCGGCTGGTGCTGGACACCACGGGACACGTCCTGACCCGCCCGCGGCTGGTGCGCAACCGCGGCGAGGGCGAGGTCGACCGGGACCACCTGCCCGCCGGTGAGGTGTTCGGCGCCTCCGGGGCGTGTGTGCTGCACCGCCGGACGATGCTCGAACAGGTGCGGTGGGCCTCGGGTGAGGTGCTGACCGAGGATCTCGTGGCCTACTTCGACGACGTCGAGCTGGACTGGCGGGCGCGTCGGTTCGGCTGGAGCGCGTGGTACGAGCCGACGGCGCTCGCGCTGCACGAGCGGGGTGGGGCAGGCCCGCGCCGGACCACCCGGGTCGAGGCGCTCAACCTCGCCAATCGGTTGCTGGTCCTCCTCACCTGCGACCGGCCCCGCCCCGGTGCCTGGCCCGCGATCGTCCTGACCACGATGCTCAAGGCGGGTGAGCTCACCGTGACGGTCCCACAGGCCTGGCCCGGCGCGCTGCGGCA